>MIBK01000060.1:5013-20476 GCA_001829505.1 Spirochaetes bacterium RBG_16_67_19 | reverse complement strand
GGGGGCCGCCGAGTACGACCTGAACAAGCAGGTCACCGTGTTCGAGCAGATCACCGGCAAGAATCCGGCCGGAATCGCCCTGAGCCCGATCGACGACTCCGGCTTCGTGGAGCCGGTCAAGGCGGCCATGGGGCGGAAGATCCCGATCGTGACCTTCGCCAGCAACACCAGCACCGGCAAGGTGGCCTTCGTGACCTCGGACAACGTGAAGGAGGGCCAGTTCGCCGCCCGCACCCTGGGCCAGGCCCTGGGGGGCAAGGGCAAGGTCATGGTCACCCGCAACACCCAGTCCAACCACCAGCTGCGCGTGAACACCTTCATCGAGACCATCAAGGCCGAGTTCCCCGGCATCCAGGTGGTGGCGGAGATTCTCACCCAGCAGGACAACAACAAGGCCTACTCCGGGGTCATGAGCACCGCCCAGAAGCACCCGGACCTGGGCGCCGTGTTCTCTCCGGAAGGTCCCTCGGGCCGCGGCGCCGCCCAGGCGGCCGTGGAGCTCGGCGGCAAGATCAAGGTCCTGACCTGCGACATGGACGCGGCCATCCTGGAGATGATCGAGAAGGGCCAGATGTTCGGCTCCATCCAGCCCAACGCCTACACCCAGGGCTACCTGAGCATGATGATCCTGTACCTGACCAAGAACCAGATGCTGGACCCCCTGAACGGCACCGCCGCCATGGGCCAGTTCGTCGTGAACCTGCCCTACGTGGACAACGGCCTGGACCTGATCGACCAGAACAACGCCAAGTACTTCTACACCAACAAGTGGCTGGCCAAGCGCAAGGCCCAGGCCTTCAAGCCTTGGTAAGCGCCTAGTTTTTCCGGTATGATACGGAGGCATGGCCTGCAGGCCATGCCTCCGTTTTCGATGAGGTGAGGAATGGAAAACCCGATTCTGGAAGTCAGGAAGGTGAGCAAGCGCTTCGGCGCCACCCAGGCCCTGTCCGGCATCGACTTGAGTTTCTATCCCGGCTCGGTGCACGCCATCATCGGGGAGAACGGGGCCGGCAAGTCGACCCTGATGAACATCATCGGGGGGGTGCACCAGGCCGATTCAGGCGAGGTGCTCCTGGAAGGCCGGGAGGTTAAAATCCATGATCCCCACGACGCACTGCGCATGGGCATCGGCTTCGTGCACCAGGAAATCGCCCTCTGCCAGCAAATCACCGTGGCCGAGAACATCCACATGCCCATGCTGGACGACGCCGGCCGGCCCCTGGTGGCTTTCAAGGAAATCAACCGGGTCACCCGGGAGCTGCTGGCCGATTTCGACAGCCATGCCCACATCAACCCCCGGCAGAAGGTGAGCGAGCTCTCCGTCAGCCAGCAACAGGTGGTGGAGATCGTGAAGGCCCTCACCGGCAACTGCAAGGTGCTCATCCTGGACGAGCCCACCGCGGCGCTCACCCAGACGGAAACCGAGGTCCTGTTCCGCATCATCCAAACCCTCAAGGCCAAGGGGCTGGCCATCCTGTACATCAGCCACCGCCTGGCGGAGATCTATCAGATCGCCGACACCATTTCGGTGCTGCGCGACGGCCAGCTGATCGGCACCCGCCCCGCCAGCCAGTTGGACCAGTTGAGCCTGGTGCACATGATGGTCGGGCGCGAGCTGAAGGACATCTACCCGGACAAGGCTCATGACCGCACCGGGGAGGTTCTCCTGGAGGTCAAGGGCCTGGCCATGGAGGGGGTGTTCTCCGGCGTGGACTTCGACCTCCGCCGGGGGGAGATCCTGGGCTTCGCCGGGCTGGTCGGCTCGGGGCGCACCGAGGTGGCTCGGGCCATCTGCGGGCTGTACCGCAAGAGCGCCGGGGAGGTGCGCCTGGGGGGGCGGCGCCTGGAGATCCGCAGCTACAAGGACGCCATCCGCCAGGGTCTGGTCTACCTCACCGAAAATCGGGCCAGCGAAGGCCTGTTCCTGGAAATGAACGTGGCCAACAACATCTCGGTCATCGACCTGGACGCGGTGGCCCGCTACCGGCTGATCCAGCGCAAGGCCGAGGCGAGCCTGGCCCGGCGTTTCGTGGAGGAGATGCAGATCAAGGTGGCCAGCGTGGCCCAGAAGCTGCGCTCCCTGAGCGGCGGCAACCAGCAGAAGGTGCTGGTCTCCAAGCTGCTCACCATCTCCCCCAAGGTCGTGATCATGGACGAGCCCACGCGCGGCATCGACATCGGGGCCAAGACCCAGATCTACCACCTGCTGCGCCGCCTCTCCGCGGAGGGGGTCGGGGTGATCATGATCTCCTCCGAGCTGCCCGAGGTCGTCGGGGTCTGCGACCGGGTCCTGGTCATGTACGAGGGCCGGCAGTGCGGAATCCTGGAGGGCGGGCAGATCGACGAGAAATCGATCATCCAGCTGGCCTGCCTGAGCCCCAATTAGGGTTGTTGGAGGAGCAACGATGAGTCAACCGAACCTGAGCGCCGAAGGCAAGTCCGCCCCCAGCCGTTTCCGCCGCGGCCTGAGCGGCTTTCAGGGTTTCCGGGAGGGGACCACGATCGTGATCATCGTGGTGCTCGGCTTCGCCATGAGCCTGTTGTCGCCGTACTTCCTGACCGGGGACAACTTCCGCAACCTGTTCATGCTGTTCGCCATCAACGGCTTCGTGGCCATCGGCATGACCCTGGTGCTGATCAGCGGGGGCATCGACCTGTCGGTGGGCTCCGTGGTGGCCTTCGTCGGGGTGGTGACCGGCTCGCTGTTCTTCAACGCCAAGATGAACATCTGGCTGGCCTCAGCCATCGGCGTGGCGGTGGGCACCGGCTGCGGCTTCATCACCGGCTTCTTCGTGACCCGGGTCGGGCTGTCGGCTTTCATCACGACCCTGGGCATGATGCAGGTGGCCCGAGGGGCCACCTTCGTGATCTCGGCGGCCATGCCCATCCCCTTGCAGAGCATGCCCCCGGCCTACAAGTTCATGGGGCGCGGGATCATCCCCGGCATCGGGGTGCCCTTCGTGATCGTGCTGTTCATCGTTTCGGCGGTCGTGTTCGACTTCCTGAGCCGCCGCTCCACGGGCATCCGCAAGATCTACTACGTGGGCTCCAACGAGAAGGCGGCCCGCTTCTCGGGGGTGAACGTCAACCGCGTGCGCATGGGGGTATACGTGCTGTCCGCGGCCCTGGCCTCGGTGGCCGGGGTGCTGACCATCGCCCGCTTCAACTCGGCCACGCCCTATTATGGAGACACCATCGCCTTCGAGACCATTTCCGCGGCGGTGATCGGCGGGGCCAGCCTCAACGGCGGGGAAGGCACCATCCTGGGGGCCATGCTGGGCATGGCCCTGCTGGCCCTGATCCAGACCTCTTTGAACCTGCTGGATGTCTCCCCGTACTGGCAGAGCCTGGTGACCGGCCTGATCCTGCTGACCGCGGTGTCCATCGACTTCCTGAGCCACCGCCACAAGGCCTAGGCCCCCGGCGGCCCGGCGCCTCACTTGATGGTGAGGCCCTCCTTGCCCAGGTCCACCGCCGCGGTGCCGCCTTCCTTGATTTCTCCGGCCAACACCTTGCGGGCCAGGGGATTCTGCACCAGGTTCTGGATGGTGCGCTTCAGGGGCCGCGCCCCGTACAGGGGATCGAAGCCGGCCTCCGCCAGGTAGGCCTTGGCCTTCGGCGTGATCGAAAGCTGGATGCCCTGTTCGCCCAGGCGCCTGGCCAGCAGGCCGAGCTGGATGTCCACGATCTTGAGGATCTCCGCCTTGCCCAGCCGCTGGAAGGTGATCACCTCGTCCACCCGGTTCAGGAACTCCGGCCGGAAGGTCGATTTCAGCAGGGAGGCGACCTCTTCCTTGACGTCTTCCACCCGCGCGGCCTGCTGGAGGAGCTGGCTGCCCAGGTTGGAGGTCATGATCACGATCGAGTTCTTGAAGTCCACGATGCGGCCCTGCCCGTCGGTCAGGCGGCCCTCGTCCAGGAGCTGCAGCAGCACGTTGAACACGTCCGGGTGGGCCTTCTCGATCTCGTCGAACAGGATCACCGAGTACGGGCGCCGGCGCACCGCCTCGGTGAGCTGGCCGCCTTCCTCGTAGCCCACGTAGCCGGGGGGGGCGCCGATCAGCCGGCTCACCGTGTGCTTTTCCATGTACTCGCTCATGTCCACCCGGGTCAGGGCTTTCTCGTCGTTGAACAGGAAGTCGGCCAGGGTCTTGGCCAGCTCGGTCTTGCCCACGCCCGTGGGGCCAATGAAGATGAAAATTCCCAGGGGCCGGGCCACGTCGGAAAGCCCGGCCTTGTTGCGGCGGATGGCATCGCTCACGGCGCGGATGGCCTCCTCCTGCCCCACCACCCGCCGGGACAGGATCTCCTCCAGCTTGAGGAGCTTGGCCTTCTCCGAGGATAGCATCTTGGACACGGGGATGCCGGTCCAGGTGGAGACGATCTTGGCGATGTCCTCCTCGGAGACCTCCTCGCGCAGCAGGTGGCTCTCCCCGGACTTCTCCAGGGCCTTGGTTCTCGCCTCCAGCTCCCGCCGGATGGCCGGCAGCTTCCCGTGCTTGACTTCCGCGGCCTTGGCCAGGTTGCCCTCCCGCTCGTAGCGGGTCTCCTCGATGCCCAGCTCCTCGATGGACTGCTTCAGGGCCCGGATCTCCTCGATGACCTTCTTTTCGTTCTGCCATTGGAGCTGCATGGCGTCCCGTTTGCCCTTCAGCTCGGCCAGCTCCTTTTCGATTTCCTTGAGCTTCTCCTTGGAGGCCGGATCGCTCTCCTTGCGCAGGGCCTGCCGCTCGATGTTCAGCTGCAGCATGCGGCGCTGCACCTGGTCCAGCTCGGTGGGCTGGCTCTCGATCTCGATCTTCAGCCGGCTGGCCGCTTCGTCGATCAGGTCGATGGCCTTGTCCGGCAGGAAGCGGGAGGTGATGTAGCGGTTGGAGAGCACCGCCGCGGCCACGATGGCCTCGTCGCGGATGCGCACTCCGTGGTGCACCTCGTAGCGCTCCTTCAGGCCGCGCAGGATGGCGATGGTATCCTCCACCGAGGGCTCGCTGGTGAAGATGGGCTGGAAGCGCCGCTCCAGGGCCGCGTCCTTCTCGATGTGCTTGCGGTACTCGTTCAGGGTGGTGGCCCCCACCGCGCGCAGCTCCCCACGGGCCAGGGCCGGCTTCAGCAGATTCGAGGCGTCGATGGCCCCTTCCGCGGCCCCGGCGCCCACCAGGGTGTGCAGCTCGTCGATGAACAGGATGATCCCGCCCTCGGACTCCACCACCTCTTTGATCACCGCCTTCAGGCGCTCCTCGAACTCCCCCCGGAACTTGGTCCCGGCCACCAGGGCGCCCAGGTCCAGGGCCAGCAGGCGCTTGTTCTTCAGGGAGTCGGGCACGTCCCCGGACACGATGCGGCGGGCCAGGCCCTCCACGATGGCGGTCTTGCCCACCCCCGGCTCGCCGATCAGCACCGGGTTGTTCTTGGTGCGGCGGGACAGCACCTGCATGATGCGGCGGATCTCCTCGTCCCGGCCGATGACCGGGTCGATCTTCTCGCGGCGGGCCAGGTCGGTCAGGTCGCGGCAGTAGCGCTCCAGGGCCTGGTACTTGCCTTCCGGGTTCTGGTCGGTGACCCGCTGGTTGCCGCGGATCTTGCGCAGGGCTTCCAGGATCGAGGATTTGTCGACCCCGTGCCGGCGCAGCAACTCGCGGGCCTCGCCCGCAGCCTCCCCGAGGGCCAGCAGCAGGTGCTCGGTGGAGACGAACTCGTCTTTGAGCTGGTCGGCTTCGCCCTCTGCGTCGTGCAGAGCCTTGTTCAGGGCGGGGGAAAGGGACACCTGCGCCCCGTCCCCGTAAGCCTTGGGCTTGCGGGTCAGGATCTTCTCCAATTCGCCGGACAGGGTTCCGGGCTGGGATCCCAGCGCGGACAGCAGCGGCGGCACGACCCCGTCGCGCTGCTCCAAGAGCGCCGAGAGGAGGTGCTCCGGATCCAGGGTGGGGTGGTTGTAGCGATGGGCCACGGATTCGGCCGCCTGGACGGCTTCCTGGGCCTTGATGGTGTATTTGTCCAATCGCATATGTAACTCCTGGGATTCTCCCAAAGATACGAAATCGCCCCTGCAGGGTCAAATTCGGGGCTGAGATTGACAAATCCGAGCCGCCCGAGCACACTTTTTGCCAGCCCTATGAACGCGAAGAAGGTGCTGGAATTGAACGGGGACTTCCGAAACTCGCCCCTGCTGGATACGGCCCGCCGTCTGCATGCCTGCTTTACCCGGCATGGCATCCCCTATACCATCATCGGGGGCCTGGCGGTGGTCCGCAACGGAGCCGTACGCACCACTGTGGACGTGGACGTATTGCTGCAAATGGGGGACAGGCAGAGAACCGAAGCGGCGCTGGGCGAGGATTTCACCGCCCGAGTGGACGGCGCCCGCGACAGGCGCAACCAGGTGGAGGTGGACTTCCTGTATAGCGGCGATGATCGGGGTATGATCGTGCCTTCGGAGTTCGACACCGCGCTCGAAGCGAACTTCATGGACTTGCGGGGCATCCTGGAACTGAAAACCGCGGTGTATCTGCACAAAAAGAAAGAAGACGGCATCGAGCTGGCCGCCAAAGACCTGGCGGATGTGGTGGCATTGGTTCGGGCGAACCGGGACCGCGTCGGTGCGCAGCTTCTTGGTTCGCCAAACCCGGCAATCCGCAAGCAGTTGCGGCGCATCCTCCGCCGGGTCAAGCCGGGGAGGTAAGCGCCTCGTCGGAGCCGATTCAGGCTGTCCGGCAACTCGACGAGTTTCGTGGGGCAGGTGGCGCTCTAGTCGATCTCTCGGGCCCGGTACTGCTGAAGGATCTCTCGGAGATCCCCCTCGATCCGACGGCCGTACGCGGCGTCGCCCGCGGAAACATAGATCCTGACAACAGCCTTTTCATTGGTGGCGATTCGCAGGTAGCCGCTGTACCAGTGGTCACTTGCCGGTGCGTCGGCGACCTCCAGATCCATCCCCTTGCTGACCACGGTTCCCTGGAGGTCGATCCCTTCGGTGGTTTCCGATACCAGGATGGCGCGGTCGCCGGCGAAATAGCCCAACAGCGAGTCCAGCGCTCGATCGCGGACCTCATCGCTTTCCAGCTGGAAGTTGATCTCCCCGGTGGTGAACACCCTGTGCTGCAGCCTCCACAACTCGTCGAAGAGTTTCTGATTCGCCATGAGCGCCCTCAGAAAGGAGAGGATCGTGATCAGCGAATTCTCGCAGAATACCGTCAGACCCTTCTCGGTGATGCGGTGATAGTAGTGCCCGGATTCCTCCACGGCTGCCACCGCAGAAAGGCGGCGCATGTAGTCCTTGATTTGCGAATGCCCGTTTCTGAACAGCATCGGACGAATTCCCGCTTTCTTCCACTCGCTTAAGGCCAGCGGATTTGTCTTGGGATCGTGCAACACCTTGGGAGTTTCGCGCGAGCCGCGCACCGCGGAGTGCAGGACGGGGATCGAGGCAAACCCGGCGCTCAGAATTCCTCTGGAGTTGCCGAAGACCAGGCGGTCACCGTCGCCGTCGGTACCGATCACCGCTGCTGTCGTCAGCCCTGCGGCTGCGACGGCCTGATCCATCCTGCCTCTGCTGGCCGGATTCGGAGCGCCTGTGGGAAACTGCCCGTCGGGAACGATCCGCAGCGGCTTAATATCGATGCCACACGCGTCTAGCGCCCGGAAGATTTCGGGACCGGCCGAGCCGTTCAGCGCGTCCAGCACGACGCGCAGGCCGCGCAGAGCTCCTTCCGAGACTCCAGCCGCTTCCATGGAAAACCGGATGTACTCCGCCGTCAGATTCACGATGCGCAGCGTCCCGCCGGGACGTTCCTGGAGTTCCTGTCGGCTGTGGTAGAGCTCCCGAACCTTGCTCAACCCCCCTTCGGGGCCGCAGTCCAGGCCGACCGCCTGCACCGGCGGGACCGTTACCTTCAATCCGACGTAGCTGGCCGGATTGTGCGAAGCGGTGATGGTAAGGCCCATGGTGTTGGGAGATTCGAGGGTTGTTCGAAACGACAGAAAATAGCTGTGGGTCGTGCTGACGGGCTCAGCGCAGAGGACCACGTTGAAACCCGCCCGCAGAGATGCTTCGAGAGCGAGCTCGAGGACCCTGCTGCTTCCCAGCCGTCCGTCTCGGGTGAGCGTGACCGTGTCCACCCCCAGACCCAGTCCGTACAAGAGCAAGGCTTCGATGAGTCTGCGGACTTCCGGTTCGCCGAAATCCCCCGCTTCCCAGCGGGCATCATAGACTTTGATCGGATCGTTAGATAATCTTGTTGTTCCCATACAGGAGTTCTTGAAACGGTAGGAGACCAGCGCCAAGAACGGCGGCGTTATCCTTGAGACTCGAGATGAGGATCTCCAGATCGTCGCCCTTGTAGAACTTGTTACGCGCGAAGATCCTCTTTTTCAACGGTTCCAGCAGAAGCTCGTCGAACTGACTGATCTCGCCGCCGATCACGACATAGTGAGGATCGTAACACAGCAACAGATTGCTGATCCCGATGGCCAGATAGTCGAGATAACGCTCCCAGATTTTCACGGCCAGCGGGTCCGGGGAGCGAAGTCTTTCCAGAAAGCCCTGGGTGTCTGTGATTCTCCGGGTGGACGCCATGTTGTAGTTGCGGATCAAGGCACCGGAGGCTGCGTACAGTTCCCAGCAATCATTCATGCCGCAGGTGCACAGGATGCCTTTGGAGTCTACCGTGATGTGTCCGACCTGTCCGGCGCGCTTCATGTTTCCCTTATAGATATGTCCTCTTACCACGATCCCGGCCCCGATACCGCGGTTCACCGAGAGGTATACCAGATTGCGTTTGTCCTGAGCGATGCCGAGGACCAGTTCGGCAAAGGCTGCGGCGTTGGCCTCGTTTTCAACAAAAAGCGGAAACGCGAACAGCTTTTCGTAGGCTCTGAAATCCAGGTCGTGCATGCCGAGCCCGGGCGACAGGTTCGGGGCCACCTCCAAGATCTTTTTTTTCTCGTTGACCGTGCCGGGCAGTGAGATGCCGATGCCCAGGACGTGCTCGACAGGTATCCGAGCAGCGAGAACGATCCTGTCGGTCACGTCGCGGATGTGAGTCATGATCTCGTCCACACTGTGGAAATCCTGGTAGTCGAAGAACTCCTCGGCTTTTATGGAGGCATCGAGATTGGTAAGTGCCACTCGTATCTTGTTGCTGGCGGTGAGGTGGTTCGAGGCGAAGTCCACTCCAAAGGCGTACCGGGAATCGGGGAGATAGCGAATGCTCATGGGCTTGCGACCGCCGGTGGATTCCGAGAGGCCGGCTTCCTCGACGATCCCTTCGTCGATCAGGCGGCTGACGTTGTTGGTCACCGTCGGGATACTGATCCCGGTCTCGCTGGCGATTTCCTGCTTGCTGAGCTGCCTTCGCTCCCTCAGCAGATGAAGGATCTTCCTGTTGTTGGAATCCCTGATCCTTTCCCGGCCTGGATGGGTGATCTTCCCCATGATTCTACAATCTGGGTAGAGCCCGAATGCTGTCAACCAGATACTCGAGAGCTTCGGGTGTCTGACGCGGATTGAGCGGCAGGGTGACGAGGCGCTCGGAGATGTGCTCGGCGATCGGGAATTGCCCCTTTCTGAATCCTCGCTTCTGAAACGCCTGGCTCAAATGAATTGGCGAATAGTGGGTGCCGACCTTGATGCCCCGTTTGTGGAGCATGGCGTAGACGAAGTCGTCCCGGTTGATCCCGTAACCCTCCGGGTCGATCAGAACCGGAAACAGGTGAAAGACGTGGGTGTTCCCCGGCAGGATCTTGGGCAAGGTGAGACCCGGGACGTCCCGCAGGGCGTCCATGAGGTAACGCGCATTCTTGGCACGGATCTCATTGAACCCGTCCAGCTTCCGCAGTTGAATACGTCCGACCGCAGCCTGAATATCCGTCATGCGGAAGTTGTAGCCCACATCGTCGAAATCCTGAAACCAGAAGCGCTTGCCCATCGGGTGTCTGGACTCGTCCATCTGGCAGTACTTGGTGCTCTTCCCGTATACCCGGGTGCAGTGAGAGCGGTACAGGGAGAATCGCTCGTAGATCTCGGGGCGGTTGGTAACCACCATTCCGCCTTCACCCAGAGTTGACATGTTTTTTTGTTCGTGGAAGCTGAAACACCCTGCCGTTCCCAGGCTTCCCGCCAGGCGTCCCTTGTAGCGGGCGCCGATGGCGTGGCAGGCGTCCTCGATGATGTGAAAACCGTGTTTGTGCGCCAGGCTCAGGATCGGATCCATGTCGCAGCACTGTCCGTACAGGTGAACGGGGATCACGGCTTTGGTGTTTGCCACCTTGTCCCGCAGTTTCTCCGGGTCCATGTTGTAGGTTCCCGGATCGATGTCGACGAAATCGATTTCCGCGCCGAGGGTTGCCGCCGCCGCCGCGGTGGCGATCCAGGTTAGCGGAGTCGTCACTACCCGGTCACCGCGGCCGACCCCGGCGGCGAGGAGCGACAGGAATAAAGCGGCGGTGCCGTTGGTCGCCACGCGGGCGTATCGGGTTCCACAATAGGCGGCAAACTCCTGCTCGAACCGCTCACAGGCCGTCCCGGAGGTCGGGGCGCCCTGCCTGAGCACGTCGATCAGCGCCCGTTCTTCTTCCGGGCCGTACTCGCTGCCGAACCTGATCTGGAGATCGTACCTGATTTCCGGGGGACTCAAGGCCTTTCGACTCCTTTATGTGTCAGTGCCAGGTCCAGCCCTTCACTGAAGCTGCGGAGAGGCGTCTTCAGTATCTGTTTCGCCCTCCTGTTCGACAGGGAGACGTCCCGAGGCCGTCGTGCCCGTTCGCCCTCCACGTCGGGCTTCTTGTCCACGACCACCGCCTCCTCGTACCCTAGCCTGCGCGCTATGCGTCTGGCCATCGCCAGGCGGCTCAGGGCATCGTTTCCGGAGAGGTGGAGGTAGCCCTTGTAGTCGTGTTCGGCAAGCTCGAGAATTGCCCTGCTCAAAGTAATGACATCGATGGGCGAACGAATCTCCTCGCTGGGAAAGGCCACCGTGTTCCCTTCCTGGAGAGCCTGCATCATCCGCCAGAGAAAGGAATTTCCAGCCGCGAATGCCGGCAGCCCCAGGACCAGCGAAGGCCTAACGATTACCCAGTCCGGCACGGTGTGGGCTACGATGTTCTCGGCGTCGACCTTCGTGCGGGCGTAGACGTTTAACGGCTGGGGTTCGTTTTCTTCGCTGTAGTTGCCCGTCTCACCGTCGAAGACGGAGTCGGAGGAGAAGTAGATCATCCGGCTGTTCATCTCGCGGCATAGCTCGGCCAGCACCCGGGTAACGGCGACGTTGACTCGTTCCGCCTGGTCTCGGTGCGCTTCACAGAAGTCGATGTCTGAGAGGGCGGCGGCGTGGACGACGACATCTGGCCTTATGTGATCGAACAGACTCTTGAGCGCCGGCGTATCCAGGAGGTCGACGGCGTGCCAGCTCAGGTTGTTCCTACGGAACGAGACCTCTCTAGTTTCGATGGCATGAACCTTAAGCTCAGGGGCGGACTGCCCGATGATATTTCCCGCCACGAATCCACCGCCCCCGGTAAGCATTACCCTGTTCATGCTCGTCCTTTTTCCTTCAACTTTCCTTCTACCATATACGGGATTGTTCGTCAAGATACTTTAAGAAGTCTCTTATTAAAGTATCTTGACAAAGTACAGATTCTTCGCTATGATAGGTTTTGTGTCAATCAAATCCCGTACTACCGGGAGCGGAACCACTCGTGTCAATAGGGCAAGGAGGTGGTATGCCATGAGCTGATTGTCCGTCGATTCTTCTCTTCAGATCACCGACCAGAGATTGAATGAAAAAAAGGAGCGCTGGTATGTATAAAAAGATCTTCGTGATTCTGCTCCTCGTCTGCGTAGTGGCGCTAGCCTGGACCGGAGGACAAAAGGAAGAGGGCAAGACGGTCTACCTGCGCATGTACTATCCTGTAGGTGTCGCCGGTCCCCTAGCGCAGCTCATGGACTCGATGATTTCCGAGTTCAACAAGTCTCAAAAGGAGGTCTACGTCGAGTCGATCTTCGCGGGCGGGTACATGGAAGCCATGGATAAGGCCCAGACCGCCTTCCTGGCGGGAAACCCGCCGGATCTCACCGTCCTGGACGCTCCGAACCTGCTGACCCTGTTGGACATCGGCGCCATCATTCCTCTGGACGATTTCATCGCCCAGGAAGGTGGACAGAGATACCTCGATGAGTTTACGCCGGGCTTCTTGCCCATCGGACAATATAACGGGAAGCTCTGGTCCATTCCCTGGCAGCGGAGCACACCAATCATGTACTACAATCGCGATTTCTTCCGGGAGGTGGGGTTGAACCCTGATCGGCCGCCGAGGACCTGGGACGAGCTCGCGGACTATTCGGCAAAACTGGCCAAGAGGGACGGAAGCGGCAACGTGGGGCGCTGGGGAGTGGAGATTCCGAACGACTACTGGGTCATCAAGCCTCTGTTGGTCCAGGCCGGCGGGGAGGGAGACAACGAGGCTGGCACGCACATCCTCGTCGATTCCAAGGAGATGCGGGAAGTCTACAATTTCCTCTACAAGCTGGCGTATGAGATGAAGGTATCCCCCGGCATCACCCCATGGTCCCAGTCGGTGTCGGACTTCGCCGCCGGAAAAACGGCCATGCTCTATCATTCGACCGGGGCGTTGACGTACATCCGGAACTCCACGAAGTTCGATTTCGGCACCGCCTTCCTGCCCAGCTTCCGGCGCCAGGCTGTCATCGAAGGGGGTGGCAACTTCTTCCTTTTCAAAACCAACGAACGCCATCAGGCTGCCGCCTGGAAGGTCGTCGAGTGGATGACCAGGCCGGAGAATACCGCCAAGTGGAGCCTGGGCTCGGGGTACATACCCGTCAAGAAGGCCGCCTTCGACGTTGCGGAATACAAGGCCTATACCGACGAGTGGCCTCAGGCCTTAGTCGCCTATCGGCAGCTTACAGAGGTGGACGTGGAGCGCAACATGATGACCCACCGGATGAACGAGATCTACGACCTGTTGAACGTTCTGGATGAGAACATCCGCGGCAATCCGGACAAGTCGTTCATCGACAAAGCACTGAGAGACGCTCAGGCAGGGGCGGATAAGATCCTGGCCAAGTGGCAGTAGGACCCGACAGTCAACCTTAGCGACAGAATTCGAAGCCCCCGGACGAATCCCTTCGAATGGGGGCTTGCTTTCCGAAGAGGAAACCATGGGGCTGTTGTCGAACCGGCAACGAAGCAACCTGATCAAATCCTATCTATACATCCTCCCGGCGTTTCTGTTTCTGTTGATTTTCACCTACTACCCGATATTCTACGCCATATTCATCAGCTTCTTCAGATGGAGCACCGACTATCCTCAAAAGGTCTTTGCCGGTGTTCAGAACTATGTCGAGATCCTGAAAGGCGACTTGTTCTGGAAGGTAGCGTGGAACACCCTTTTGTATTCGGTGAGCACCATCTTTATCAGCATGGCCCTGGGATTGTTTCTCGCCGTCCAGATCAACAAGAAAGTCAGGGCAAGCGGAGTATTCAAAGTCGCTCTCTTCTATCCCATGATGATTCCCCTGGCCGCCGCCGCTCTGATTTGGCTCTGGATCTATATCCCTACGTACGGGCTGCTCGATCACCTGCTTAGCGGCCTGGGCCTGCCCACACTACCCTGGCTCAACAGCACCGAAACCGCCCTGTGGTGCATCGTTGCCGTGGGTGTCTGGAAGCACGTTGGCTATTACATGATTCTGTTTCTGGCCGGGCTATACAACGTTCCGTCCGAGCTGTTGGATGCGGCGACCGTGGAAGGGGCGGGAGGTTTTCACCGATTCTGGCGGATCACTTTCCCGCTGCTGTCCTCGTACACCTTTTTCGTTTTCATCATCAACATCGTGGACTCCCTGCAATCCATCGATCTGGTCTACATCATGACCCAGGGACGCCCGGCCGATGCCACCAACCTGATGGTCTATTACATCTATCAGCAGGCCTTTCGATACTGGAACATGGGTGTGGGGTCGACTCTTACCAGTATGCTGACCATCTTTCTGCTTATCTGCGTGGCCGTCATTTTTTCGACGATCGGGCGCAGGATTTATTACGAGGTATAGGGAGTCAAGATGGTCCAACCGCTCAAGAAGCACAGCCTGCTGGCCTACGTGGTGCTGGTTCCTTTCGCCTTTGTCATGCTGTTGCCCTTGCTTCTGCTCGTCAGCACGGCGTTCAAGACCCTCCCCGAGTTGATGAGCATCGACTTTCATTGGCTGCCGGAAGCATTGAGCTTCGACAACTTCCGGAAGGCCATGTCTGTGGCGCCCTTCGGATGGTACTACCTCAACACGATCATCGTCGTGGTCATGGTGCTGGCCGTTCAGATCGTCACCATCTCCCTCGCCGCATACGCCTTTGGGCGGTTGAAGTTTCCCGGACGCGACATCTTGTTTGTCCTGTTTCTGGTTCAGCTGCTCGTGCCCCCCCAGAGCGTCGTGGTTCCGAACTACCACACGATTTCCACACTGAAGCTTCTGGATACCAAGATCGCCATCGGCGTAGTGTACTTCGCCTCGGCGTACGGCACTTTCCTGATGCGTCAAGCCTTCAAGGCGATCCCGAAGGAGATGGAGGATTCCGTAAAAATGGATGGCGGGGGCGGATTGACGACCATCATCCACGTTCTTCTGCCGCTGGCCAAACCGTCCCTGATCGCCTTCGCCATGGTGAGCCTCAGTTTTCACTGGAACGAATTCTTCTGGCCCCTGATCGTGACGGACACCAGGAAGGCGCGCCTGCTCACCGTGGGGCTGGCCTTGCTCTCCCAGGCTACGGAGAGCAATCCGGAATGGTCTCTGACCATGGCCGCGACGATTATCGTCGTTCTTCCGCTCCTGCTGGCGTTCATCGTTTTCCAGAGACGCTTCATTCAGAGTTTCATGCACTCGGGCCTGAAGGGCTGAAGCCCTCCGGCTGTCTTCTCCCCGCCGAAACCGGCGGCCGCCTCGGCTACCGGGTCGCCGGCGAAGACCTCCGGGTAGCAGTGGGTCAAGAGCAGCGTTTTGACACTCGCCTGGGCGGCGAGGCGGCCGGCCAGATGCGGCGTCAGGTGGTCCGGCGCCGGCCCGTGGGAAGGCAGGGCGGCCTCGACAATTGCCACGTCGCAGGAACGGGCCAATTCCACGATGTCATCGTTCCAGGTGGCGTCTCCGGAATAGAACAGAGAGACACCCACCCCGTCGGTAATCCTGAAGCAGATACTCTCGGCGGTGTGTCCCGTCGGCAGCGCCCGTACCGTGTAGTCACCCAGCCTCATTTCGGCCGGCGTCAGCTCGTGGAGCGAATAGCTCACCTCCCGCAGCCACTCGAGGTGTGGCTCCAGCAACCGCCCGAGCCGGCCTTTCGCGCCCAGCGGCCCGTACACGGACAACGGCTGCTCCTTGCCCACCTCCATCACGTAGCGCGCAAACAGAAGCGAGATCAGGTCCGCCACGTGGTCGAGGTGGAAGTGGGAAACA
>MIBK01000060.1:0-4990 GCA_001829505.1 Spirochaetes bacterium RBG_16_67_19 | reverse complement strand
GCGTTCCGGCCTCTTGTAGAGCGCGCTCCAAATTCCGGGGCCGCAGTCCAGCAGGATGCGGTCGTCCAAGAGGTATCCCGAACAGTTGCGCCCGGTGCGACCGACTATCGTTCCCGATCAAAGAATGCTTACTTTCACGCGCGATTCGACCCCAGTGTGCGGGAGCCAAGGCGCGGGGTGGGGAGCGAGAGGCCGGGTCAAGCCGGGGAGCTGAGCGCGGCGTCGCGCTGAGCCCGCCTCCCGGCGATGGGCTGTTGTCCCGGCGCGGCCTTCCACGTATACTGGAATCATGAAACCGGTGCGTTGGGGCGTATTGGGCATTGGAAAGCACTTCGTCCAGCGGGTCCTCCCGCCGCTACAGGGCTCTGCGATTGTCGAAGTGGCCGCCGTGGCCTCCCGCGACCTGGGGCGGGCCCGGGAAACGGCCGGGCGTTTCGGCATCCCGACCGCCTACGGCTCCTACGAGGACCTCGTCGCTGACCGGAGCCTGGAGGCGGTGTTCATCGCCCTGCCTAATCATCTGCACGCCGAATGGATCCGCCGCGCGGCGGACGCCGGCAAGCAGGTGCTCTGCGAGAAGCCCCTGGCCATGGACGCCGGCCAGGCCCAGGCCTGCCTGGAGCACTGCCGCAAGAAGGGCGTGCGCCTCATGGAGGCCTTCATGTACCGCTTCCACCCCCAGTGGCGGCGGGCCCTGGAGCTGGTGAGGATAGGGGAGATCGGCGCGCTGCGCGCGGTGCACACCGGCTTCGGCTACTCCAACCAGGACCCCACCAACATCCGCAACGTCCTGGACTACGGCGGCGGGGCCCTGATGGACATCGGCTGCTACGCGGTGTCCGCGGCGCGCCTGCTGTTCCAGGCCGAGCCGGCCCGGGTGGTCAGCCTGGTCAGCCGCGACCCGGTGTTCAAGACCGACGTGCTCTCCTCGGCCATCCTGGACTTCGGCCAGGGCCGGGCCACCTTCAGTGTGGGCACGCAGGTTTTCTCCAACCAGGGGGTGGAGGCGGTGGGCACCGGCGGCAGGATCCACGTCCAGGTGCCCTTCAACATGTACCCGGACAGCCCCGCCCGCCTCACCGTCACCACGGCGGTGGGGGAGCGCGAGCCGGCGATGGCGGCGGCCGACCAGTACGGCCTGGAGTTCGAGGCCTTTTCGCGTGCGCTGCGGGAGGACCGGCCGGTGCCCACCCCGCCGGAAGACGCGGTCGCCAACATGAAGGTGCTGGACGCCCTGCTGGCCTCGGAGCGCTCGGGGGGCTGGGAGAAAGTAGCGGTATGAGCAACGCGGAAAAGCCCCGGGTCCGCGGCAGCCGCCTGACCCACGTGGTCAACGAGCTGTGCAAGTCCGAGCACGGGCTGCTGTCCTGGCTGGCCCGCGGTGGGCGGGTGCTGCCCTCGCGCGACCTGGTCGTGGCGGCGGCCGAGGACCTGCGCTCGGCCCTGTTCCCGGGCTATTACGGACCCTCGGACCTGAACGAGGAGAACATGCGCTTCCACGTGGGGGCGACCCTGGACCGGGTGCGCATCGTGCTCAAGGAGCAGATCAAGCGCGGGCTGTGCTTCGAGTGCGACCACCACGGTCCGGATTGCCCGGGCTGCGCGGACAAGGCGGAGTCCATAACCGCCGAGTTCTTCGAGCTGCTGCCCCGCCTGCAGCACACCCTGGCCACGGACGTGCAGGCGGCCTACCTGGGGGATCCGGCGGCCACCAGCACCGACGAGACCATCTTCTGCTACCCGGGGATCCTGGCCATCACCTACCACCGCCTGGCCCACGAGCTGTACATCCTGGGGGTGCCCCTCATCCCGCGCATCATCAGCGAGCGGGCTCACAGCCTGACCGGGATCGACATCCACCCCGGGGCGCGCATCGGGGAGCGCTTCTTCATCGACCACGGCACCGGAGTGGTGATCGGGGAGACCTGCGTCATCGGCTCGGGAGTGCGCATCTACCAGGGGGTCACCCTGGGGGCCAAGAGCTTCCCGCTGGACCAGCAGGGCCACCCGATCAAGGGCGTGGAGCGGCACCCGATCGTGGAGGACGACGTGGTGATCTACTCCGGGGCCACGATCCTGGGCAGGGTGCGCATCGGACGCGGGGCGGTGGTCGGCGGGAACGTCTGGCTCACCCACGACGTGCCGCCGGGTGCCGTGGTGACCAGCGAGAAATAGCTGAAGCCGGGCGGGAAGCCCGGCCCTCGCGCCTCTTCCGGCTTAGTCGTCCCCGTGGTGCGAGGGCAGCAGCCGGGAGGTATCCACGCAGAGCACCAAGCCCACCAGCCCCCCCAGGAAGGTGATGCCCAGGAACAGGAAGAAGAACTGGCTCAACCCGGCCTGCGGCGCGAAGAAGCCGGACAGGAAGGGCTCGTTGGCGCCCAGCACGGCCAGCAGGATCAGGTTGGCCAGGCAGAACAGGCCCCAGGCCACGGCTTTTCGCGGGTGCAGGTGCAGCGAGCGGATCCGCTCCATCACCGCCTCCGCGAAGCCGTGCTCCGTCAAATAGGCGGCCAGGCGCACCTCGGTCTCGCCGGGCAGGTCCACCGGCTGGCTAGGCAAGCCCGGCTGGCCCAACAGGCCTGACCCGCCGGGCAGCGGAAGCCGGTTTTCAGCCATGAACGGCCTCCTTGTCCCAGGCCCGCATCTTCTGGCGGAGCAGCTCCTTGGCGCGGAAGATGTAGCTCTTGATAGTGTTGACCGGCATTTCCAGGGACTTGGAAATTTCCGGGTAGCTCAAGCCCTCGAAGAAGTGCATGCGGATCAGCACGTGATAGATGTCCGGGATCTTGTGCAGGGTCCTGCGCACCCACTCGGCGAGCTCCGCCGACAGCAGGCGATGCTCCGGGGAAAAGCTGGAGTCCGGCAGGATATCCACCGTGCTCACCGCCTGGACCTGCCGCTTTTTCAGGTGGTACTTGTTGACCGCCAGGTTGAAGGCGATGCGGTAGAGCCAGGCCGCGAAGGGCACGTTGCCCTGGAAGGAGGAGAGCTTCTCGTAAGCCCGGATGAAGGCCTCCTGGGCGAAGTCCTCGGCGTCCTCGGTGCGGCGCAGGAACTTCAGGCCCAGGTAGAACACGCGCGCCTGGTGGCGGGCCACGATCGTGCTGTAGGCTTCCACGTCCCCCGCCAGCACGCGCCGTACCAGCTCGTTGTCGGGTTCAGCTTTTCGCTTTTCGGCGATGGACAAAGACATAGTAGGTGATGATCCCCATTCCAGCCGTGGTCGGGATGATCCCGCCCAGCAGCGCGTCGCTCAGGCCCGTTTTCAGGGCGAAGAAAACCAGCAGTCCCACCCCTACGAACAGGGCCACGATCCCGATCAGCAACAGTTTCTCGTCCAGATTGCGGGGCGCCGGGGTGCCGCCGCGCTCGATGACCAGGCGCTTTCGCCTGTAATCCCAGAGTATAAAGAAAAAAGTGAGGATTGCCAACAACACCACCGCCACCAGCGGCAGTGAGGCGATCAGCACCTGGGCGCTTGGCCGGAGCGCTCCCCAGCCCCCTGTGGACAGAAGAACTGCTTGCACCTCCATTACGACCGCCCATCCGCCATCAGGGTTGCAGGTCCTTCAGATAGCCCCGGATCTTCTCCTGGCGCCGGGCCAGCTCCTCCAGCTTCTCCCGCTCCTTGGCCACCACTTCCGGGGGCGCCTTGTCGACGAAGGCCGCATTGGCCAGCTTGCCCCGGGTGCGCTCGGCCTGCTGCTCCAGGTTGGCCAGCTCCTTGGTCAGGCGGGCGCTTTCCCTCCCCAGGTCGATCAGCTCGCGGACGTGCACGAAGGCCTCGAAGCCGGAGCCCACCACCGGGATGGTCCCCTGGCGTTCGCCCTGGGCCCCCAGGCTGAGCTCCCGGGCGCCGGTGAGCAGGCTGATCAGCTCCAGGTGGTCGCGCAAAACCTCGCGCGGGCCGGGGGCGGCGGCCACCTCCACGCGCAGGGGCCGGTCGAAAGGGATGGTGAACTCGGCGCGCACGGTGCGCACCGCCCGCACCAGTTCCTGCACCAGGGCGAAGCGCGCCGCGGCCTCGGGCTGCTCGCGCTCCGGGCGAGCCTGCGGGTAGGGGGCGCTCATGATGCTGGGCCCGTGCTCCGGCAGCTTCTGGTAGATCTCCTCGGTGACGAAGGGCAGCAGGGGGTGCAGCAGGCGCAGGGACTCTTCCAGCACGCTCAAGAGCAGGGTGATCTTGCGGTCGTCCAGCTTGAGCTTGGAGGCCTCGAGGTACCAGTCGCAGAAGTCGTTCCAGAAGAACTCGTAGGCGCCCTGCGCGGCGTCCAGGAAGCGGTACTGCTCCAGCGCCTCCCGCACGGCGCGCACGGCCTGGTTCAGGCGGTGGAACACCCAGCGGTCCACCTCGTCCAGCGTGAGCTTGCCGGCGGGCACCAGGCTGCGCCCCTCCAGGTTCATCAGCAGATAGCGCGAAGCGTTCCAGATCTTGTTGGCGAACTTGGAGCCCAGCTTGAAGGACTCCTTGTTCAGCAATATGTCCTGACCCTGGGCGGCCAGAAAGGCCAGGGTGAACTTCAGAGCGTCCGCCCCGAACTGGTCCACGATCTCCAGGGGATCGATGCCGTTGCCCAGGCTCTTGGACATCTTGCGTCCCTGCATGTCGCGCACCAGGCCGGTGATGAGCACGTCCGGGAAGGGGACCTCGCCGCGGAACTCCAGGCCCATCATGATCATGCGGGCCACCCAGAAGAACAGGATGTCGTAGGCGGTGACCAGCACCGAGGTGGGGTAGAAGCTCCGCAAGTCGGGGGTGTCCTCCGGCCAGCCCAGGGTGGAGAAGGGCCACAGGGCCGAGGAGAACCAGGTGTCCAGCACGTCCGGGTCCTGGCGGATGTCCCCGCTGCCGCAATGGGCGCAGGCGGCGGGATCCTGGCGGGCCACGGTCATCTTTCCACACGTCGCGCAGTACCACACCGGGATGCGGTGCCCCCACCACAGCTGGCGCGAGATGCACCAGTCGCGGATGTTGCGCAGCCAGTGGGCG
>MIBK01000059.1:3469-5384 GCA_001829505.1 Spirochaetes bacterium RBG_16_67_19 | reverse complement strand
GCCGTGGTGCCGGACCTGATCACGGTCCTGGACCGGGAAACCGCCGCGCCGATCACCACGGAGCACCTGAAGTACGGGCAGCGGGGGGTGATCATCGGCATCCCCTGCGATCCGTTCTGGAGGACCGAGAAGGCCCTGCGCCAGGTGGGGCCGCGCTACTTCAAGTACGACCTGGACTACCAACCCATCGAGCAGCTTGCGGCGAGGAGGGCCTGAATGCAGTACCGCCTGGGAATCGACGTCGGCGGCACCAACACGGACGCGGTCATCCTGGACGAGCGCGACGCGGTGCTCGCCCAGTGCAAGCGGCCCACCACGGCGGACGTCTCCTCGGGGATCAAGGAGGCCGTGGACGGGGTCTTGAGGGAGGGCCGGGTCCGGGCGGAGCACATCCGCCACGCCATGCTGGGCACCACCCATTGCACCAACGCCATCGTGGAGCGCCGCAACCTGTGCCGGGTCGGGATCGTGCGCCTGGGGGCCCCCTCGGGGCTGGCCATCCCGCCGCTGACCGACTGGCCGGCGGACATCCTGCCGCACATCGGCCAGCACCAGCACATCGTCCACGGGGGCTATGAGTACAACGGAGTTCCCCTGAGCCCGCCGGACGAGCAGGAGATCCGCTCCGCCCTGCAGGCCCTGGCCAAGGACGGGATCGAAGCCCTGGCCGTTTCGGGCGTGTTCTCGCCGGTGAACCATGAGCAGGAACAGCTGGTCCGGGCTCTGGCGGAGGAGCGCTTCGGCGCCGGATTCCCCATCGCTCTGTCCAGCGAGATCGGCAGCGTGAGCCTGCTGGAGCGGGAGAATGCCACGATCCTGAACGCGGCCATTTCCCGCATCGCGGAGGCGGCCTACGGCTCCTTCCAGGACGTGCTGCGGGCCCACGGGGTCCAGGCCGACCTGTTCATCACCCAGAACGACGGCACCCTGATGGCGGTGGAGTACGCCCGCAAGTACCCCGTGTTCACCATCGCCTCCGGCCCCACCAACAGCCTGCGCGGCGCCGCCTTCCTTTCCGGGCTGCGCGACGCCATCGTGGTGGACGTGGGCGGCACCACCACGGATGTGGGCATCCTGCGCAGCGGCTTCCCTCGGGAGTCCACCGCGGCGGTGGAGATCGGCGGGGTGCGCACCAACTTCCGCATGCCGGACCTGATCTCCATCGGGCTGGGCGGCGGATCGCTGGTCGCGGAGCAGGGCGGGACCTGCCGGGTGGGCCCGCAGTCGGTGGGCTACCGCATCACCACGGAATCCCTGGTCTTCGGCGGCGCCAAGCTGACCGCCACCGACGTGGCGGTGGCCGCGGGCCTGAGCAACCTGGGGGAGGCGCAAGCCGTCAGGCACCTGGACCAGGGCTTGGTTCAGCGGGCCGCCCGCCGGATCACGGAGATGGTGGAGGAGGTCATCGACCGGACCAAGACCACCTCCGAGGACATGCCGGTGATCCTGGTGGGCGGCGGGAGCATCCTGCTGCCTTCCAGCCTGAAGGGGGCCAGCCGGGTGGTGCGGCCGCAGCACTTCGACGTGGCCAACGCCATCGGAGCGGCGATCGCCCAGGTTTCCGGCAGCGTGGACGGGATCTACGATGTGGCCTCCCAGGGCCGGGAAAAGGTGATCGAGCGGATCAAGGAGGAGGCCCGGCGGGAAGCGGTGCGCGCGGGGGCCGCGGAGGACAGCCTGGAGATCGTGGACCTGGAGGAAATCCCGCTGGCCTACCTGCCCTCCAACGCGGTGCGGTTCCGCGTGAAGGCCGTCGGCAAACTGGCGATCCATTCTTAATATTCTATAGGAGGAAACGATGAGCCAAGAAGCAAAGAGAGGGGCACTGGAGGACTACGGAGCCGCGCCCGTCCCAGCAAGCGAGCGGCGGGGCTGGTTCGCCATGGGGATCGTGATCTGGGGGGTGGCCATCTGC
>MIBK01000059.1:3317-3458 GCA_001829505.1 Spirochaetes bacterium RBG_16_67_19 | reverse complement strand
CATGGTGGGAGGCATGATGGGTCCATGGTGGGGCTGGGCGGGGCCATTGGCGCCGCGATGCTCGGGGCGCTGATCCTCACCGTGCTCTCCATCCTGACCGGGATCGTGGGCGCGCACACCCGCGTGTCCACGGCCATGTCC
>MIBK01000059.1:1559-3142 GCA_001829505.1 Spirochaetes bacterium RBG_16_67_19 | reverse complement strand
ATGTCCATCACGGCCATGATCGGCTTCAAGGCCATCGAGAAGCTGTCGACCATCGTGATCCCGATCCTGCTGGTGCTGCTGGTGGTCACCCTGGTCCTGGCCTTCCGCGGCCACTCCCTGGCCGAGGTGTTCGCCAAGGTCCCGGCCCAGCCGGTGCCCTTCGGGCTGGTCGTGTCCATCGTGGCCGGCGCCTTCGCCATCGGAGCGGTCATCCAGCCCGACATCACCCGCTACGCCAAGAGCAAGGGTCACGCCACCGGGGGCATGATCTTCGGCATGGGAATCGGGTTCCCCCTGGTGCTCATTCTCTCCGCTTTCCTGGGCGCGGCCTCGGGTCAGTCGGATTTCGCCGCGATCATGCTGGCCTTCCACAGAGGGGTCTGGGCTTTCTTCGCCATGTTCGTGATCGTGTTCGCCACCTGGACCACCAACGACAACAACCTGTACTCCGGTGCGCTGTCCATCTACACCCTGGTCCGGGCGCTGCCCAAGTGGCTGCTCACGGCCATCGGCGGGGCCCTGGGCACGATCCTGGCCCTGGCCGGCATTGTCGGGCAGTTCGTGACTTGGCTGATGATCCTCGGGGTGACCATTCCCCCGATCGGCGCCGTGCTGATCGTGGACTTCTTCCTGTTCCGGGGCAGCGAGTACAAGTTCGAGAAGATCGCCGGCCTGCCGGCCATCCGGCTGGTGCCGATCATCTCCTGGGCCGTGGCCACCGCCTTCGGCTTCCTCACCCACTTCAAGGTGTTCACCTTCACCACCGCGCCGGCCCTGGACACGATCATCGTGGCCGCGGTCGTGCACTTCCTGCTCATGCTGGTCAGCGGCAATAAGGTGAAGGGGCCGGGCAAGGCCGGAGCGTGAAGATCCGGATCATCGTCCCCATCATCAGCACGGCCTTCAACCAGGAGGTGCTGAAGGAGGGGGCGCAGTTCGCCGCCCCGGACGTGCAGCTGGAGGTGGTCAACATCCAGAGGGGCCCGGCCTCCATCGAGAGCGGGTTCGACGAGATGCTGGCCGCGCCGGCCATCGTGGAAGAGGTGGTGCGCGCCGAGAAGGAAGGCTGCGACGGGGTGTTCATCGACTGTTTCGGGGACCCCGGGGTGGTGGCCGCGCGGGAGAAGGTTTCGATCCCCGTGGTGGGGGCCTTCCAGCCCTCCGCCCTCACCGCCTGCGCCCTGGCCGGACGCTGGTCGGTGGTCACCGTGCTGAAGAACGTGGTGCCCATGCTGCGGGACCTGGCCCGGCGCCTGGGGGTGGAGAGCAACATCGCCTCGGTGCGGGACATCGACACTCCGGTGCTGGAGCTGCAGGACAAGCAGGTCTTCCAGAAACGCCTCCTGGCCCAGATCGACAGGGCGGCGCGCGAGGACGGCGCGGAGGCCGTGATCCTGGGCTGCACGGGCATGATCGGGGTGGCCCGGTGGCTGCAGGGGGAGATGGCCGCCGCCGGCCATCCGGTCCCGGTCATCGATCCGACCGCCGCGGCCCTGGGCTACCTGCAGCTTGAGATTCGCGGAGGCCTGTCCCACAGCAAGACCTGCTACCGCAGCCCGCCGGCCAAAGAGAGGCGGCGGTAG
>MIBK01000059.1:265-1537 GCA_001829505.1 Spirochaetes bacterium RBG_16_67_19 | reverse complement strand
CCGGTCCGCTCCAGTCCGGCTCGGCCGCGCTTGACTGCCATCGGAACAGATGCTACTCTTAAATGGAAATTTATGGCAAATGTTCCAGCGCCGGAGGCGGCCCGCCGGGACCTGCTGATCCGGGTGGCCAAGCTGTACTACTACGAGGACCTTTCCCAGGGGGAGATCGCCGCCAAGATCGGGGTCTCCCGCTCCAACGTGTCCAAGATGCTGCGGGCCTGCAAGGACCGCCAGATCGTGGAGATCCGCATCGACGAGACCTCCTCCACCGGCCTGTACCTGGAAAGCGAGCTGGAAAGGCGCCTGCAACTGGCGCCCGTCACCGTGGTCCACTCCTTCGCCGACCCGGAGCAGACCAAACTCCATCTGGGCCGGGCGGCCGCCCGCATCCTGGAGGAACGGCTCAAGGACGGACTGCGCCTGGGCATTTCCTGGGGCAGTTCCCTATACCACCTGGTGGAGGCCTTCTCCCCGCCGCGGCTGTACCGGGTGGACGTGGTGCAGCTCATGGGCGGCCTTGGCGCGCGCGACCTGTCCATGGACGGCACCAACCTGGCCTACAAGCTGTGCGGCAAGCTCAACGGCGAGTGCCACGTCATCCCCGCGCCGCTGGTGGTGCGCAGCAAGAGCGTGCGCGACTCGCTGCTGAGCGAGCCGGACATCCGGCGCACCCTGGATCTGGCCCTCGGGGCGGACCTGGCCTTCGTAGGCATCGGCTCCTCCTACCCGGAGGCCAGCGCTCTGCTCCGCTCTGGCTACCTGACGAGGCAGGAGTGCGCGGTGCTGCTGGCCCGCGGGGCGATCGGCAACATCCTGGGCCGGCAGATCGACGTACGGGGCAACCTCTGCCCGGTCGCTCTCAACCACCGCATCGTGGGGCTGGATCCCGAGGTATTAAAGAAGATCCCGCTGGTGGTGGGAGTGGCCGCCGGCGCCCCGAAGGCCGAGGCGATCCTGGGGTCGGTCCGGGGAGGCTACATCGGGGGCCTGGTGACGGATGAGGCCGCCGCCCTGGGGATGCTCAGCTTGTTGGAGGGGTAGGGCATGGTCAGCGTGGTCGGAAGCGCGAATATTGATTACGTGTGCTACGTGGAGCGCATCCCTGCGCTCGGGGAGACCGTGTCGGCTAGCTCCTTCCTGGTGAGCGCCGGCGGCAAGGGGGCAAACCAGGCCGTGGCTTCCGCCAGGCTGGGGGCGAAAACCGCGCTGTTGACCAAGCTGGGCGGCGAGGACAGGTACTCCTGGCTGCTGACCGACAGCTTCCGGGCGGCG
>MIBK01000059.1:0-114 GCA_001829505.1 Spirochaetes bacterium RBG_16_67_19 | reverse complement strand
TGATCGAGGGCTCTCGAGTGCTGGTCCTGGAGTTCGGGGTACCCCTGCCCACCATCAGGCATTGCCTGGCCCTGGCCCGGAAGGCGGGGGTCCTGACCCTGGTGAATCCCGCCC
>MIBK01000058.1:6128-6465 GCA_001829505.1 Spirochaetes bacterium RBG_16_67_19 | reverse complement strand
CCCGTCACCGTGGTCATCCTGCTGTTCCGCACGCTGGACGCCTTCAAGGCCTTCGATATCATTTACATGCTGACCGGGGGAGGGCCCGGCAATGCCACGGAGGTTCTATCGTACAAGATCTGGCACACGGCCTTTTTCCAGAACCGGATCGGCTATTCCGCGGCCCTGTCCGTGGTGGCCATCCTCATCGCCACCCTCCTGATGCGGGGCTTCATCCGCCTTATGAAGAGCGCCAAGTATGAGCAGTAAGGTGACGATGAAAGCCCGCAGGAGCGGATCGGCTACCGACCTGCTGAAGTACCTCATCCTGTTCCTCGGCCTGGTGTTCTTCCTGTTT
>MIBK01000058.1:0-6116 GCA_001829505.1 Spirochaetes bacterium RBG_16_67_19 | reverse complement strand
CTCGTCACCTCCTCGTTCAAGCACGATGTGGACATCTTTTCCCTGCCCCCGCGGCTGCTGCTGTTCCGGCCTACCTTGTCCAACTTCGTCCAGGTATTCAGGGCCACCAATATCCCGATCCTGGTGCTCAATTCGTTCCTCACCGCGGCTATCAACGTGGTTCTGTCGCTGGCGGTCGGCTCCCTGGCGGCCTACGCCATATCCCGACAGCGGGTCGGCGGGCAGCGGCTGCTGTTCTGGTTCCTCAGCCTGCGGATGCTGCCGCCCATCGTGGTTTCCATCCCGCTGTTCATCATCGCCGCCCGGCTGAGACTTGTCGACACCCGGGCCATCCTGCCGCTCATGTACCTGCTGGTCAACGTGCCCTTCGTGATCTGGATGATGAAATCCTTCATCGACGAGGTGCCCATTTCCGTGGAGGAAAGCGCCCTGATCGACGGCTGCTCCCCCTGGCGGGTGCTGTGGAGCGTGGTCCTGCCGATGATCAAGCCGGGGCTGGTCGCCACCGGCGTCTTCTGCTTCATCTTCTCCTGGAATGAGTTCCTCCTGGCCATGATCTTCACCCGCCGGGCCGCCACGACCCTGCCCATCGGCATCTCGGGCTTCATCGCCGTCGAGCAGATCTTCTGGGGACCGCTGACCGCCTCGGCGGCGATTGCCACCTTGCCGCCCATGGCGCTGGCCTGGGTGTTTCAGCGCTACATGGTGCGCGGGCTGACCTTCGGCGCCGTGAAAACCTAGAGCCCTTGACGGACCTGGGGCATTCGCGCACTCTAGGCGCCATGCTCAGGAAGCTGGTGGGGCTGCTGATCCTCCTTGCGCCCGGCCCGGGGTTCGCGGCCGGCCAGCAGGAGAAGATCGCGGTGGCCGATCGACCCATTGTCTACGGCGGCTGGCTGCGGAGCTGGTCCGGCGTGGAGATCGTGCTGTCCACGCACCTGGGCTCCAATTCCGACGCCTACAAGCAGATGTGCCTTGATTTCGAGCGGATCACGGGTGCCCGGGTGACGGTCCTGGAAGAGTCCTGGACCGACCTGCTGGGCAAGCATCTGTCGTCCTTCGCCGCCCGCAATGGGGCCTACGACCTGGTCACCTTCTTCTACGGCTGGTTCGGTCACTACGTCGAAGGCGGACTGCTGCAGAACTTGAAGCAGTGGTTCGCCGGGCAGCAGCTGGCGGACCCGCATTACGCCATGGAGGACTTCATCCCCGCGGTGCTCGAGGTGTACGGGCGCTACAAGGCCGGTTTCTACAAGGATCCGGATGCGCTTTGGGCCGTGCCCTACAAGTTCGACGTCTACACCGCCCAATACCGCGCCGACCTTTTCGAGTCGGCCGGCATCATCGGCCCGGACGGCAGGGCCAGGCCGCCGGCCACCTGGAAGGAGCTGCTCGCGGACGCGAGGATACTGGCCGACAGGTTTCCGGACCTCACCCCGGTGGTCATGCCTCTGGCCGTCGACGACCCAATGGTTTCCACCTACCTGCCGGTCATCTGCTCTTACGGGGGAGCCAAGCCCAACCCCTGGTACGACGCTCATCTGTACCCCCGCTTCCAGAAGGAGCCGGGGGTTCTGGCCATCCGGATGCTCAAGCAGCTCATGCCCTTCATGCCGCCCGACGTGCTGAACTACGACTACGATCGGGTGAACATCCTGATGGCTCAGGGAAAAGCGGCCTACGCCCTGAATTGGAACGCCCACCTCCCGGTTCTGCTTGATCCGTCCAAATCGAAGATCGCCGGCACCGTCCGCTTCGACCACACCCCCGGGGGGGTGGAAGGGCGGCCGCAGGGGCTGGGCGGCTGGTCGATCGGCCTGTCCAGCGACTCCAGAAATCCGGAGGCGGCTTTCCAGCTGCTGCAGTTCCTGACTGGCCGAAAAAGGGCGGTGGAACTGGCCTTGAAGGGCGGCTCGGTGGCCCGCTTCTCGGTGGTCAACGACCAGGAGGTGGTGAAGCGCTACCCCTATTACCCGCTGCTGGTGGAGGGCGCGAAGGACGCGGTGGCCCGAGGAAGCGACCGCTCCTGGACCGAGATCCAGCGGATCATCGGCGTCGAGCTGAACAAGATCCTGCTGGGGGCCGATGAGCGGCAGGTCCTGCTGGAGACGGCGCGGAAGGTATTTGACGCGGCGCAGGAGGCCGGATACGATCCGGCAAAATCCGGCCCCCGCCCCTGAAGGACGCCCGCTTGCCCAGGACGAGGAAAACCGTCGGCTATGCGCTGATCGCTCCCGCCTTCGTCTCCCTGTTCCTGATGACCATCTATCCGCTGGCCTACGTCGTGTTCGTCAGCCTCCACCACTGGGCGATCGTGCCCCTGATCCCGCGGGTTTTCGTCGGGTTCCAGCAGTACATCAGCCTGTTCAGGGATTCGGGCTTCTACCAGTCCGTCTCGGCGACCCTGGTTTACACTTGCGCCGCAGTGGCCGCCGAGATGCTGCTCGGCTTCCTCCTGGCCTGGCTGATCGCCAAGACCCGGATGCTCTGGATCCGGCTGCTCTACCTCCTGCCGGCCGTCACCACCCCGGTCGTGGTCGGCCTGATCTGGCGCTTCTTCTTGGCCTACAATTTGGGGCCGATCAACTACTTCCTGTCCTCTGTCGGGCTCGGCCGGGTGAACTGGCTGGGCGGCTCGACGGCGGCCCTGATGAGCATCATCCTCGTGGACATCTGGCAGTGGACACCCTTCACCCTGCTGATCTTCCTGTCGGGCCTGGAGAGCCTGGATGCCGATCCCTATGAGGCGGCGGTGGTTGACGGGGCCAGCGGCTGGCAGATCCTGCGCTACGTCACCCTGCCGCTGCTCCTGCCCGTCGCGACGGTCATTCTGCTGTTCCGGCTTCTGGATGCCTTCAAGACCTTTGATATCATCTACATGGTCACGGGCGGCGGGCCGGCCAACTCCACCGAGGTTCTGTCCTATAAGATCTGGCACACCGCCTTCTTCCAGAACCGCATCGGATATGCGGCGGCCCTCTCCATCGTCACCGTGGTCATCGCCGCCCTGCTGCTCAGGTCCCTGATCCAGGTGATGAGGAACGCGATCCATGGGCGTTGAATCCTGCCGGGAGCTGCGATGCTGAAGCGCAAAAGGGCGGGCGGGTTGGTGCGGCTGAGCCAGCAGGTTGTGCTGCTTCTCGGTCTGTCATTCTTCATTTTCCCCGTGTTCTGGCTGATCAGCTCGTCTTTCAAGCACGACGTGGACATCTTTTCCCTTCCGGTGAAGCTGCTGGCCTTCCAGCCCACCCTGGCCAATTTCGCGCGGGTGCTGGAAACAACCACCATCCCGCGTCTGGCCTTGAACTCGCTGTTCACGGCGGGAGCCAACGTAGTGCTGTCGCTTCTGATCGGAACGCTGGCGGCATATGGGATTTCCCGCCGCCATATCAGGGGCCAGTCGCTGCTGCTCTGGTTTCTCGGGGTACGCATGTTCCCTCCCATCGTGGCCGCCGTGCCGCTGTTCATGGTCGCCGCCGCGCTGAGGCTGGTCGACACCGGCCTCATCCTGCCGATTGTCCACCTGTTGATGAACGTCCCCTTCACCATCTGGATGATGAAGTCTTTCATCGACGATGTGCCGCTGGAAGTGGAGGAAAGCGCGCTCATGGACGGCTGCTCGCACTGGACCGTCCTGCGCCGGGTCGTGCTGCCGCTCATCCGGCCGGGCCTGGTGGCCACCGGCGTCTTCTGCTTCATATTCTCCTGGAACGAGTTCCTGCTGGCTACGGTGTTCACGCAGCGCGTGGCCACGACCCTGCCCATCGGGATTTCCAGCTTTGTGACCAAGGAGCAGATCCTCTGGGGGCCGCTGACCGCCTCCGCCACCCTGGCCACCCTGCCGCCCATGGCCCTGGCCTGGATTTTCAACCGCTACCTGGTGCGGGGCCTGACTTTCGGCGCGGTGAAACCCTGAAGTGGACCGCGCCCGGCCGCTCGCAGGACAGCTGGTCTCGCTGCTCGCCCACTGTACGGCCGGCCTGCTTTTCGCCTTGCGGCTGCGGACTCTGGACTTTCCGCCGAGCTTTAACGTCCAGCTGCTGGCGGCGCTCGGGATTTCCGCCGTTCTGACCTTGGCCACGCTGGCGGTGAAGCGGCAGTCCTGGCTGCTTGGCCTTCTGGGCCTGCAGTTCTTCGTGGCCCTGGTGATCGGCTACCCGATGGGGGAGTCGGTGGACATCGAGCTGGTCCTGTTCGCCGGCCTGCTGATCCTCTGCTCCCAGGTTCTGAATGCCCCCGCCGATCTGCTGTTCCCCCTGGCTGTGATCGCCGGCGCCCTTCTGTCCCAGCGGACGGTGCTGGCCTGGGGCCGTCATCTCCGGCCGCCGCCGGCCTCCGGTTTGCTGCTGCTGGGGGCCATCCTCTGCATGCTTCTGCCTATTGTGCTGGCGTTGAAGGGCATGGGGAAGAGATATCGCAGGGAGCGCGAGCGGAACCGCCAGCTGGATTCCGCCGTGGAGCAGCTTACCAGCGCCAACCTCGGCTTCCAGGAGTATGCCAGCGCTACCGAAGAGATGTCCCGGTTGAGCGAGCGGGAGCGGATCACCAGGGAAATCCATGACGTGGTCGGCTATACCCTCACCAACATCACGATGATGATGGAGGATGCCATTGACTGGTGCCGGCAGGGGATTCCTGGGGAGATCCTTCCGCTCATCGTGAACACGCGCGACCAGGCCCGCAACGGGCACGAGGAGATCCGGCAGGCATTGTATCGGCTGCGTTCTATCGCGGTTTCCGGGGCCAAGGGGGTCAACGCCATTCACCGCCTGGTGAAGACCTTTGAAAAAGCCACCGGCGTGCAGATCGGCATTGAGTACACCAACCTCGCTCCCGGCCTTTCCGAGGAGATGGAGCACTGCCTGTACCGGCTGATCCAGGAGGGGATGACCAATGCCTTCCAGCATGGTCAGGCGACTTTCATCCGGATCGTGCTGGGACATGACGGGGAGGCCGTGGTCTTGAGCGTTTCGGATAACGGCGTCGGATCCGGCGAGATCTTCGAGGGAATGGGCATCACCGGGATGCGGGAACGGGTGCGGCGGCTCGGGGGCGAAATCCGCTTCGAAAGCACCCGGGAAGGTTTCCGCTTCATTGCCCGCATCCCCAGTCCGGCCGGCGGCCAGGAGGTGTGAAGATGGAACCCATACGCGTCCTGCTGGTGGACGACCAGGTGCTCTTCGTGGAAAGCCTGCGACGGGTGATTACCTCGCGGGCCAAGGATATCCTGGTGGTCGGGATCGCCTACGACGGGGCGGAAGCGGTCGAGTTGGTCCGGCAGGAGCGCCCGGATATCGTGCTCATGGACGTGAAGATGCCGCGAATGGACGGCGTAGAGGCGACCCACCAGATCCTCTCCCTCTACCCGGACATCAAGATCATGATGTTGACCACCTTCGATGATGACGAGTTCGTGCTGGAAGCCTTGCGGGAAGGGGCCAAGGGGTATCTGTTGAAGAACATCCCCCCCGAGGAGGTACTCACCTCCATCCGGGCGCTGAACAGCGGGGTCGATCAGATTTCGCCGAGCGTGGCGGCCAAGCTGGTGCACAAGGCCCTGACCAGCCAGAAGGCGATGCGCCCGGGCGGCACCCGGCAGCCAAGCCCCGAATGGTATCACGGCCTGCGTGAGTTCGAGCGGCAGCTTCTGATCCTGCTCGCTCAGGGGTACAGCAACAAGGAAATCGCTGAAAGACTGCATTTTGCGGAGCAGACGGTAAAGAATTACCTGAGCACGATCTACGAAAAGCTGAACGTAAAGAACCGGGCCCAGGCGGCCCGCAAGCTGCTGGAAAGCGGTTATTGAGCGGGCTTTCCCCCGTTTGGTACCATTTCAGTACCAAATCAAGTACCAAAGTACCTTGCTATTTGCACTGCCGCGGCGCATACAGGACCTCGTCGATCATCAGTCTTCAAGGAGGTACGAATGAAGAGAACCGTGTTGCGTGCAGTCGTCGTGCTGTTCGCGCTGCTCATGGCGGCGTCCTTCGCTGTTGCGGCGCCGGCCAAACCAAAGGTCAGATTCATCATGATGGGGCTCAACAATCCCTATACGTCCGCGCAGGCGAAGTACACCGCCGAGTGGGCCAAGAAGCTGGGCTGGGACTATTACCTGT
>MIBK01000057.1:19160-25123 GCA_001829505.1 Spirochaetes bacterium RBG_16_67_19 | reverse complement strand
TACATCATGCTGCCCCTGGGCGGGGTGCTGGTGGCGCTAGGATTGAGTTTGCGCCGGCGCCGGGCCAGCGAGCAGGAGAGGGAGAAGGCCCAGGAAGTGGAGGCCCGCGGCAGGGCCGCGCCCGTGGAGATCTCCCCGGTGGTGCCCCTGGACCCGCTTTCCCTGGAGATCGGCTACGGCCTGATCCCGATGGTGGACAAGGACAAGGGGGCGGAGCTGCTGGACCGCATCACCCGCATCCGCCGCGAGGCCGCCCTGGACCTGGGCCTGGTGGTGCCCCGCATCCGCATCATCGACAACATGCGCCTGGAGCCCTCGGAGTACTGCTTCAAGATCAAGGGGGTGGAAGTGGGCCGGGGGGTCATCAAGATGGGCTTCTATCTGGCCATCAACCCCGGAGGCAGCCGGGAGGAGGTGGAGGGGGAGGCCACCCGCGATCCCGCCTTCGGCCTGCCGGCCAGGTGGATCGCCGAGGTCGAGCGCGACAAGGCCGAGCGGCTGGGCTACACGGTCGTGGACCCGCCTTCCATCATCGCCACCCACCTGACTGAGATCATCAAGGCCCACGCCGGGGAGATCCTGGGGCGCCAGGAGATCCAGTCCATGCTGGATGCCCTCAAGGGCGACTACCCGACCGTGGTGGAAGAGGTCAGCAAGGCCTTCACGGTGGGCGAGATCCAGAAGGTCCTGCAGGGCCTGCTGCGCGAGCAGGTCTCCATCCGCAACATCGTGGCCGTCCTGGAAACCATGGCCGACTACGGCTCGGTCAGCAAGGAGGGCTCCTTCCTGGTGGAGAAGGTGCGCCAGTCACTCGGCAGGCAGATCTGCCTGCAGCACGCCGACGAGCGCAAGACCCTGCGGGTGCTCACCCTGGCCCCCGAGCTGGAACAGAAGATCGTGGACAGCCGCGTGGACACCGCCTCCGGACCGGTCATAGGACTGGAGCCCCAGCTGCAGCGGCGTTTCATCACCAGCCTGTCCAACGCGGTGCACGCGGCCCAGCAGCAGGGCCACCTGCCGGTCATTCTCTGCTCCGAGGCGGCCCGCCCCGTGCTCAAGGGCGGAACGATCCGCGAGATACCGCACCTGGTGGTGCTTTCCGTGCCCGAAGTGGTTCCGGAGGTAAGAGTGGAGTCCATCGGTGAAATAAGGATCGAGGCATGATGGAAAAAGACCTTTCGTATTTTACGATCGAGGCTTCGACCCCGCGGGAGGCCCTGGAGCGCATGCGCCGGCAGTACGGCGCGGAGGCCAAGATCCTCACCCACAAGACCGTGCGCCGGGGGGGCCTGGCCGGGCTGTTCACCCGGGAGGCGGTGGAGATCACCGGCTACGTTCCCCGCACGGAGGCCAAGGGCCGCAAGGAGGACCTGGAGGAGGTCAAGAAGAAGATCCTGGCCGATGCCCGGCGCGAGCAGTCCCTGCAGCTGATCCTCAAGGAGATCCAGGCCCTGAAGCAGGACCTGGGCCGGCCGCGGCCGGAGGCGGCCGGCACGCCGGCCGGCTTGAGCCGCCTGGAGGACCTGCTGCGCGGCAACGAGTTCACCCCGGCCTTCATCGCGGAAATGCTGGCCCGCATCCGGCGGGAGTTCTCCCTGGAGGACCTGGACAACTTCCCGCTGCTGCAGTCCACCGTCCTGGAATGGATCGGCTCCCGCCTGCAGATCCACCCGCCCCTGGATCCGGCGCGCAAGGGAGTCAAGGCCTTTGTGCTGGTGGGCCCCACCGGGGTGGGCAAGACCACCACCATCGCCAAGCTGGCGGCCATCTACAGCGTGGCTCCCAAGGGCGCCGCCCCACGTCAGGTGAAGATCGTGACCATCGACAACTACCGCATCGGGGCCCTGAAGCAGATCGAGACCTACGCCGAGATCATGCGCGTGCCGGTGGCCTGCGTGGAGAGCGCCGTGGAGTTCAAGAAGTACCTGGCCCTGTGCGGCGAGTCGGACTTCATCCTGGTGGACACCATCGGCAGGAGCCCCCGCGACCTGGCCAAGCTGGGCGAGATGCGGGAGGTGCTGGACGCCGCCGGCAGCTACAGCGAGATCCACCTGGCGGTGAGCGCCACCACCAAGGCCTCCGACGTGGAGGACATCCTGAAGACCTTCGAGCCCTTCCGCTACCGGGCTGTGATCCTGACCAAGCTGGACGAGACCCTGCGCCTGGGCAACATCCTGAGCGTGCTGTCCAGCATGGGCAAGCCGGTTTCCTACATCGCCGACGGCCAGTCGGTGCCGCAGGACATCGAGCGGGCCTCCGTGCTTCGCCTCTTGATGAACCTGGAGGGGTTCCAGTGCCCCCGGGAGCGGCTGGAGAAAAAATTCGGCAGGCGCGAGAAGATCGCGGACGCCCTCTGGAGCTAGAAAAGGCATGGCAGATCAGGCTGAGAAACTTCGGGAGATCATGCGCAGGCGCAGCCCGGGCGCAGAGCCGGGGGCCCAGAAGGGCTCGCGCATCATCAGCGTGGCCAGCGGCAAGGGCGGGGTGGGCAAGACCAACATCTCCATCAACCTGGCCCTGGCCTACGCCCGCCTGGGCAAGAAGGTCGTGGTTCTGGACGCCGACCTGGGCCTGGCCAACGTGAACGTCGTGCTGGGGGTCATTCCGCGCTACAACCTCTACCACCTGATCCGGCACCAGAAAACCATGAAAGAGATCATCATGGACACCAGCTACGGCATCCAGATCGTGGCTGGCGCCTCCGGCTTCGCCAAGATCGCCAACCTGTCCGAGGAGGAGCGCAAGGGCTTCATCGAGGAGCTCTACGAGCTGGCCGCCGCCGACATCATCATCATCGACACCAGCGCCGGGGTCTCCAACAACGTGCTGACCTTCGTGGCCGCCTCCGACCAGGTGATCATCGTCACCACCCCGGAGCCCACGGCGATCACCGACGCCTACGGGATCGTCAAGATCATCGCCACCGAGATCGACAACCTGGACCTGGGCCTGAAGCTGGTGGTCAACCGGGTCAAGTCGGTGACCGAGGGCCGCCGGGTGGCCGAACGGGTGATCAACATCGCGGGCCAGTTCCTGAACCTGAAAATCGACTACCTGGGCTTCGTCTACGACGACGCCCTGGTGCACACCGCGGTTGTCAAGCAGAAGCCCTTCATGGCCCTGGACCCCAAGTCCAAGGCCTCGATCTGCATCGACCACATCGCGCGGCGCCTGGAAAACATGGACTTCAAGGAAGGGGGCGGGGTGTCCAAGTTCATCCGCAAGTTCTTCGGGGCTCAAGCTTGACGGTGACGGGCTTTTTCCCTACTCTCAAGGGCAGGGGACCCTAGGTGAACTGGAAGATCCCTGGCTGGGCGGCCGGCGCGGGCGCCGTGATCTCCCTGGCCGCCGGGCTGGCCGGAGGCAATGCCTTCGGCACGATCCTGCTGCGGGCGGTGGTTTCGGCCGTGCTGGCCGGGGCGCTGGGCTTCGGCGCGCAGCACGTGCTGCGGCGATTCCTGCCCGGCTTCGGGTCCGGCCCCCAGGAAGCCCCTCGGGCCGTGGACATCCTGATCGACGAGGAGATCCCGGTTGCAGGCCGGGAAGAGCGGGGGGCGCAGGCCACCGCCGGTGAGCAGCCCGGCGAAGAACCGGGCTTGAGCGAGAGCCTGGAGGCGGGCCTCGGGATGGAGGAGCTCGCGGCGGAGGAGGCCGAGCCTTTCGCGGCCCCGGCGGGAGGCCTGGAGCCGGGCCCGGAGCCTTCCTTCGAGCCCCTCGAGCAGGGCCTCGAGCCTCCCGGAGGGGAGGAGGAGATGACCGCCGGCGAGTCCCTGGAGACCCTGCAGGCGCCGGGGGGGGAGCCCGACGACGGGCTGGGGGGCGTGATTGCGGCCCCCAGCCGCAGGGGGCTGAAGGCGGAGGAGCTGGAGGCTCAGCTGGACAACGTCACCAAGGGGCAGGATCCGGCCAGCCTGGCCAAGGCAGTGCGCACCTTTTTACGCAAGGACCAAGAGGGATAGGCGATGATGGGCGGGAACATCCTGGAAGGCCGGACCGAAGAGGAGCTCTGGCAGGTATACAAGAAGAAGCGCGATCCCAAGGTTCGCGACTACTTCGTGCGCCAATACGCCCCGCTGGTCAAATACGTGGCCGGCAAGGTGGCCATCGGCATGCCCAACAACGTCGAGTTCGACGACCTGGTGGGCTTCGGGGTCTTCGGGCTGTTCGACGCCATCGAGAAGTTCGACCCGGACAAGCACGTCAAGTTCAAGACCTACGCGGTGACCCGCATCCGCGGGGCGATTTTCGACGAGCTGCGCACCATCGACTGGGTGCCCCGCTCGGTGCGCCAGAAGACGCGGGAGGTGGAAGACACCATCCGCAAGCTGGAGGCCTCCCTGGGCCGTGCGGCGGCCGACGATGAGATCGCCCAGGCTATGAAGATAGACCTGAAGGACTTCCACAACCTGATGCTCAAGATCTCCGGCACCTCGGTGCTGTCGCTCAACGAGGTCTGGTACACCGGCGAGGACAACGACAAGATGTCCATCGTGGAGAGCATCGAGAGCCCCTCCTCCCTGAATCCGGACCACATCGTGGAAAAGGAGGAGGTCAAGCGCCTGATCATCGAGGCCATCAGCGAGCTGCCCGAAAAGGAGAAGAAGGTGCTGGTCCTGTACTACTACGAGGACCTCACCCTGAAGGAGATCGGCGAGGTGCTGGAAGTCACCGAGTCGCGCATCTCCCAGCTGCATACCAAAGCCATCCTGCGCCTGCGGGCCAAGCTGTCCAACATCAAAAAGGGCATTTTATGATCTCGGCCGACTTCGTGCGCCAATACGCCCCGCTGGTCAAATACGTGGCCGGCAAGGTGGCCATCGGCATGCCCAACAACGTCGAGTTCGACGACCTGGTGGGCTTCGGGGTCTTCGGGCTGTTCGACGCCATCGAGAAGTTCGACCCGGACAAGCACGTCAAGTTCAAGACCTACGCGGTGACCCGCATCCGCGGGGCGATTTTCGACGAGCTGCGCACCATCGACTGGGTGCCCCGCTCGGTGCGCCAGAAGACGCGGGAGGTGGAAGACACCATCCGCAAGCTGGAGGCCTCCCTGGGCCGTGCGGCGGCCGACGATGAGATCGCCCAGGCTATGAAGATAGACCTGAAGGACTTCCACAACCTGATGCTCAAGATCTCCGGCACCTCGGTGCTGTCGCTCAACGAGGTCTGGTACACCGGCGAGGACAACGACAAGATGTCCATCGTGGAGAGCATCGAGAGCCCCTCCTCCCTGAATCCGGACCACATCGTGGAAAAGGAGGAGGTCAAGCGCCTGATCATCGAGGCCATCAGCGAGCTGCCCGAAAAGGAGAAGAAGGTGCTGGTCCTGTACTACTACGAGGACCTCACCCTGAAGGAGATCGGCGAGGTGCTGGAAGTCACCGAGTCGCGCATCTCCCAGCTGCATACCAAAGCCATCCTGCGCCTGCGGGCCAAGCTGTCCAACATCAAAAAGGGCATTTTATGATCTCGGCCGACGAGCTGCGCCAATACATGGCAAGCCAGCTCGCGGAGGATCGGAAACACAAGACCATCCGCGCCCGCGGGACCACCCTGGAGGAGGCCCTGGCCCAGGCCGCGGTGGAACTGGGCGTGCCGCTCAAGAGCCTGGACTACGAGCTGGTCCAGCGGGGCTCCCGGGGGACCATGGGGGTGGGCCGCCGGGAGTGGGTCATCATGGCCTACGAGGGGGAGCGGGGTCGGGCGGCCGCGCGCGTGGAAGTCCGCCCCCAGGCCTCCGCTTCGGTGAGCGAGGCGGTGAAGGAGCGGGACGGGGAAGTGTTCCTGCACCTGAACTCCGAAGGGGTCTTCCTCAAGGTCACCCGGCCCACCGCGGGGGGGCAGCGGGCCAACGAGCGGCAGGCGCTGGAGCGCCTGGCCATCCGCAACGTGAGCCAGTACGACGCCGGCCTGGTCTCCCGGGTGGTCAAGCACGCCGACGGGGAATACATCAAGGTGGGCGA
>MIBK01000057.1:16436-19078 GCA_001829505.1 Spirochaetes bacterium RBG_16_67_19 | reverse complement strand
CCCCCGGGCCGGGGCGGCGCGGAGGTGTCCGCCGACGAGATCCGCGGCCTGCTACGGGCCCGGGGCGTGGTCCTGGGCATCCAGGAGCAGGCCATCCGGGACTTCATCGACCGGCCCCGCTACAACGAGCGGGTCCCGGTGGCCGAGGGAGTGAAACCGGTCAATGGGCGGGACGCCAAGGTGATCTACAACTTCAAGGTGCGCCACGAGGTGCAGTTGAAGGAGCGCGACGGCCGCATCGACTTCAAGGAGCTGGACCTGGTCCAGAACGTGGAGGCCGGGCAGGTGGTGGCCCGCAAGGAGCCCCGCGAGGACGGCACCCCGGGACAGACCGTGACGGGGCGCATCCTGCCGGCCAAGCCGGGGCGGGACACGGTCATCGAATGCGGCAAGAACGTGAAGCTGACCGAGGACGGCTCCAGCGCGATGGCCATGATCAACGGGCAGGTGCTGCTGGTGGCCGGGCGGGTCAGCGTGGAGCCGATCTACACGGTGGAAGGGGACGTGAACCTCAAGACCGGGAACATCCTGTTCCTGGGCACCGTGTTCGTGAAGGGCAGCGTCGAGGACGGCTTCACCGTGAAGGCGGCGGGCAACATCGAGGTGATGGGCAGCGTGGGCAAGTGCACCCTGGACGCCGAGGGGGACATCATCGTGCACCAGGGCATCCTGGGCAAGAGCGAAGGCCGCGTGCACGCCGGCGCCAACCTGGTTTCCAAGTTCATTGAGCATTCCCGCGTGGAGGCCGAGCAGAACGTCCTGGTCAGCGACGGAATCATCCACTCCTTCGTGGACGCCAACCAGCGGGTCATCTGCCAGGGGCGCCGGGCCTCGATCGTCGGCGGCCGCGTGCGGGCCACCGAGGAGATCCACGCCAAGGCCCTGGGCTCGGTGGCCGGCACCGAGACCATCCTGGAGGTGGGGCTGGATCCCCGGCGCAAGGAGCAGCTCTCCGTGGCCCTCGCCCGCCGCGCGGAGCTGGAGAAGCAGCTGGAGGAGCTGGAGCGCAACCTGCGCACCCTGGAGAACCTGAAAAAGGTGCTGCCCTCCCTACCGGAGGACAAGGCCAAGGACCTGGCCGCCCTCTCCGACACCCGCTCCAAGGCCCTGGCGGAGCTGGAGACGGTGAACGCCACGGTGCGGGAAATCGACGCCTACTTGAGCGGCTTGAAGCTCACCGGCAAGGTTTCCGCCTCCGACCGGGTGTTCCCCGGGGTGAAGATCTTCATCCGCAACGAGAGCCTGACCGTGCGCAACGAGTTCAAGAAGGTGACCTTCTGCCTGGAAGGCAAGGAAGTGCGGGTAACCCGCTACGAGCCGCTGGCCCCGGAGCTGGTGCGGGGGATGGAGAGCCATGTCGCTGCTGCCCATTGACCTGCAGACCATGTTCTCCCAGATGAGCCAGATCGGGAAGGAGCAGGCCGTGGCGAAGGAGGTGCCTCCGCAGCTGCAGGCCATGCAGGCCGAACAGATCGTGCGCAAGAGCGAGCATGACGACAAGGCCGTGAACCAGGCCCGCGAGCCCGGGGAAGGGCCGGAGAAGGTCCGGGAGGAGGGCCGCCGGGGCAAGCGGCGCCGTGGCAGTCCCCGGGAGCGGCGCCCCCCGGGCCAGGAACCGGCCGAGGGGGGAGAGCAGGAGCGTCGCGAGGTGTTCGAGGACCCGGCCCTGGGACACAACGTCGACCTGGTGGGGTGAGCGAGGTGGGACGCACCCTTCTGCTTCTGGCCGCGGTGGCCGCCGGCTACGCATTTGTCTATTTGGTACTAAGAAAAAAAATCGCCAGGACCCTCGCCTCGGCAACCGTGCTGCGTGAGGTGCGGGAAGAGGTCAACCGCATTTTGGTGGAGTTGAACCAGACCACGCATCGCAACGTCACCCTGCTGGAGGACCGCATCAGCTCGCTGACGGAGCTGCTGGGCAAGGCCGACAAGAAGATCGCCCTGGTCCGCCGGGAGGCGGAGAAGCAGGATCTGGCCGGCCGGCTGTACAGCGAGCTGGCCGGCCGGCAGCAGGAGGCGGCCGGGGCCAGGCAGGAGCCGGTCCAGCCCCAGGCCGCCGACCGGCAGATAGAGGCGGTGCGCCTGGCCCAGGGCGGCCTGAGCCCCTCCCTGATCGCCCGCCGCCTGGGGCTCACTCCCGGGGAGGTGGAGCTGATCCTTTCGCTGGCGGAGCATAAACGGTGAGGCAATACATCTGTTTCCAGGTGGGCGATGCCCGCTACGCCCTGCCGCTGGCCTGGATCGCCCAGGTCCTGCGCTTCGAGAACGTCACCCCCGTGCCCATGGCCCCGAGGTTCGTGGAAGGCATCCTCAACCTGGGCGGCGAGGTGGTGCCGGTGCTCAACCTGCGCCTGCGCTTCGGTCTGGAACGCGGGCAGCCCACCCGCCGCAACCGCGTGCTGGTCGCGGAGCGCGACGGGGCCAAGCACGGCCTGCTGGTCGACGGGGTGAAGGAGATCCTGGAGCTGGAGGATTCCTCGATCCTGGCCGGAGGGCCGCCGCTGGCCGGGCTGAAGGCGGAGCTGGTGGCGGGCATCGCCAAGGTGCGGGAGAGCCTGGTGATCATCCTGCAGGGCGAACGCCTGCTGGAAGCGGAGAGCTACGCCAAGCCGCCCTCCGAGCGGGAGCCTCCTGCCGGCGGG
>MIBK01000057.1:0-16403 GCA_001829505.1 Spirochaetes bacterium RBG_16_67_19 | reverse complement strand
GAGGCCCAGGAGGTCGAGGCCGGATGAGCGACGAGCACAGGCTGCTGCGCGCCTTCCTGGAGGAGACCGAGGAGCTGCTGGAGAAGCTCAACCACTGCCTGCTGGAGCTGGAAAAGGACAGTGCCAACCTGGAGCTGGTGCACGAGATTTTCCGCCTGACCCATTCCCTGAAGAGCGAATCGGCCATGATCGGCTTCGCCAACTTAAGCGAGCTGGCGCACCGCCTGGAGGACGTTTTCGAGCGGCTGCGCAGCGGCACTCTGCTGCTGGGCCGGGAGCTGCTGGACGCGATCCTGGGGGCCTCGGACCTGATCCAGGAGATGGTCACCCGGGTGGCCCGCGGGGAGGGGGACGAGGGAGTGGACACCCGCCTCATGGCCTCCGAGTTGAGTCGCCTGGCAGGCAGCGCCGGCGGGCGGGCCCCGGTGGAAGCCGCCCCCGGCCAGCGGCTTTCCGCAGGCGAAGCCCAGCGGGCCCGGGAGGCGCTGGAGCGCGGAGAGCAGCTTTACCTCTTGCGCTTCCGCACGGCCGGGGAACCGCTGATGCGCCACCCGCGGGCCTACCTGGTGCTCAGCAATCTGGAAAGGGTGGCCAATGTCCTCAAGTCCTCCCCGGAGCTGGACAAGCCCCCGGCGGAGGAAGACGGGGAAGGCTACGCGGAGGTGCAGATCCTGTTCAGCTCCGATCTTCCGGAAGCCGAGCTCGCCAGGGCCTACCGGCTGGAGGACATCGCGGAGGCGGAGCTCTCCCGCCTGGATTCGGCGGCCCTGGGCGCTGAGTCCCGGGAGGAGGGCCCGCGCTCCGATGGCGAGCGAGCCCGCTCCGGGGCATCCGCGGCGCCGGAGACCCCGGCGTCCCGGGGGGACTACGAGCGCAGCGCGCGCGCCTCGGTGCGGGTGGACACCGCCAAGCTGGACGACCTGTGGCAGCTGGTCGGGGAACTGGTGACCTGCAAAGCCCGCTTCGGCAAGCTGACCGGGGGCCTGGCCGGGCCAGCGCGCTCGGCGGGCTCGGCGGAGATGATGCAGGACGTGGAGAAGATCACCGATTCCCTGGAGCGGGTGACCGGGCGGATGCAGCAGGCGGTCATGGAAACCCGCATGGTACCCATCGCCGTGCTGTTCAACAAATTCCCCCGCCTGGTGCGTGACTTGTCGCGCAAGCTGGGCAAGGACGTGGAGCTGTCGATAAGCGGCGGGGAGACGGAGATCGACCGCAGCCTGGTGGAGGCGGTTTCCGACCCGCTGACCCACCTGATCCGCAACAGCCTGGACCACGGCATCGAGACCGTGGAAGAGCGGATCTCCCGGGGAAAGCCGGCCACGGGCCGGATCAGCATCTCCGCCCAGCAGCGCGGCGGCAAGATCGTGATCGAGGTTGCCGATGACGGCAGGGGGCTGGACCTGGACAGGATCCGCCAGGTGGCCCAGGCCGCGCCGGAAACCACCGACGCGGAGCTGATCAATTTCATTTTCCAGCCGGGGTTCAGCACCCGGCAGAGCGTCAGCGAGCTGTCCGGGCGGGGCGTGGGCCTGGACGTGGTGGCCACCCGGGTCAAGGAGAACCTGCGCGGGGAGGTGCTGATTTCCAACCTGCCGGGGCGGGGTCTCACCGTCACGATCCTGCTGCCGCTCACCCTGACCATCCTGCACTCCCTGCTGGTGGCCAGCGCCGGTCAGTACTACGCCATCCCGATCCGGGACATCGACGAGACGGTGCACGTGGAGCCCACGGCCCTGCGCCCCACCCGCTTCGGGGAACAGATGGCCCTGGGGGAAGAGGAAATCCCCGCCATCCGCCTGAGCCGCCTGCTGGAGGCGGCGCCGGCGACGGAACCGGGCGGCGCGAAGGGAGGCCTCGCGGAAGGAGGCAGCCAGCACGGCGTGGTGGCCCGCAGCAAGGGCCAACGCTACTGCCTGCTGGTGGACGAACTGGTGGAGGAGCTGGACCTGGTGATCAAGCCGCTCTCCGAGGTGCTGAACCGCCACCGCCTGTTCTCGGGAGTCTCGGTTCTCGGTGACGGGCGGATCGTGTTCATCCTGGATACTTCACGAATCGTGGAACTGCCGGAGCAGCCATGGGCAAGCGCATCCTGATCGCCGACGACCTGTCCTTCATCCGCATGCTGCAGAAGGAGGTGTTGACCGCAGGGGGGTACCAGATCGTCGGGGAGGCGGCCAACGGGCGGGAGGCGGTGGAGAAGTACCGGGAGCTGGCCCCGGACGTGGTGCTCCTGGACATCACCATGCCCGAGATGAACGGCCTGGCGGCGATGCAGCAGATACTGGCCATAGACGCCGGTGCCCGGGTGCTGATCTGCTCGGCCATCGGCCAGCAGTCCATGATCCTGGAAGCCATCAAGGCGGGCGCCCGGGATTTCATCGTCAAGCCCTTCAAGCCGGAGCGCCTGGCCGCCGCCATCGCCCGGGCCCTGGCGGACTGAACTAAAAAAAAACGGTATGCCTGGACGTCGTTCGAGCATACCGTCTAAAGGGGGGGCTTTCTTGGCGATCGCCACCCTCCCTCTAGCCTTCGGCGATTTCGGGCCCCTGCTTTATGGAAATCCGTCGCGTTCGAGGGCCCGGCGGAGCAGGCCGGCCTGGTAGCCGGCCGAAGCGGCCAGCTCCCGGTACAGCTCGGCGGACAGCTCGAGGGCTTCGCGGTAGCTGCCGGGGCTGCCCCCCAGCACCTTGCGGATCAGCGGCTGGAACAAAAAGCCCGCCACCTGGCGGGAGGCCAGGCCCAGGATCTGCCGGTCAACCTCTTCCAATTTACTCTGTCCGCCGCCGCCTTCGGCCAGGCCGACGAGCTGGAGGCCGCGGCGGCCCAGCTCTTCCAGGCGGCCGAGGTCCCGGGACAGCTCCTGCAGGGTCTCCCGGGCGCGCGGGCCCACGTCCCCGCCGAGCGCGGCGTCGGGGTCCAGGGCGCCGCCGCGCAGGGCGGCCAGCCGCTCCTCGATCTGGGGCCGGCGAGCCGGCAGCCCCAGCAGCTCGGACAGCGGCCGGTATTCCAGGCCCGCGATCCGCGTGCCGTCGGCCGAGACGGTGAAGCTGGAGCCCGGATGCTGCTTCAGCTGGTTCTCGAACCACCACTTGTACAGCAGCATCCGCCGGTCGGTCAGGGTGATCCCGCCGGCTGCGGAGGCCACCGGGATGAGGCCTGCGCTGGTCAGGACCAGGAAATCCTGGTGCTCCGCCGGCAGCAGGCGCCCGGAGAGGGTGTGGGCGCGCTCCTCGAAGAAAGCCCCGCGGGCGTGGGTGCGCCTGCCCGGGTAGCCCAGGTCCAGGCCGGCCAGGTACAGCGGCCGCGCGCCGGTGAGCCGGGCCAGGTCCCAGGCGCTGGTGGCCACCGAACCGCCCGCGCCCACCCTGCCTCGCGGCCCGGCAACGCGCTCCAGGGCCTCGCCGATGGGGAAAAAAGAGGACATGAAGTGCAGGTTGGGCAGGCGCGGGCGATGAAAGGTGCGGGGGTGGACCGAGGGCTCGGAAGCGAGCAGGATGCCCTCCAACTCGGCCCAGTCCAGGTGGCGCGAGTTCCAATACTGGGGGTCCACCGTGACCAGCAGGTCGGGCTTCACCCCCGCCTGCCGGCACAAGCGATAGGAGGTGTCCACGGCCACCAGCACCAGGCGCTCGGCCAGCGCAGGGAGCACGGCCAGCACCGGCTCCAGCGACGGCCCGGCGGCCAGCAGCAGGGCGGGCATTCCGGCGAAAAGCCCCTCCAGCTCCCGCGTCCCCGCGGCCCGCAGGAACAGCGGCAGGTTGGCCAGGAGGTTGCGCACCCACAGGCGGCCGAACCGGCGCAGGGTGTTCAGGTTCACCTCCCGGCGGTCGGCGAGGGACTCCAGCAGGGCCTCCAGCCTGCGGTAGTAGGGGAGGCTGGCCAGGTACAGGGGCCGCAGGCGCAGCAGGGCGGGAGCGCCGGGTGAGTTCTCCTCCAGCTCCATAACCGCCTCCTCCGCCTCCCGGCCCACCAGCCAGGAGGCATCAGGGCTGGCCAGCATGGCGCGCAGGTCGCGGGCGGCCAGCGCCTGGCGGAAAAGAGCAGGCTCTGGCTCGATCACCGCCAGGGGGCGCCCGGGGTGCAGCTCCAGGAAGACCTCCGGCAGGTATCCCAGGCCGAAGCCCAGGAAGACCGCCGAGCTGAAGCGGGCCGGCAGCTCGCGGGCCAGTTGCCGGCGGGCCTCCTCCCGCGGATCGTAGCGGGAGTGCAGGTAGGCGTCCTGGAACTTCGCGGTGGGCAGCCCGCAGGCGGAGCTTTCCACGGCCAGGGGTCCCTCCCCCGCGGACTCCAGGCCCAGGCCGCGCAGGCCGGGGTGACGGCCGTAGAGGGCCCGCAGGTTGTCGGAAAGCAGGCTCATTCCAGCCTCAGCCGGATGCTCGCGCCGGCTTGCAAACGAGTGCCCGGGGGGGGATCCTGCTCCGCCACGAACCCGTCCCCGCTGATGCGCACCTCCAGGCCGGGGACGGCCAGCAGCGGCAGGAGCAGGCGCTTGGGGGTGCCGCGCAGGTCCGGCATGCTCTCTCCCAGGACCAGGGCCGGCGGGACGGTCACCCGCAGGGAGCCGGGCTGCTCCAGCACCACGTCGCCCCTGCGGGGGATGCCCAGGTAGCCGATCAGGTCCTCGGCCACGCCGCGGAAAACGGGGGCCGCGATCTGGCTGCCGTAGTAGGCCGGGCCCTTGGGGTTGTGCAGCACCACGTACAGGATGATCCGCGGCTCCTCGGTGGGGAAGATGCCCAGGTAGGAGGCCACGTAGTTGGACTCCGAGTAGGTGCCCGTGGCCGGGTCGCGCACCTGGGCGGTCCCCGTCTTGGCCGAGATGCGCATTCCTTCCACGCTGCCGCGGCGCGCGGTGCCCCCCTCCCCGGCGGCCGCGGCCATCATCTCCAGCATTTCCCGGGCCACCTGGGGGGAAACCACCTCCCGCAGCGGCTGGCGCCCGAACTCCTTCACCAGCTCCCCAGTGGGGGACAGGATCTTGGTCACGATCCTGGGGGCCAGCAGCAGCCCGCCGTTGGCGATGGCCGTGGCGGCCTGCATGACCTGCAGGGCGGAGACCGAGATCTCCTGCCCGAAGGCGATGGTGGCCTTGGTGCGCAGCGACCAGCGGGCCGGGGGCGCCAGGATGCCGGCGCTTTCCCCCGGCAGGGGCAGTCCCGTGGGCCGCCCGAAGCCGAAAGACTGCAGGAGGCGGTAGAAATCCTCCCGCTGGACCTTTTCGGAGGCATAGGCCGCCCCCACGTTGCAGGAGTACTTCAGTATAAGCCCGGCGTTGACCCTGCCGTGGGCGGTCAGGTCCCGGATGCGGATGGTTTCCCCGTCGGCCAGCCGCTTCTCGTACAGTCCGGAGCAGTTGAACTGCTCCTCCGGCTGGATGCCCCCCAGCTGCAGGAAGGAGGCGATGGAGAAGATCTTGAAAACCGAGCCTGGCTCGTAGGCCTGGGCCAGGGGCAGGTTGCGCAGGGCGGAGCGCTCGAAGCTGTTGAACTGGTTGGGGTCGAAGTCGGGCACGGCCGCGTAGCCCAGGATTTCGGCGCTGCCGGCCTCCATGGCCAGGATGAGCACCGAATCGGCCTGATTGTCCGTGAAGGCCTGGCGGGCGTGGCGCTCGACCATGTGCTGGATGTCCCGGTCGATGCTCAGGAACACCTGGTTGCCGAAGATCTCCTCCTGCGGCGCATCGGCCCGGCTCACCGACGCGGGGGAGAGCTCCTCGTTGAAGGAGTACTCCACCCCGTCCAGGCCGACGTTGTCCAGGCCCACGTAGCCCAGCACGTGGCTGGCCAGGGACTGGTTGGGGTAGTTGCGGCCGAACTCCGGGACCAGGTCGATGCCTTTCAGCCGGCCTTCGGCCTTCAGGGCCCGGACCCGCTCGCTCTGGGTGGGGGTGACCTTGCGCTTGACGAACAGGAAGCCCGTGGCCTCCTTGAGGCGGCGGGCGGTCTGGCCCGCGTCCAGCTCCAGCGTCTCGGCCAGCAGGGCGGCGGAGCCCTCCGGGTCGCTCACCTCGGGCAGCCAGGCGGTCACCGAGTACAGGCGGGTGGTGATGGCCAGCACATGCCCGTTGCGGTCCAGGATCGGGCCGCGTTCCACGGCGGGCAGGGTTATGCCGCCGCGCTCCACTGCGCCGGAGCGCAGCAGCATCAGTTGCGCCAGGCGGGCGATGAGCAGGAGCACCACCAGGCCGAGGAAGCCCAGGAAGATCACGAGCCGCCTGCGCTGTTTGTCGTTGGTCATGGCGTGAGCTTTATCGTAATATGCCCCCGCCGAATTGTCGATATGAGGGGTGTACACCCTTATGATCGCGGCGATCGGGCAACAGAAGGTCTTACGGCGTCGATCTACGGCTCATCCCCTGCCACCGCGGCCTACCGCTGCCCCGGTAAGAGCCGCTCGCGCCGAGCGGCAGAGCCGGGAGCGCGGCTTCCGGCCGGAGGGCCGGGCCCAGATGCGCCTGCGGGCCAGGCCCTCCCCCCGTTTCCAGCCGCTGGCCTGGCTGGCCCGCATCCCGCGGCTGCATCTGGCCCTGGGTGCCGCGGCCCTGGCCGCCGCCCTGGCGCCCCTGGCTTTCCGGGTTTCCGCCCCGCAGGCCCTGAGCCTGCCGGCCGGCGGGGAAAACGTGCTGCTGGCTTACCTGGCGCCCCCGGAGAGCGCCTCGCCCATGGCCCAGGGCGGCTCGCCTCCGAGCCTGCGCGTCTCCGCCTACACGGTGCAGGCCGGGGACAGCCTGTCCGCCATCGCCCAGCGCTTCGGCCTGGCCATGGACACCCTGATCAGCTTCAACGGCATCCAGGACGCCCGGGCCCTGAAGGTGGGCGCCCGCCTTACCCTGCCCAACGGCAACGGCCTGATGTACCGGGTGCGCCGGGGGGATTCCCTGGAGGGCATCGCCCGCCGCTTCACGGTGGCCCTCAACGACCTGCTGGACTGGAACAATCTAGAGAGCAGCCTGATCGTGCCCGGGCAGGAGCTTTTCGTCCCGGGGGCCCGCCTGAGCGAGCACGAGTTGAACCGGGTGTTCGGCCGCCTGTTCATCCTGCCCTCCCGCGGCCGGCTGTCCTCCCGCTTCGGGATGCGCGGCGATCCCTTCACGGGGGTGAGCCGCTTCCACAACGGCATCGACCTGGCCGGGGCGGTGGGCACCCCGGTGCTGGCGGCCATGTCCGGGAGGGTGAGCATGGTGGGCTTCAATCCCAACTACGGCCGTTACGTGATCCTCAGTCACGCCGAGGGCTTCCAGACCCTGTACGGGCACCTGGACGGCTTCCGGGTGCGCAAGGGCGCCCGGGTCAAGCAGGGGGAGCCCATCGCGACCATGGGCAACTCGGGTTACAGCACGGGCAGCCACCTGCATTTCGCCATCTTCCTCCGCGGCGAGCCGGTTGACCCCTCCCGGTACCTGCATTAAGCTCGTAGCCGCATGCTGCAGGAATTCGCCAAGGTGCTGCGACGCCGGGCTGGAAGGCTGAAACGCGGAACCTGGCTGGGCTCCGCGATCCTCTCCATCGCCCTGGCGGCGACGGTGCTCACCCTGGTCCAGGGCTACCGCGAGAGGACGAACTTCCTGTACTACCCGCGGGACTGGGGCTACCGCAGCCTGCTCGCGGCCAAAGCCGCCGCTGCCGATAATCTAGCCGGGGCCGCCGCCGGGCAGTCGGTCGGCGGAGCCGGCGTGGCGGTCCTGCCTTTGGATGTCAAGCGCTACGTGATCAAGGAGGGGGATACCCTGTCGGGCATCGCGGAACGCCTGGGCCTGGACCTGGACACGGTGGCCTCGCTGAACCGGCACTGGGGCAGCGGAGTGCACCTGGTGCGGGTGGGCGAGGAGATCCTGGTGCCCAATCAGGATGGCATCTACCTGCCGGCCGAAGCCGATCTGGCCAGGATGTGCGACAGGCAGGGGGTGCCCCTGGAGGCGGTCCTGGGGGTCAACCGCCTGGGGGCCGCGGAGGTGCGGCAGGGGCAGCCGCTGTTTTTCCCGGGGGTGCAGCATCACGGCATCGAGCGCAGCGTGGTGATCGGGACCGCCTTCCTGCGGCCGGTCCTGGGCTGGACCAGCTCGGCCTACGGCTACCGCCAGGATCCCTTCACCGCGGTGCTCCAGTTCCATCGGGGCGTGGACATCGCCGCCCCGGCGGGCAGTCCGGTGCGCGCCGCCCTGGACGGGAAGGTCACGATCGTGGCCGAGGACCCGGTGCTGGGGCTGTACGTCATGGTCCGCCACCAGATCGGCTACAGCACGGTGTACGGCCACCTTCAGCAGGCCCTGGTCAGGCCGGGCGCCGCGGTGGCCCGCGGGCAGCGCATCGGCCTGGTGGGCTCCAGCGGGAAGGCCACGGGGCCGCACCTGCACTTCGAGGTGCGCAAGTCCGGGCGCCCGATCAACACCACGGGCCTTTTGAGCACGCACCGCTAGAGGAAGCGAGGGAGAGACGTGAAGAAGATCGTTTTCGCCGTCATGGGCCTGCTGGCCCTGTTCACCATCCTGCGCTCTTACGGGCAGCCGGCTTCCGGCGGTGCGCGCTACGTGCTGGAGCCCGGCGTGCTGGAAATCGACACCGCGGAGGGCAGCGCCCGCATCGCCTTCGGGCTGCTGGAGCGCGGCGGGGGCACTCCCCGCACCTGGAGCCTCTTCCCCATCCGGGTGGAGTTCTCCTCCGGCAGGCAGCGCCTTACACTGGCCCTGAACGGGCTGTCCCTGCTTTCCCCTTCCGGCCTGCAGGTCGGCAGGCCAGTGCGCATCACCGGGCAGAAGCAGGGGGACGTGATTTCCGTGGGCGGCAGGGTCACGGTGGCCGGGACCGTGCACGGGGACGTCTGGACCTTCGGCGCGGACGTGCTCCTGGAGCCGCGGGCCGTGGTCACCGGAAACGTGGTGGCCCTCGGCGGGGTGGTGCGGGCCCAGCAGGGCGCGCTGATCCGGGGCAACAAGTACAGCCTGCCCAACATCAAGATTCCCCTGCTGCGCCTGCTCTCCTCCGGCGATTCGGCGGCCACTTTCCGCTTCCTGGTGCAGGCTTTCGGGATCGTGCTGTACCTGCTGGTCCTGTTCCTGGCCGTGCATTTCGGCCGCCAGCATCTGGCCGGTCTGGCAGGGTCCCTGGCCTCCCACTGGAAGGGGGCCGTGCTGTACCTGGTGCTGGCGATTTTCCTGCTCCCCCTGGCAGCGGCCCTGCTGGTGGCCACGATCCTGGGCATCGTGGTGATCCCCTTCCTGGCGGTGGCGGTGCTGCTGCTGGCCTACCTGGGCTACCTGGGGGCCACCGTGCGCCTGGGGCTCTGGTTGCGGCGCCTGCCGTCCGACGCCCCCGCCGCGGCCGCCTACACCTCGGGCCTGCTGGGCCTGCTGGTGCTGCGCGGGCCGGTGCTGCTGGGCATCCTGTTCGGCCTGCTTTCCTCGGGGTTGTTCCAGGTCGTCGGGCGCATCCTCTTCGGCCTGGGCACCGCGGGCACGATCCTGGCCGCCCTGTACGGCTTCGGCGGAAGCCTGCGTTACCTGCGCACTATCGGGGCTTGAGCCGGCAGCCGGCGTCGCCCGGCCTTCAACTGCCGTGACAGTACTTGTATTTTTTCCCGCTGCCGCACGGGCAGGGATCGTTGCGCCCCACCTTGGGGTAGGAGCGCCTGATCTGCTGCTGCTGCGGCTGGGCCTCCCGCATCTCGCCGGAGGCCGGACGGCCGCGCGCGGCGGGAGCCCGCGCCGGGGCTTCGCGACCCCCGCTGTCCCCGAACTGCCCCAGCAGGGCGTGGCGGGCATCGCCTATCGGCGCGCGGATGCGGGGCCGGGGCTCCACGGCCCGGATCCGGACCTGGAAGACCTTGCGCGCCAGGGCGGCGCGGATGTCCTCCAGCATGCGGTCGAAGATCTGAAAGCCTTCCAGCTTGTACTCCAGCAGGGGATTCTTCTGGCCGTAGGCGCGCAGGTACACCGCCTCGCGCAGCGCCTCCAGGCTCTCCAGGTGATCCTGCCAGCGCTGGTCGATGTTGCGCAGATACTCGAAGCGCAGGAACAGGTTCAGGTGCTCCGGGCCGACCTCGGCTTCCTTCTCGGCGAGCTCCGCGGCCAGGTCCTGCCGGACGCGCTCCCTCAACTGCCCGGGGGCTAGCTGCAGGTACTCCTGCGGGGCGCTGCGCGGGGTGTAGGACAGGGCCTCCTTCAGGCGGGCCAGCAGCAGGGTGCGCTTGGCTCCTTCCGGCTGCCCGAGCTCCTCGAACAGCTCCTCGAACACGTCCATGGCCGAAGCCAGCACCCGCTGGCTCAGGTGCTCGTCGGCCAGGATCTCGTCGCGGCGACCGTAGATGAACTTGCGCTGCTCGTTGAGCACGTCGTCGTATTCCAGCAGGTGCTTGCGGATCTCGAAGTTGCGCTCCTCCACGCGCTTCTGGGAGCGCTCGATGGCCTTGTTCACCCAGGGGTGATAGATCGGCTCCCCCTCCTTCATCCCCAGGCGGGACATCACCCCCTTCAGGTTCTCGCCGCCGAACAGGCGCATCAGGTCGTCGTCCAGGGAGATGTAGAAGCGCGAGGAGCCCGGGTCGCCCTGGCGGCCGCTTCGCCCGCGCAGCTGGTTGTCGATGCGGCGGGCGTCGTGCCGCTCGGTGCCCAGCACGTGCAGGCCGCCGGCCTCCTTCACCGCGCTGTAGTCCCCCTCCCAGGCGGCGAGCTCCTTGGCCAGCAGGGGGGGCAGGGCCTCCTCCCCCTGGTCGCCCAGCCTGCGCCGGGCGCGGAACTCCGGGTTGCCCCCCAGCTTGATGTCCGTGCCGCGCCCGGCCATGTTGGTGGCGATGGTCACCGCCCCGCGCGAGCCGGCCTCGGCGATGATCAGGGCCTCGCGGGCGTGGTTCTTGGCGTTGAGCACCTCGTGGCGCACCCCCAGGCCGGTGAGCAGGCGGGAGACTTTCTCGGACTTCTCGATGGAGATGGTGCCCACCAGCACGGGCTGGCCCGCCTGGTGCATCTTGAGGATTTCCTGCCCGATGGCCTGGAGCTTCTCCTGCTCGTTGAGGTAGATCAGGTCGTCGCGATCCTCCCGGACCTGAGGGCGGTTGGTCGGGATCACCGCCACGTCCAGGCCGTAGATCTTGGTGAACTCCGTGGCTTCGGTCTCGGCCGTGCCGGTCATCCCGGCCAGCTTCCTGTACATGCGGAAGTAGTTCTGGAAGGTGATGGTGGCCAGCGTGCGGTTGCGCTCGGCGATGCGGATGCTCTCCTTGGCCTCGATGGCCTGGTGCAGTCCCTCGGAGTAGCGGCGCCCGTGCAGGATGCGCCCGGTGAACTCGTCCACGATCTCCACCTTGCCTTCGGCCACCACGTAGTCCACGTCCTTGTGGAACAGGCGCTGGGCGCGCAGGGCCTGGGTTGCATAGTGGATGAACTCGAAGTTCTCCGACTCGAACAGCGAGCCGTGGATCAGGCCCTTGCGCTGGGCCAGCTCCTCGATGCGGTTGAAGCCGCGGTCGGTGAAGGAAACCCGCTTGTTCTTTTCGTCGATCTTGAAGTCGCCGGTGTCCACGCCCTTCTCCATCCGGAAGGCCAGGCCCTCGTCCGGGTACTCGCCGGTGGCCTGGTCCTTGGCGCACTCCTGGAGGCTTCCCACCAGCTTGTTGGCCTCGTAGTACTTCTGGGTGTCGTCCTCCGCCGCCCCGGAGATGATCAGGGGGGTGCGGGCCTCGTCGATCAGGATGGAGTCGATTTCGTCGATGATGCAGAAGTTGTGGCCGCGCTGCACCTTGCCGGAGGCCTCCCAGCGCATGTTGTCGCGCAGGTAGTCGAAGCCCAGCTCGTTGTTCGTGCCGTAGGTGATGTCCCGGGCGTAGGCCGCCTTGCGGCCTTCGTTGTCCAGCTGCGAGAGCACCACCCCGACGCTCACCCCCAGCAGGCGGTAGATGCGGCCCATCCACCCGGCGTCGCGCTCGGCCAGGTAATCGTTCACCGTGACCACGTGCACTCCCCCGCCGGTGAGGCAGTTCAGGTAGGCCGCGGTGACGCTGGAGAGGGTCTTGCCCTCGCCGGTCTTCATCTCCATGATGCGGCCCTGGTGCAGGACGATGCCGCCCATGAGCTGTACGTCGTAGATCCTCTCCCCCAGCGTCCGGCGCGCCGCCTCGCGCACCAGGGCGAAGGCCTCCGGCAGGAGCTCCTCCAGGCCGCCGCCGTCGGCCAGGCGCCGCCTGAGGGCCGCGGTGCGCTCCGGGAAGGCCGAGGCGGGCAGGGCCGTGCATTCCGGCTCCAGGGCGTTGATGCGGCGCACCAGCGGGGCCAGGCTCTTCAGGTCGCGAAGCTGCTTGGAGCCCAGGAAAAGGCTGAGGATGTCGATGGGCATGGCTTGAAGTGTAGCCATCTAGGCAAGGGAGGGTCAAGTTGACACCCGCGGAAGCGGGAGTGTATAGTGGGCCAACCCGCGACCGCCCATGAAGGAAAAACCCCGCGCGACGCGCTTCCTGGCTCTCTGGGCCGCCCTGGCTCTCCTGGGGCTGGCCTCCTGCCGGCCGACGGCGGTGGAAGAGCTGCCCCGGGAGGAGCTGTTCAGCCTGGGCATCGGCAAGATGGACAACCAGCTCGACCTTTTCCAGCCGCGGGGCCTGGGCTACGCCCAGAAGATCGGCATCTATATGCGCGACGGCCTGTTCTACCTGGCCAACTCCAGCAGCTCCAAGGTCATGGAGCTGTCCTCCTACGGCGACCTGATCTTCCTGCTGTACAACCCGCAGTCCAATCCCCCCCCGGTGTCGTTCAGCGCCGAAAGCTCCGACAGCCTGGCGGTCACCCGCAAGGCGGTGTCCTACCCCCTGGCCCGTATCGGCGAGCTGGCCGTGGATTCCGGCAAGCGCCTGTACCTGGAGGATACGGTGGGACCGGAGCGCCAGGTGACCGACCGGAGGCTGGGGGTGCTGCTGTCGCGGGTGGTCCTGCGCTTCGACCGCCACGGCAAGCTGGAGGACTTCATCGGCCAGGAAGGGGTGGGGGGGACTCCCTTCCCCTACATCGAGAGCCTGTACGTCACGGGGCGCGACGAGCTGGTAGTGGTCAGCCGCACCCCGCGCACCTGGCTGGTCTACTGGTATTCCCCCGCCGGGGCCCTGCAGCACCAGCTCACCCTGGAGCCGGCCAGCCTGCCCCCCCTGGCCGAAGCCCCCGCCGCCACCCCCTCGCTGGGCAGGCTGGTTCCGGATCTGGAACGGCGCATCCTCTACGCGGTGCTGTACTACCATGATCCGCAGGCCGCCGCCGGCGATCCTTCCCGGGGCTATCTCACCCGCATCTACCGCATCGACGCCCGGAGCGGGAGCTACGGGGATTCCCTCGACGTGCCCGCGGATGCGGACCGCCAGGCGGCCGCCGGCAGCCAGGCCGAGGAGCTGCTGCCCCCCTCCTACGAGCTTCTGGGCGTCAACACCCGGGGCGAGTTCTTCCTGCTGCGCCGCGAGGATGCCAACCTGTTCCGCCTGCTGGTCCTGGACCGGTCCGGCCGCCCGCTGGCGCGTCGCAACCTGGTCATGGAGGACTCCGAGCTGTACCTCAAGGTCCTGAACCTCTCCGCCGAGGGGATCATCTACGGCCTGCTGGCCGAGGAGTACCGCGCGCGCATCGTCTGGTGGCGGAGCGACCGGCTGACGAAAGAGGAGGCGGGTGAAGGCGGTTGACTGCGCCCGGGCGGCCCTCATCGACCGCCTGGCCCAGGAGCGTTTCCGTCTGCCCTCGCTGGTGCTCATGGAGGACGCCGGCCTGTCGGCCTGGCGCCTGGCCGCCCAGCGGCTTTGGGACGGGGGCAGGCCCGCCGGGACGGTGGTGTTCCTGGCGGGGCGCGGGAACAACGGCGGGGACGCGCTGGTAATGGCCCGCCAGTGCTTGCTGGACGGACATCGCGCGGCGTCGGTCGTGATGGCCGGCGAGCCGGAAGCCGACAGCCCGGCCGGCCGGCACCTGGCCATCTGCGAAGCCCTGGGCCTCCAGATCCTGCGCTTCCCCGCCGAAGCCGCGCGGGTGGAGGACCTTCTGGCCCGGGCGGCCTGGCTGGTGGACGGCCTGGCGGGCACGGGGCTGACGGGAGCGGCCAGGCCGCCGCTGGACGCCCTGATCCGGCTCGTGAACGCTTCCTCCGGCCGGGTGCTGGCCGTGGACCTGCCCAGCGGCGTGGGGGACGCCTTCCGCCAGGGCTACCCGGCGGTGGAGGCGGAGCTTACCCTGACCATCGGGCTGCCCAAGCTGTGCCTCTATCTGCCCCTGGTCCGGCCCTTCTGCGGCCAGATCGCGGTGGTTCCCGGGGTTTTTCCCCCGGAGTTGACGGAGGCGCCGGACATCCCGGGGCAGATGCTGGATGAGGAGGTCCTGCGGGATCTCCTGCCCCTCCCGCGCGACGCGCACAAAGGCAGGCGGGGGCACCTGGCCGTATTCGCCGGCGCCGAGGGCACCACCGGAGCGGCCTGGCTGGCCTCCACGGCGGCGGCGCGCAGCCGCGCCGGCCTGACCACCCTGTTCCTGGACCGCAACCTGTACGCTCCGGCCCTGCGCCGTTTCCAGTCGGTGATGGTCCGGCCCTGGGACTTCGACCTCCCGCGGGGCTTTCAGCCCGGCCGTTACAGCGCGTTGCTGGTGGGCCCGGGCTGGGGGCTGGGGGCGGAACGGGCCGGGTGGCTGGGCCGGCTGCTGGCGCTCGGGCTCCCCGGGGTGCTGGACGCGGACGGCATCACCCTGCTGGGGGGGCTGCCCGCGCCCCGCCTGAGCGGCCGCTGGGTGCTGACGCCGCACCCGGGCGAGTTCGCCCGCCTGGCCGGCCTCCAGGTACCGGAGCTGCTGGCCGACCCGCTGCCGCCGCTGCTGTCGTGGAGTGCGCGGTTGGAGGCGGTGATACTTCTGAAGGGGCATTGCAGCTACGTGGCCTCCCCCGACGGCCGGTACTGGATCCTGGACGGCATGAATCCGGCCCTGGCCACGGGAGGCAGCGGGGACGTGCTGGCCGGGATTATCGGAGGTCTGGCCGCCGGGGGCCTGACGCCTCTGGCCGCGGCCCGCCTCGGGGCCTTGCTGCACGCCCGCGCCGGGGAGCTGGCCTACCGCGAGCGGGGGTATTTCCTGGCCGAGGACCTGCTGCCTTACGTATCTTTGCTGGTGAAGGATCGCCGCGATGCCTGAGGATAGGCCTAAAGGCGGGCGGAAACCCGCCGCCCCCCGCTTGGTAGTGCGCCGGAACGCTCACCGGGAGCTGGAGTTCCGCTACGACCAGGAAGAGCGCTTGTCCCGCGGGACTGCGCCGAACCGGAGTGCCGGCGGCCAAAGCGCCGGCGCCGGATCCTTTCTCCGGAATCGGACTTATCGCCTGCTGTTGTTGAACGTGGCCCTCGTCCTGGCCGTGGCCCTGGTGGGCCTCCTGCTGCTGGGCAATCCGGGGGATCGCGCCCGGATCGGACCCTTCGAGGCCAGGCTGCAGGCCATGCCGTTCGAGGAGAGCGTTTACGTGACCTTGAGCCTGCGCTACGCGGGACGGCCGGGACCGCGGATATCCGCGGAGCGCTTCACCGTGCGCTTCCTGCTGGAGCCCGGCGGGGAGGCGGTATCAAAGGAAGCGGTGCTGCCCGTTTCTCCGGGCGGGGAGGTCACGGTGGGGGAGGCGCTCCCGCTGCAGAGCGCGACCCGGGTGCGGGCCGAGCTCCAGCTCGGGGACCGCCGGCGGACCCTGGGGCGCGATTTCCGCCGGTAGGCGCAAGAGCGCGGCTAAAGGGCCGCTGCGCGGCAGGTTAGCCGAAGGCCGCGCTCTTGCGCCGCTTGCCGCCGGCCGGCGCCCGGGGGTATAGTGGGGCGATGCTGCAGTTCTACTTCCTGTCGATCCTGGCCAACATCCTGGCCGGGGCGGCGCTGGCCTCGGAATATCTGGCGGGCCGCTTCACCGTCTTCGTTCCCTTCCGTGAGCTGCTTTCCCGGCGCGCCTGGCAGGCCAGCATCGGCGTGCTGGCGGCGGCGGTGGGTTTCCTGAAGCTGCTGATCCGCTCCTCGGCCGCCGACGTGCCGGTGGTGGGGGACCTGATCCCGGCGCTGCTTGGGATGGCCATGGGGGCCAGCCTCCTGCTGCACGTGGTGCGGGAAAAGTCCGACCTGCCGCCGATGGGGCGGTTGGAGCGCGCGGCGCTGGCCTACCGCGTGCCGCTGGGCTTCGTCGGCATCGTGGTGGCCATCCTGCACTTCCTGCTGCCGGGAGCCCTGTTCCTCTAAGCCCTTATTCCTTCTCGGCTTCCTTGGCCGCCTTGGCGGCGGCGATCACGCTTTCGGCCACCTTCCCCGCGATCGGGCTGTAGTGGTCGAACTCCACCTCGAAGGAGGCGGTGCCGGAGGTCATGGAGCGCAGGTCGATGGAGTAGCGCAGGAGCTCGGCCTGCGGCACCTGGGCCTTGACCACCTGGATGGC
>MIBK01000056.1:16296-18282 GCA_001829505.1 Spirochaetes bacterium RBG_16_67_19 | reverse complement strand
TGCAGGACTACGACTGGATGATGAACACCAACATGCGCTCCAGCTTCCTGTTCACCAGGGCCTTCCTGGGCCCCATGGTCCAGCGCGGCGCGGGTTGGGTCGTGTTCGTGGCCTCGGTTTCCGGCCTGTTCGGCTTTCCGGGCGAGACCGCCTATTGCGCCTCCAAGCACGCCCAGGTCGGCTTCGCCAAGGCGCTGGACCGGGAAGTCGCCGACAAGGGGGTGAAGGTCAGCGTCATCGCCCCGGGCGGGGTGAACACCGAGCACGCCTTCGGCACCGGCCGTTCGGCGGGGGATCCTTCCCTGCAGGGCTACCTGGAGGCCGAGGACGTGGCGCAGGCGGTGCTTTTCGCGGTGACTCAAGGAGCCAAGTCCCGCAGCTTCCTGATCGGCCTACGACCCATGTCCGAAGGCTACTATGCCTGAGTACCGGGGCCTGGACCGGGCCGGGCACCTAGAGCGCATCCGCGGCAGGCACTTCCAGGTCCTGGTGATCGGCGGGGGGATCACGGGGGCGGGCATCGCCTGGGATTGCGCCCTGCGCGGGCTTTCCGTGGCGCTGCTGGAACGCACCGACTTCGCCGCGGGCACCAGCGGCGTCAGCTCCAAGATGGTGCACGCCGGGCTGCGCTACATGGTGAACGACCCGCAGCTGGTGGCCGAGGGCAGCCTGGAGCGCAAGCGGCTGTTCAGGTCGTGCCCCCACCTGGCCTGGCCGGTGGAGTTCCTCCTGCCCGCCTACGCCGACACTCCTGAGTTCGACGCCGGCGCCCTTCCGGGCATCCTGGCCCGCTACGACGAGCTGGCCGGCCACGACAATACGGCCCCGGGGCGGATGCTGGACCCGGCCCGGGCGCTGGCGGACATCCCGCTCCTGCGCCGCCCGCTCCAGGCGGTCGGGTCCTACTGGGACGGGCTGATGGACGATGCCCGGCTCACCCTGGAGGTGATCCACTCCGCGGCCCGGGCCGGGGCCGCGGTGGCCAACCAAGCCCCGGTGACCGGTTTTATAGAAGACGCCTCCGGGCGGGTGGTCGGGGCGAGCTTCCGCGACGAGGATCCCGGCGCGGAGGCCGGGGAGTACCGGGTAACGGCCGACGCGGTGGTGAGCGCCGCGGGGGTTTATTCGGACCTTCTGCTGGGACTGGCGGGCCGGGAGCAGCCGGTGCTGCGCCCGTCCAAAGGCATCCATATCGTCCTGCGCAGCGAGGCCACCGCGGGCAAGGCGCTGGTCGTGCCGGTAGGCGGCCGCGTGCTGTTTTTCCTGGTGCCCTTCCGGCCCGGCTACCTGGCCATGGGCTGCACCGACACCGACTATCCGGTCGGCGGGTACGGCGAGCTGGATCGGGTGGCCACCACCGAAGAGGAAGTGGACTACACCCTGGGCCTGCTGGAGAAGGTGCTGCCCGGAGTGTTCGGTCCCGACCGGATCCTGGCCTGCTATGCCGGGGTGCGGCCGCTGCTTGCCCCGGCGCGGGGCCGGTCCCTGAGCGCAAGCGACACCAGCCGCAGCCATCGCATCTGGCAGGCGCGCGGCGGCATCTGGGCGGTGGCCGGCGGCAAGATCACCACCTTCCGGCTCATGGCCGAGCAGCTGGTCGATCGGGTCGTGGAGGACCTGCGCTCCCGCTCCCCCGGCTTGCGCCTGGCTCCCTGTGCGACGGCCGACCAGGCCTACCACGGCGCGCCGAGTTGCGGGGTTGGGGGTTTCGAGGCCTGGTCGGGCAGGGAGGCGGAGCGCCTGGCCCTCCTGTCGGGCCTGCCGGCGGACTGCTGCCGGCACCTGTGCTCCGCATACGGCGCCGCCGCCGCGGAGGTGGCGGAACTGGTGCGGGAGAACCCCGCGCTGGGCGGGCGGATCGCCCCCGGGCGGCCCTTCGTGCGGGCCGAGATACGCTACGCCGCGGAGTGGGAGATGTGCCGCAGCGCGGCCGACTTCCTGGCGCGCCGCACCCAGCTGCGCTTCCTGGAGCATCAAGGCCTGGAT
>MIBK01000056.1:14519-16267 GCA_001829505.1 Spirochaetes bacterium RBG_16_67_19 | reverse complement strand
TGGGGCGCCGACCTGCGGCGGCGGCAGGCCGAGGACTACCGCGACTACCTCCGCCAGGTCACCCCCTGCGGGCTTCGTTGACGGACGGGCGGCGGCACGGATATCCTGGCCAGCGAGGAGGACTCAAGATGGCGCCGCAGTTGATCACCATGCTCACCTACCAGGACGAGACGGTCAAGAATTCCTTCGAGGTCTTCGACCAGTGCGCGGACCTTCCCTCGTCGTTCTGGGGATTCAAGGACGTGGGTCTGCCCAAGCCCGACATGAAGCGTCTGGTGGAGCGCATGAAGCAGAAGGGCAAGACCACCTTCCTGGAGGTGGTGAGCCTCACGGAAGCGGAGTGCCTGGACGGGGCGCGCCTGGCCCTGGACTGCGGCTTCGACTACCTGATGGGCACCGTGTACTACGACTCGGTGTTCCGGCTGATGAAGGCCAAGCCCACGAAATTCTTCCCCTTCGCCGGCAAGGTGAGCGGCCACCCCAGCATCCTGGAGGGGGCCATCCCGGAGATCGTGGCCGACGGGCGGCGCATGCAGGAGCTCGGGGTGGCCGGCTTCGACCTGCTGGCCTACCGCTACACCGCCGACGCGGAGGCCCTGGCCGAGGCATTTGTCCGCGGGGTGCGCGTCCCGGTGGTCCTGGCTGGCAGCATCGACGGCTTTCCGCGCCTGGAGGTGATGAAGCGCATCAAGCCCTGGGCCTTCACCATTGGCAGCGCCTTTTTCGACCAGAAGTTCGTCTCGGGCGGGAGCTTCCGGGAGCAGATGGCCGCCGTTCTGGACTACTTGGGGAGGTAGGGCATGGAAATCAAGGTGGTGCGCAAGCAGGAGGCGCGCAACTTCATGGAGGGGGAGGAGCACTGCCGGGAATACCTGAAGACCGGCAAGCTGACCTTCGGGACCTCGACCCTGCTGCCCGGGCAGCGGGGGACCGTGGACAAGGGACACGCCAAGAGTCACGAGATCTTCTTCGTGTCCCGCGGGCAGGTCCTGCTGCACGTGCCGGACCGCAATGAATACTTCGAGCTTCACGAGCAGGACATCATCCTGATGCCGGAGGGGGTGCCGCACACCCTCATCAACGTCGGGGAGCAGACGGCCGTGATATGCTGGAGCCTGGCCCCATCCGAGTAGAGGCATGGACCACATCCTGAGCGTGGACCTGGGCACCACGGCCATCAAGGTGGCCCTGTTCGACGCGGAGGGCAGGGTGCTGGCCTCCGCCACCCACGAGTACACCCTGCTCACCCCCAGCACCCTGGCCGTGGAGCTGCCGGTGGAGACCTACTGGCAGGCCTTCCGCAAGGGGGTGGCCGGGGTCCTGGCCGTATCCCGGGTCAAACCGGGGTCGATCCGGGCGCTGGGGATTTCCGCCCAGGGGGAGACCCTGATCTTCGCGGGCCGCGACGGCCAGCCGCTGCGCAACGCCATCGTCTGGCTGGACAATCGCGCCCAGAAGGAAGCCGAGGAGCTGGACCGGGAGTTTCCTCGAGAAGACACCTACCGCATCACGGGCCAGGTGAGCATCGTGCCCACCTGGCCGGCCGCCAAGGTGCTGTGGGTACAGCGCAACGAGCCGGAGGTCTTCGCCCGGGCCGCGAAGATCCTGCTGATCGAGGACTACTTCCTGCATCGCCTGAGCGGGAAGTACGCCTGCGAAGGCTCCCTGATCTGTTCCACGGTCTACTGGGACATCAACACGCGGCGCTGGTGGCCGGAGATGCTGCGGCGCCTGCGGATCGACGAGGA
>MIBK01000056.1:9179-14507 GCA_001829505.1 Spirochaetes bacterium RBG_16_67_19 | reverse complement strand
GATCCGCGAGTCCGGGGAGCCGGTCGGGACGCTGCTGTCGGCGGTGGCCCGGGAGCTGGGGCTGGATGCCGGCACCATCGTGTGCACGGGGGCCCTGGACCAGGCGGCCGGGGCCATCGGGGTGGGCAACATCCGCCCCGGGGTGTTCTCCGAGAACACCGGAGCCGCGCTGGCCATCTGCGCCACCGTGGATCACCCGGTGCTGGATCCCAAAGGGCGGATGCCCTGCCATTACCACGGCATCCCCGGAACCTACATGGCCCACACCTTCACCACCGGCGGCATGGTCCTGAAGTGGTATCGCGACGCCTTCTGCCAGCCGGAGATCCAGGTCGGAAGCCTGGCCGGATTGGACGCTTACGAGCTGCTGGGACAGGAGGCCGCCCGGGTGGCGCCCGGAGCCGAGGGCCTGATCATGCTGCCCCACCTGCAGGGGGCCATGGCTCCGGAGGCCAATCCCAAGGCCAAGGGGGTGCTCTACGGGATCACCCTGCGGCACAGCAAATCCCACGTGGCCAGGGCCATAATGGAGGCCATCGCCTGCATCGTGCGCCGCAACATCGAGGTGGTGGAGGAGCTGGGAATACGGGTGAGCGAGATCCGCGGCCTGGGCGGCGGATCTCGCAGCGCGGTGTGGAACCAGATCAAGGCGGACCTGACGGGCCGCCCGGTGCTGACCATGCAGAACGAGGAGGCCGCCTGCCTGGGCGCGGCGATCGTGGCCGGCGTCGGAGTGGGGATGTTCAAGAGCCTGCCGGACGCCTGCGGCCGTATGGTGCAGGTCAAGGGCCGTCACGAGCCCAACCCGGCGAACTCCAAGGTCTACGCGGAGCACTACGCCAGGTACGTGGGGCTCTACGACGCGCTCACCGGGATGTTCGCGGGGGAGCAGAGTTGATCTTGACAGGTGAGCAGGTTGGGTAAATAATGAGCGGAGTCGTCACATTACAAGGAGGGAAAGGCTAATGAGGAGAGCATTGCTGTTCGTCGCGGGGCTGCTGGTCCTTCTGATCGCTTTCGGCGCCTGCTCCCGTGGCACGCCGTCGGGCATGATCCAGGACAAGGTGATCAAGATCGGCGGCGCGGTACCCCTGACCGGCGCGGTGGCCTACTGGGGCATCTGCACCGACCAGGCCTGGAAGGACGGGGCGGAGGTCATCAACGCCCGCGGTGGGGTCAAGGTGGGCAACCAGAACTACAAGCTGCAGATCATCACCTATGACCACAAGGGCTCCACCCCCGACGCCCAGACCGTGACCAAGCGCCTGATCGAGCAGGACAAGGTGAAGTACATCTACAACCAGGCGGCGGCCGGGACCATCGGCATGCTGGAGATCTCCGAGCCGGCCAAGGTGCTGACCTCGGTGGCCTGCTGGGGCTACCTGGAGCACTACGGCAAGGACTTCCCCTATCACTTCCGCTCCGAGATGTCCGACTACGAGCAGGGCTTCGCCTACATGCCCTTCGTGAAGACCAAGTACCCGGGCATCAAGAAGGCGGCCTTCCTGGGTCCGGATGACAAGGACGGCTACGACTGCTACTACTCCTACCAGAGGCTGATGAAGTACTACGACGTCCAGGACCTGGGCGTGGAATACTTCCAGTGGGAGACCACGGACTTCTACCCGCTGGTCACCAAGACCCTGCAGAAGAAGCCGGACATGATCATCACCAGCCCCACGCCCCCGGGCATCACCGCCTCCATCGTGAAGGCGGCCCGCGAGCTGGGCTTCAAGGGCCCGGTGGTCTCCCCCGGAGCCTCCGAGACCAAGACCATCCTGGAGGTCTGCGGCGAGCAGGCTGACGGGGTCGTGCTGCCGGTCACCCTGGAGACGCCCCAGACCCAGTCCCAGAAGGACCTGGCGGAGCGCTTCAAGAAGCGCTTCGGGGAGTTCAACTTGTACGCCGGCAACCTGTCCTGGTGGGTGTACGCCCTGGCCGAGGCCTTCACCGTGGCCGGGACCTTCGAGGACACCACCAAGGTGGCCGACGCCCTGGAAGACGTCGTGCTGAAGGACACCTACGTGGGCACCGCCCGGTACGCCGGCGAAGGCGCCTACGGCATCAAGCGGCAGGGCGTCTACGACTGCTATACCATGCTGATCGAGGACCAGAAAGGCTTCCTGGCCGACGTGCGCTTCCCGGAGCTGCCGCCCGGCTATTGAGCTTGATCTGAGCTGGCAGCTGATTTTTCTACGATTCTAAAGCACCAGCCGGTGGCCTCGCGGCACCGGCTGGTTTCCTAATACGGCGATATGGAGAGGTGTTGAAGATGACGCTCCAACTGACCGTCCAGATGGCCATCACCGGGGTCACCCTCGGGCTGATCTACGGGCTGATCGCCATCGGGCTGACCCTGATCTTCGGGGTCATGCGCATCATCCAGTACGCCCATGGCGAGATCTACATGCTGGGAGCCTATTTCCTGTACTACTGGTTCGACAAATGGCACCTGCCGTACTGGGCGGGGTTCGTCATGAGCGCCGTGGTGATCTTCTTCTTCGGCGCGGGCCTGCAGCTGCTGCTGTTCCGCCCCCTGCACGGCAAGGACATGCTGTACTCCCTGGCGGTCTCGCTGGCCCTCATCTTCATCATCTCCAGCGCCGGGATCATCGCCTTCGGGGCGGTGATCCGGGGCATCTCCAGCTTCGTCACCGGCCAGATCCGCATCGCGGGCGCCGAGTGGACGTTCGAAAGGATGGTGATCGCCGGCATCTCGCTGGTGTTGATCATAGCCCTGTGGTTCCTGCTGCAGCGCACCAAGATCGGCCTGGCCATGCGGGCGGTGGCCGAGGACCCGGAAACCTCCAGCCTGCAGGGCATCAACAACCGCCGCATCCACTGGGTGGCCATGGGCCTGGGCAGCGCCCTGTCGGCCATGGCCGGCTGCCTGATGGGCACCCTGATGTTCATCGTGCCCAGCATGGGCTTCCTGGCCACGATCAAGGCCTTCATGATCGTGATCATGGGCGGCCTGGGCAGCGTGCCCGGCGCGCTGGTGGGGGGCTTCGTCATCGGCTTCATCGACAGCTTCCTGACCACCCTGGCCACCAGTGAGCTGGCCTACATCATCGGCTTCGTCACGATTTTCGTGATCCTGGTTTTCAAGCCCTCCGGCCTGTTCGGCCAGGCCTGGGAATAGAACCATGAACGAAAAGTCCAAGACCTTGCTGAGGAACAGGCCGTCCCTGGTCGTGCTGCTCTGGCTGGCGGGCATCGCCCTGCTGCTGGCCTTCCCCTTCCTGATCAACCAGGAGCGCTACATCCTGCACGTGGCCATCGTGGTCTTCTTCAACATCTGTCTGGCCACCAGCATGTGGCTGATCTGGAGCCTGGGCTTCGTGTCCTTCGCCCACGCCGGGTTCATGGGCATCGGGGCCTACACCTCGGCGCTGTTTTTCCTCCGCCTGGGGCTGCCCTTGTGGTTCGGAGTCATTGCCGGCGCTTTGGTGGGCGCGCTCATCGCCATGGTGGTCAGCCTGCCGCTGATGCGCACGCGGGCGGTGTACTTCTTCATGGCCAGCTGGGCGGTCGGGGAGGTGATCAAGCGCATCTTCGCCTACTACCGCGGCTTTTTCGGCGGCTGGGAGGGGTTGTTCCGGATCATGCCCCCCAAGCTCGGGCCGCTCGACTTCGCCAACCGCACGGCCTACTACTACCTGGCCATGGTCCTGATGGTGCTGATCGTGCTGGTGGTCTACCGCCTGAACAAGACCCGCACGGGCTGGATCTTCTGGTCCATCCACGAGGCGGAGGTCCTTTCCTCGCACGTGGGCATCCACGCCCTGAAGTACAAGGTGGCGGCCTTCACCATCGCCAGCGCCCTGGCCGCCATGACCGGGGCCCTCTATGCCCACTACCACACCTACATCAACCCCAAGAGCTTCGACATCTGGACCTCGGAGTTCGCCCTGGTGCACATCATCGTGGGCGGCCTGTCCACCGCGGCCGGACCGGTTCTGGGAGCCGTCTTCCTGACGATCATCGACGAGCTGCTGCGGCCCACCGAGTTCTACCGGATCGTCATCTTCGGGGTGATCCTGATCCTGACCGTGCTGTTCCTGCCCGGAGGGCTGGAGAGCATCCCGAAGCGCCTGCGCCTGAGGCTCTGGAAGCTGCCCGAGGACAAGGACACCCAAAAAAGCATCGCCGGCGCCTTCGGCAAGGGGAGGAAATAGCCATGGCCTTGCTCGACATCCAAAAGGTAAGCATGCACTTCGGCGGCTTGAAGGCCATCCGGGAGCTGGACTTCGCGGTCCAGCAGGGGGAGATCCGCGGCCTGATCGGCCCCAACGGGGCGGGCAAGACCACCCTGTTCAACGTGATCAGCGGCATCTACCTCCCCACCCGCGGCAGGTTCTTCTTCCAGGGACAGGACATCACCCGGCTGCGTCCGCACGGCACCGCGAAGCTGGGCATCATCCGCACCTTTCAGGCCATCACCCTCTTCAAGCATTTCTCGGTGCTGCGCAACGTGATGGTCGGCTGCCACCTGCACTCCCACTACAGCTTCTTCGGCTCGCTGCTCGGCACCCCCAACAGCCTGCGCCACGAGCGGGAGAACGAAGCGCGCTCCATGGAGATTCTGGAGTTCATGGGCCTGGCCAGGTACAAGGATGAGCTGGCCATGAACCTTCCGCACGGCCATCAGCGGGCCCTGGGCATCAGCATCGCCCTGGCCGGCCAGCCCTCCCTGCTCATGCTGGACGAACCGGTGACCGGGATGAACCCGGAGGAAAGCGCCGCCATGATGAAGCTGATCCAGAAAATCCGCGACCGCGGCATCACCATCCTGCTGATCGAGCACGACATGAAGGTGGTCATGGGCATCTGCGAGCGAATCACGGTGTTGAACTTCGGCGAGAAGATCGCCGAAGGCACGCCGGAGGAAATCCGGAAAGATCCCGACGTCCACGAAGCCTACCTGGGAGGCGAGCACTATGTTGCTTGAAATCAGGGACATCCGGGTGCACTACGAGAAAGTGGAAGCGGTCAAGGGCATCAGCCTGGCCGCCGAGCAGGGGATGATCAGCACCCTGATCGGCGCCAACGGGGCCGGCAAGACCACCACCCTGCGGGCCGTCTCGGGCCTGAAGAAGGTGAGCACCGGGGAGATCTGGTTCGACGGCCAGCGCATCGACGGCCTGCCGGCGCACCGCATCACGGGATTGGGTATCGCCCACGTGCCGGAGGGGCGGCGCCTGTTCGGCCTCATGACCGTGCGGCACAACCTGGCCGCCGGGGCTTATCTGCAGAAGGACCGCAAGCTGGTCGAGAGGACCATGGCCGAGGTATACGAGCACTTCCCCCGCCTGAAGGAGCGGGAGG
>MIBK01000056.1:4098-9171 GCA_001829505.1 Spirochaetes bacterium RBG_16_67_19 | reverse complement strand
GCCAAGACCCTGAGCGGAGGGGAACAGCAGATGCTGGCCATGGGCCGGGCCCTGATGGCCAGGCCCAAGCTGATCCTGATGGACGAGCCCTCCATGGGCCTGTCCCCGATCATGGTCCAGGAAATCGCCAAAATCATCCGCCAGTTCAAGGAGCTGGGCTTTTCGGTGCTGCTGATCGAGCAGAACGCCGTGCTGGCCCTGCACCTGGCCGACCAGGCCTACGTGCTGGAGACCGGCAGCATCGCCCTGCAGGGTCCCGCGCGGGAGATGCTGGCCAACGAGCACGTGAAGAAGGCCTACCTCGGCGGTTGAGGCCGGCGAGGGAAAAAAATCGGGGCTCCCCTTTCGGCGGAGCCCCTTTCAGCTTTACAGGCCCGCCTACCAGCCCTTGTAGGCCTTGTTCAGGAGATCCAGGAAAATATCGAGGTTGACCGGCCGCGGATTGGAGTCCACGGACACGTTCCAGGTGGCCCGCTCGGCCACCGCAGGCAGGTCCTCCTTCTTCACCCCCACGGCCTCCAGGCTGGTAGGCAGGCCCACGGAGCGGATCAGGCGCTTGACCCCATCCACGCAGCGGTGGGCGGCCACGTTCAGGGTCAGGCCGCTCACGTCCTCGCCCAGGAAGCGGGCCACGTTGGCGTGCTTCACCGGGTCGGTCAGGCAGTTGAACTCCATGACCCAGGGCATGAACAGGGAGCAGGCCAGGCCGTGGGCCACCACCGGCCGCGGCGGGTTGCCGTACAGGCCGCCCAGGGCCTCCCCCAGGCAGTGGACGGCCGAGCAGTCGCTGTTGGCGAAGGAGATGCCGCCCAACAGGCTGGCCAGCATCATCATTTCCCGCGCCTCCAGGTCCTTCCCATTGGTGTAGGCGATCGGCAGGAAGTTGCGGATCAGCTTCATGCTGTACTCGGAAATGGCGTCCGAAATGGGGGTCGCCAGGTTGGCCGTGTAGGAGTCGTAGTGGTGGGCGAAGGCGTCCAGTCCCGTGCTGGCGGTCTGGAAGGGCGGCAGGGTGACGGTGAGCTGCGGATCGTTGATCGACACCTTGGCCGCGATGCAGGGCCCGCCCGGGTACTGCGGTGGTCCGCCGATGGCCATCTTGTTCCACTTCTCCGTGTGGGTGACGATGGCCCAGAAGTTGCCTTCCGTGCCCGTGCCGGAAGTTGTGGGGATGGCGATCAGCGGCAGGGGATGGATCTTCATCTTCAAAAAGTCCGCCGGGGAGGTGATCTGGAAGTCCCGGATGCTTCCCGGGTTGGTGGCGATGACGGAGATGCCCTTGGCCGTATCGATGGAGCTGCCCCCGCCCAGGCCGACGATGGCCCCGGCCTTGGTTTCCCTGGCGATGGCCGCGCCCTTCTCGACGATGGTGTCCAGCGGGTTGGGCTCCACCTCGCCGAAAACCGTGTAGCTGACCTTGGCCCCTTTCAGGGAATCCTCGACCTTGCCCAGGATATCGGTCTTGGCGATCGCCTTGTCGGTCACCACCAGCAGGTTGCGCGCCTTCATGGCCTTGGCGATGGGGCCCAGCTGGGCGACCTTGCCGGCGCCGAACTCGATCGTGCCCACGCCCCAATTGAAGGCGAACTGGCGGCGGAAGCGTTCCATCAAATTCATTCGGGTACCTCCTGGGGGCGATTATAGGAGCGGCCCCGGGGGGCGTCAAGTTCGCTCACTTGACCGCGGCCGCGCTTTCCCGTAGTTTCTTTTTCATGCTGCGCTGGATTTTATTTTTGGGCCTGGTCGGACTGCCCGTGTTCGGACAGCAGGGCCGGGTCAGCCTGGCCTTCGAGTATCCGGGGGTGGAGGTGTTCCTGGGCGAGACCATCACCGTGGGCCTTATCCTCCAGAACAAGGGCGCGGAGGACCAGAGCGTGAACGTGCGCGTGGCCGAGAAGCCCGCGGGCTGGAACACGGCGATCAAGAGCTCCAGCCTGACCGTGACCGGGGTCTACCTGCCGGCCGGACAGTCCAAGACCCTGAGCCTCGAGGCCGCTCCGCCGCTGGAGCTGCGCGCGGGCCGCTACCAGTTCCGGGTGGAAGCCCAGGCGGGCGACCTTGACCTGGGCGAGACCTTCTACGCCCTGGTGCGCGAGCGGCGGGAACAGGCCCGGGGAACGGCGGGCATCGGCCTGACCACCGCCTACCCGATCCTGCGGGGCTCCTCGGAGGTGTTCTACGAGTTCTCCCTGGAGCTGGAGAACAAGCTGGAGGAGGACACCGTCTTTGACCTGGCCGCCCGCGGACCGGAGGGCTGGGAGATCAACTTCAAGCCGGCCTACGAGCCGCGCTACATCTCCAGCTTCCAGCTGCGGGCCAAGCGCTCGGGCAAGCTCACCGTGGAGGTCAAGCCTCCCGCCGGGGCCAGGGCGGGGGAGTTTCCGGTCGCCGTGCGCATCAGCTCCGGGGCGGCCTTCGCCGAAACCACCCTGACCGTGGTGCTCACCGGGACCTACGACCTGGCGGTGGAGAGCGTCTCCGGGGTGCTGTCCCTCTCCGCCCAGCAGGGCAAGCCGGCGCGCCTGGCGATCAGCGTCAAGAACACCGGCACCGCCCCGCAGAACCACGTCGGGCTGTTTTCCTTCCAGCCGGAAAACTGGATCGTGGATTTCGTCCCGGATGCGGTCGATGGCCTGGCCTCCGGCGAAACGCGGCAGGTGGAGGTGATCGTCACCCCGCACGAGAAGGCCCTGGTGGGGGACTACTCCCTGGAGCTGAAGGCCAACGGGGAGAAGGTTTCCAAGCCCATCGAGTTCCGGGTGACGGTCAAGGCCTCCTCGGTGTTCGGCTGGATCGGGATCGCCATCATCGTGCTGGTGATCGGCGGGCTGGCGGTGCTGTTCCGCTGGCTGGGCAGGAGGTGAGCCAACCCCCTATGCCGGGGCAGCCGGCGATCCAGACCCAGGAGCTCTGCAAGCGCTACGGCGCGCAGGTGGCCGTGGACCGCCTGAACCTCAGCGTGGCCGAGGGGGAGGTGTTCGGCTTCCTGGGCCCCAACGGGGCGGGCAAGACCACGACCCTGCTGATGCTGCTGGGCCTCACCGAGCCCTCCTCGGGCACGGCCCGCGTTTTCGGCCTGGACCCCCGCCGCCAGCCCATCCGGGTCAAGCGCCAGATCGGCTACCTGCAGGAGAACATGGGCTTTTACCGGGACCTGGACGCCCGCCAGATGCTGGACTTCATCGCCGAGTTGAACGGCCTGCCGGCGAAAGAGGCCGGCGAGCGCGCGCGGGCCGCCCTGCGGGCCGTGGGCCTGGCGGAGGAGGCCGGCAAGAAGATCGGGGCCTACTCCAGGGGCATGCGCCAGCGGCTGGGCCTGGCGGAGGTGCTGCTGAAGCAGCCGCGCATCGCCTTCCTGGACGAGCCGACCATCGGCCTGGATCCGGACGGCACCGCGCGCATGCTGGAGGTCATCGAGCGCCTCACCCGGGAGCACGGCATGACGGTGCTGCTGTGCTCCCACCTGCTGGAGCAGGTGGAGCGGGTGTGCACGCGGATCGGCATCATGATCACGGGCCGCCTGGTGGCCCAGGGCACGCTGGCCGAGCTGCGCACCGCCAAGTTCGGGGTCGGCGGCGAGGAGTACACCCTGGAGCAGATCTACCTGCGCTATTTCCGGGAGAGCACGGCATGAGCGCGCTGCGGGCCATCATGCGGAAAGAGGTCTCCGACCACTTCTCCAGCAGCCGTTTCCTGATCCTGTTCTCCCTGATCGCCATGGTGAGCGTGCTGATGGTCTACATGGCGGGGCTGAAGATCGCCCAGGACCTGGAGGGCGAGGTCAAGCCGACCTTCGTGTTCCTGATGCTGTTCACCTCCTCGGGCATCGGTTTCCCGCTGGTGCAGTTCGTGGCCTTTTTCGGGCCGCTGGTCGGGCTGATCCTGGGCTTCGATTCGATCAACCGGGAGTGGAACGAAGGGACCCTGAGCAAGCTGCTGGCCCAGCCCCTGCACCGGGACGCGGTGATCAACGGCAAGTTCCTGGCCGGGGTGCTGGTGATCGGGGTGACCCTGACGGCCATCGTGCTGGTCATCACCGGGCTGGGCCTGGTCACCCTGGGGGTGGTGCCGGGGGCCGAAGAGCTGTACCGCATCTTCTTCTACCTGCTGGTGAGCCTGGTGTACGTCTGTTTCTGGCTGGGGGTGGCCATCCTGTTCTCGATCCTGTTCCGTTCCATCACCACCTCCGCCCTGGCCTCCCTGGCCTCCTGGATCTTCTTCTCCTTCCTGATCCCGGCCGCGGCCAGCGCGGCCCCGCCGCTGTCCGGGGAGTCCCAGACCGGGTACGTCATGCGGATGGCCGAGCTGGAGCGCACCCTCTCCCTGTTCTCGCCCATGCGCATGTACCTGGAGAGCATGGCCGTGATCGTGGACCCGCTGCGCAGGACCGCCTCGGCCCTGGTAGCCGTGGGCCGCAACGAGGACATTTCCCTGTCCCGTTTCGCCGGACCGCTGTCGCTGGACCAGAGCCTGCTCATGGTGTTTCCCCAGATCGTCTTCCTGGTGGCCATCCTGGTGTTGTGCTTCGCGGTTTCCTACATCGTGTTCCAGCGCCGCGAAATCCGCTCGATATAGCCTCGGCTGCCCACCGCCCGGCCCGCCGCCCGGCGGTACGGTCTTCTTTCAGCCGTCTTGACGCCATGCCCTGAATGCCTTACTCTGATTCTGACGTGGCACGTCATATTTCATCCGCCCGGACCCGGGAGAAGAGCTGCCGGATCGGGGAGCTGGCCCGCCGGGCCGGGGTCACCATCCGCACCATCCGCTATTACGAGGAGCTGGGCATCCTGGCGCCTCCCGAACGGGCCAGCCTCCATCGCCGCTACACGGACACCGACCTGGTGCATCTGCAGCGCGTGCAGCAACTCAAGGGGTACGGCCTGGCCCTGGGGGAGATCCGGGAGATCTTCGAGCTGGCCCGCGAGGACCCCACCGGCGAGAAGAGCCGCCGGCGCCTGCTGGACCGCTACCGGGAGAAGTGGCGGGAGGCCGCCGACCGGCGCCTGCGCCTGGAGCAGTACATGCGGGAGCTGGAGTGGCACGTGCAGCAGCTGGAGGCGGTGGGCGACTTCC
>MIBK01000056.1:2962-4067 GCA_001829505.1 Spirochaetes bacterium RBG_16_67_19 | reverse complement strand
CCGCTTCGCCGGCATGTGCAAGTTCTACAAGGAGAGCCAATGAAAGCCGCCGTTCTGACCGCCCCCGAGCGCCTGGAGCTGCAGGAAGTCCCCACCCCGGTGGCTGGGGACGGCGAAGTGCTGGTGAAGCTGGAATACTGCGGAATCTGCACGCTGGAGCAGCGCCTCTACACCGGGGCCATGAAGATGCCGCTGCCGCTGATCCCCGGGCACGAGGCCTCCGGTGTGGTGGCCGCCTCCAACAAGGGGCCGTTCGGGACCATCCCCGAGGGCACGCCGGTGGCCCTGGACCTGGTCACCCGCTGCGGGGAGTGCTACTACTGCCGCACGGGCCAGTCCAACCTCTGCGTGAACCGCTTCCAGAACGGCCGCAAGGTGCTGGGCGGCTTCGCCGAGTACATCGCCGTGGCCGCCAAGCAGGTGTTCCCCCTGCCCGCCGGCCTCTCGCTGGCGGAAGCGGCCTTCGCCGAGCCGGTGGCCTGCTGCATCCGGTCCCTGAAAAAGGCGGGGCTGGGACTGGCTGAGGACCTGCTGGTGATCGGCGCCGGGCCCATGGGGCTCATGCACCTGCTGGTGGCCCACTGCTACGGGGCGCGCGTTTTCGTCTCCGACCCGGATCCGGCCCGACGGGCCAAGGCCATGGAGCTGGGTGCCTTTCTGAGCCTGGACCCCATTGCCGAGGATCTGCCCAAGGCCGTCAAAGAGCACACCGAGGGCCGGGGCGCGGACGCCTGCGTGGTCACCAGCCCCGCGCACGAGGCCCTGAAGTCCGCGGTGGACTCGGTCTCCAAGAACGGCAGGATCAACATCTACACCTCCTACAACGACCGTCCGGCCCTGCCGGTGGACGCCAACACGGTGCACCGGGAGCAGACCCTGATCACCGGCAGCGAGGGGCGCACGGAGCACGACTTCCTGCAAGCCGTGCGCCTGCTCGGCTTCGGCAAGGTCAGGGTGGCCCCGCTGATCAGCGCCTGTACCAGCCTGGCGAAGTTGGCCGAGGGCCTGCGGGCGGCGATGAACCCGGCCAACTATCGCGTGCTGCTGGAGCACAAGGCGGAGTAGGGTGGTCCTGGCCGTCGACATCGGCACCACCGCGCTCAAG
>MIBK01000056.1:2809-2938 GCA_001829505.1 Spirochaetes bacterium RBG_16_67_19 | reverse complement strand
GGCCTGGAGGCCCGGGCCGAGGTCCCGGTGCACCTGGCCGACCGCGCCGAGCACCTGCGCCACGAGGCGGACGCCAACAACTGGATCGGGGCTCTGGCCCTGGCCGTGGCCCAGCTGGAGCTCGGCCGC
>MIBK01000056.1:2288-2724 GCA_001829505.1 Spirochaetes bacterium RBG_16_67_19 | reverse complement strand
TGACCTGGCTGGACCGCCGGGGGGTGGAGGAGGCCCGCCTGGCCGCCGAGGCCACGGGCCGCTACGTGGACCCCTCTTTCTACCTGCCCAAAGCCCTGTGGCTTTTCCGGCACAAGCCGCGGGTCTACCGGGACACCCGCCACTTCCTGGCCTGCCCGGAGTTCGTGGACTTCTTCCTGACCGGCGAGGCCTGCACGGTCCTGCCCTCCGAGCCTTTTGCCCCCTTCATCTGGACCGCGGAGGCCATCGAGAAGCTGGGCATGGACGGGCGCAAGTTCCCGCCCTTCGTCCGGCCGGGGGCGGACATCGGCAGGGTGAGGACCGCGGCCGAGGAGGGGCTGGGCATCCCCGCCGGCACCCCGGTGTTCGCCGGCGGGCCGGATTTCATCATGACCCTGCTGGGCACCGCCACGACGAGGCTGGGGCGGGCCTGCGA
>MIBK01000056.1:1472-2253 GCA_001829505.1 Spirochaetes bacterium RBG_16_67_19 | reverse complement strand
CGCGCGAGCCGGTGCCCGACCGGCGGCTGCTCTCCCTGCCGCACATCATCGAGGGCTTCTGGAACGTGTCGGGGATCATCTCCACCTCCGGCAAGGCCCTGGACTGGTTTCGCGGCGCCGTGGCCGATCAGCCCCAGGACTACGAAGGCCTGTTCGAGCAGGTCAGCCAGGTGCCTGCCGGCGCCCGGGGGCTGATCTTCCTGCCGTACCTGGCCGGCGAGCGCACCCCCCTCTGGGACCCCTATGCCCGCGGCTCCTTCATCGGGCTTACTGCCAACCACGGCCGCCCGGAAATGGCCCGCGCGGTGGTGGAGTCGGTGGGCTTCGCCATCCGGGACGTGATCGAGGTCATGGGGGAGAGCGGCCTGGCCATCGAGGAAATGCGGGTGACCGGCGGGCAGGCCCGCAGCCCGTCCTGGAACCAGATCCGGGCGGATATCACCGGCCGGCGCATCCTGGTTCCCGAGATCCTGGACTCGGAGCTCCTGGGCGGAGGCATCGTGGGGCTGTACGCCCTGGGGCGGCACCGCTCCCTGGAGGCCGCGGCGGAAGCACTGGTGCGCATCCGCAAAGTCCACGAGCCGCGCCCGGAGCTGGCCGCCGGCTACGCCGAGCTGTTCGCCCTGTACCGCCAGTCCTACCGGGGCCTGAAGGACGTGTTCGCGGCGCTGTCGCGCCCGCAATTCAAGGAGGAGTCATGAATCCAGGCAAGGCGATCCGGATGAATTCCATATTCCGCAAGTCCGACGGCAGGTCGGTCATCGTGGCCATCGACCACGGC
>MIBK01000056.1:491-1454 GCA_001829505.1 Spirochaetes bacterium RBG_16_67_19 | reverse complement strand
GGGCATCCTCAAGCCGGCGCCCCTGATCAAGGCCTGCCTGGAGGGGGGAGCGGACGCCATCCTGACCACGCGGGGATTCGTGAAGGCCTCCAGCGGCGAGTGGGACCGCCCCATGTCCCTGATCCTGCGCCTCACCGGCGGCTTCACCACCCTGGGCGGCCGCTTCGAGGAGGAGATGATTTCCAGCCCCGAGACCGCGCTGGTCTACGGGGCCTGCGGGGCGGCGGTCACCGTGAAGTTCGGCCATCCCCGCGAGGGGGAGTTCACCCGGCAGGCCTCCCTGGCCGCGGACGCCTGCGAGCGCTGGGCGCTGCCGCTGATGATCGAGGCCATGGCCAAGGGCAAGGACCTGAAGTCCGGCGACCCGGAGGGCATCAAGCTGGCCTCCCGCGCCGCGCAGGAGATCGGGGCGGACATCGTGAAGACCTATTACACGGGGGACCCGGACAGCTTCCGCCAGGTCGTGGAGGGCTGCCCGGTGCCGATCGTGATCCTCGGGGGGGAGAAGATGGACACCCCGGAGGAGCTCTTCCAGACGGTGCATGGCAGCCTGGAGGCCGGCGCCGCAGGGGTGGCCATCGGGCGCAACATCTGGCAGCACCCGCAGCCCAGGGCCATGGTGGAGGCCATGGTGGGGATGGTGCACGAGGGGTGGACCGCCAAGCAGGCCCTGGCTCACCTGTAGGGCGCGAATGCTCTACCTGGCCTTCGCCGCCAACTTCCTCTGGGTGCTGGTGATCGGCCTGCTAGGCCCCTCGGTCCCGGCGATCCTGGACGACCTGGGCATCGGCTACACCCAGGCGGGCCTGTTCTTCACCATGCTCTCGCTGGGCTCCCTGTTCGGCACCTTCCTGGGCGGCCTGGCTGCCGACCGGCTGCCCCGCAAGCTGCTGTTCGCGGGCATCGCGCTGCTGATGGCCCTGGGCCTGGCGGCGGCGATGCTGGCGCCTTCCTACGGCTGGA
>MIBK01000056.1:0-451 GCA_001829505.1 Spirochaetes bacterium RBG_16_67_19 | reverse complement strand
AGCCCCGCCGGGGTGGTGGGCCAGTCGCTGATGCTGGACTCCTTCCCGGAGCGGCGCTCCCAGCTGCTGGCGCTGCAGACCATGTTCTCCTCGGTGGGCAGCCTGACCGCGCCATGGCTGGTCTTCGCCAACCTCACCCAGGGACAGCCCGGGCGCTGGCGCTGGCCCTTCGCCCAGGTGGCGGGGCTGGCCCTGGTCCTGTTTCTGGCCATCCTCTTCACCCGGCTGCCCGCCTCCCGGCGGGCCGGCCGCGGCCCGGGGGCTTTGCGCCGCGTGCTGGGCAGCCCGCGGGTGCTGTGGAGCGCGGCGCTGATCGTCCTGTGCGTGGGGCCGGACCTGGGTTTCTCCTATTGGCTGGCCGAGCACTTCCGCACGGACCTGGGCGTGGGCCTGCGGCTTTCCAGCGCGGTGCCCAGCCTCTACCTGCTGGGCATGATCGGCCAGCCAATAG
>MIBK01000055.1:11532-11781 GCA_001829505.1 Spirochaetes bacterium RBG_16_67_19 | reverse complement strand
TCTGGCGGGTCTGGCCCACGGTCAGGTCCACGGTGCCGCCGGGGATCTTGAGGGTGAGCTGGTCGCCTACCTCGGCGAAGCTCATGCGGTAATGCTCGCCGTCGATGGGCACGCTCACCGTCTCGCCCTGGGAATACCACCGGGTGACGGCTTCGTCGGACAGCACGTACTCCCCCTCGGCCGCTGCCGGGCGCGCTTCAGGCGGTCGGGCGGCCAGCTCCCCCGCCCGCGGCAGGCCGTAGCGCACCA
>MIBK01000055.1:4656-11510 GCA_001829505.1 Spirochaetes bacterium RBG_16_67_19 | reverse complement strand
CACCACGGCGAGCGCCAGGATCAGGACCAGCAGCCGCGAGCGCGGGCGCCCCCGGGGGCGGCCCTGCAGCAGCTCGCTCATGGGCATGGGCTGCTCCTGGATGCGCAGGTTGCGGTACAGCCCGACCAGCTCCTCGGGATTCAGGCCCAGGTACTCGCCGTAGTTGCGCAGGAAGCCCAGCACGTAGGTGTCCCCCGGGATGACCCCGAAGTTCTCCTCCTCCAAAGCCTCCAGGTAGCTCTTGGAGATGTTGGTGTCCCGAGCGATCTGCTCCAGGTTGTAGTTGTGCTTCTCGCGGGCCTCGCGCAGCTTGCGTCCCAGTGACTCCATGGCTCCTACTCTTCCGCGTCGAACAGAAAATTTTGATACACGTTGGCGTAGGCCGGCGCGTCGTATTTGAAACGGGTGTCCGGTATGTTCTGGTTCACGACCACGTCGCTCAGATCCATCACAAACTCCTCGTAGTTCAGGGTCACCCCGGTGATCCGCCGGATCATCCCGTTCCTGCCCACCGCGATCACCACCTGGCGGAAACCCTCGGAGGTGGAGCGGCTGGACAGGCGCAGCTTCTTCACCATCTCCCGCGAGCCTTCCTCCAGGGGCACCCAGTCCTGGCCGATCAGGTAGGCCACCGAATAGCTCTTCTTCAGCAGGGTGAGCCCCTGGGCCGAGACCAGGTTGGCCAGCGCGGCCTGGCTGCGCCGCTTGAGCTTCTGCAGCAGGATCACCTCGTAGCGCGGGATGTAGACGGTGAGCTCCTCCCCGTCGCTGACCAGCACCTGCTCGGCCGGATCGGTGAAGTCGATGCGCAGCATGTTGGGGGTCTTGTAGGACAGACGGCCCTTCATCACTTCCTGGCCCTTGGTGATGCTGACCCGTGCCGAATAGTCCTGCAGCTTCCCGTAACGCTCCGAAACCTCGTCGAAAAAGCTCTCCGCGGTGAGGATTTCCTGCGCCGGCAGGGCGGGCGTGCAAAGCAAAAGGAGAAGCAGGGCAGGCAGAGCGCGTCGCAAGGTGTCCAAGTTCATCCCATACTCACCACAAAGCCCGGGCTTTGTCAACCTGCGTCCGGCAGGTGGCGCAGGAAGAGGTACTTCAGGGCGTCGTCGCCCAGGCGCAGCCGCCCGCCGCAGGCCGGGCAGTACAGCTGGCCCTCCCGCGCATGCGGGCCGGCGCAGGCGATGCAATACAACTTCCCGCAGGCTGCGCAGCGCCCTGCGGGAGCCTCCCCCGGCGGCTCGCCGCGCACCTTGAAGGCGGACTGCGGCGGGACCTCGCGCGGCACCCACCAGCGCCGGTCGCAGCCGGCGCAACTCAACTCCTGCTCGAAGCTCTCGCGGATGCGGCGCTCGAGGTCCCGGGCGCGGGCCATCTCCGGGAAACGCTCCAGCACCGGGGCCAGGGTGGCCCGGGCCTTGGCGTAGCCGCCCTGGGCGAGGTACAGCGAGGCCAGGTTGAGGGTGACCTCCGGATTGCCCGGGTCCTTGGACAGGGCCTCCTGGTAGGCCAGCTCGGCCCGCAGGTGGTCCTGCTGCACCACGGCCAGATTGCCGACCAGGTTGTAGGCCGCGGCGTTGGGCGCCGCTTCCAGCAGCCGGTCCAGCAGCTCCTCGGCCCTCATGACCATGTCCAGCTCCAGGCAGCAGCCCGCCGCGTTGGCCAGGTAGTCGGGATTGTCCGGCTCAAGGGCCAGGGCCCGCTCGTAATCCTCCAGGGCCGCCGCGAACTCGCGCAGGCGCACGCGGGCATTGCCGCGCGCGGTGTACAGGGCGGCCTTCTCCCCCGCCGCCGCCAGGCCGGCCGTAGCCGTCTGGACCGCCTCCGCGGCCCGGCCCAGGGCTGCCAGCGCCCCCGCGGCATTGGCGGAAAGGGAAGCTTCGCCCGGGGCCCTTTCCAGCGCCCGGCGGAAATGCTCCAGCGCTTCCTCGGGCCTGCCCTCCTCCATCGAGAGCTGGCCCTTCAGGTTGTTGATCCACGGGTCCTGGGGGTCCAGGGCGAAGGCCCGCGCCAGGGCTTCGCGCGGGTCCCTGCCCAGCAGCTTGCGGTTCTCCGCCAGGCGGAACCAATACAGGGGGAAGGAAGGCTCCAGCTCGGTGGCCCGCGCCAGGTGGGTCTCGGCTTCCTCGCGCGTGCCCCGGCTGATGAGGATCAGGCCGTACAGGTAGGCCACGGAGGGGTCCGCGTACCCCGCCTGGATCAGGGGGCATAAGAGGCGCTCCGCCTCGTCCGGTTTTTCCTGGTGGAAGAGCACCTTGGCCTCGAGGGCCGCCAGCTCCTGGGCCCCCGGCGCGGTGACGGTGGAGGCCAGGGCGCGCCCGCGGGACAGCACGAAGGACAGCTCGTCGTATGCCTCGGCGCGGAACAAGAGGCGCGCGGCCTGCAGGTAGGCCTCCAGCGCCTCCCCGTCCCTTCCCAGGCGCTCCAGCACCCGGGCCAGGTTGCCCAGGTACAGGGGTGAGCCGGGTTCCAGCTCCACGGCCCGGCGATACCTCTCCTGGGCGCGCTCCCAGTTGCCCAGCGAGTACTCGCAGGCTCCGGCCAGGTTGGCCAGGGCGGCCTGCTCCGGGAAGCGGGGCAGAATCGAGTCGATGAAGTCCCGGGCTTCCAGGAAGCGGCGGCATTGGAAGAGGGTATTGGCCTTGGCCTGCAGCGCTTCCGCGTGATCCGGCTCCAGGGCCAGGCTCTGTTCCAGGGCCTGCAGGGCCTCCTCGTTCAGCTTCAGCGCCAGGCAGGCGTCCGCCTGCAGGCGCCGCTCCTCCGCGCCGCCCGCCCCCTGGCGGAAGGATTTCTTCAGCTCCACCAGGGCGTCCGGGTAGCGCCCCATGCCGTGGAAAGTCCTGGCCAGCTGCAGGCGGTTCTCCGGAGCGGCCGGCAGGAAATGCACCCAACGATAGTACGCCTTCTCCACCTCCACCGGCCGGGACTCCACGGCGTACTCCAGCAGGCGGAAGCCGGCCCGCGGCCCCTGGGAGTAGTTCTGCCCCGCGAAGCCGCAGGCCCCCTCGGGGATGGTGGCGTCCGACATCTCGCCGATCCACTGGTCGTCGGCGAAGAAGTGAAAGCCGTCGCCGCGGGCCAGCAGGCGCAGCTCCAGGGGCCGGGTGCTCAAGACCGGGAACGGCGTCCATTCGATGAGGTGGATCGGGTTCTTGTTGAACACCACGTCGAAGCGGAAGGAGCCCTGGTCGGAGACCAGGAAGTAGTAGAAGTTCTCTTCGTTGATGTAGCGCAGCACGAAGCCGGCCGCGCTATGCCCGTTGGCCGGGTCGAAGTCCAGCGTGGCCTCCAGCTCCAGGTCGCGGTATTTGTATGGGCCGGTCACCCAGGCGAAGCAGTCGGCTTTGAGGATCTCCAGCCGGAAGGAGCCCTGGTGCACGAAGCTGCGGTAATCCGGGGTCTGCTCCTCCGGCAGGCGGCGGGGCTGCAGCCAGCCGAAGCTGGTCCGCCAGCGCTCCTGAACGAGGGCCTCCGGATCGGGCCTGGGCTTCCGCGGAAACAATTTCACGGCTGGCAGTATAACCGAAGGGACGCTCGAGAAGCTATTGCCGCTAGAGCTCGAACTCTTTCTTCAAGGCCCGGATGCGGTCGCGCAGGTCGGCGGCCCGCTCGTAGTTTTCCTCTTCTATCGCCGCCTCCAGCTCCACCTTCAGCCGGTCCATGGGACTGGTCTTCTGCTCCAGCACCTGCTTGAGGGTCGAGCGCAGGTAGTTCAAGGAGCGCAGGCGCTCGAATTGGAAGGCGGGGGTGTCGATCGGGGACATCTTCTCGATTTCCTCGATGGCTGATTCCAGTATTTGCCGGGCGGTGCTCTTCAGCTGCCGGTGCAGGGAAACCATGGCCTTGGAGATGGCGTGCATGCGCAGGATGTAGGGCCGGTATTGCAGGATGTCCTTCTTGTCCTCGTCGCTCTCCGCGTGCTTCTCCACCAGCTCGCAGAGGGCCAGGTTCTGGCCCGTGTCGCGCGCGGTGCGCTCGAAGTCGCCGATCTGGAAGAGCACCAGGTAGCGGTAGTAGTTCAGCAGGCCCTCGTTCTGCAGCAGCAGGAAATCGTCGTGGCTGAGCACGAAGCCCGCCTCCGAACCGTTCTCCTCGATGTGGCCCTCCAGGCGCTCCTGGAAGACCTCCAGGTAGGAGGAGTGGCCATCGGGGGTCTGGCCGTCGGGGCGTCCGTCCAGCTCGTACTGCTCCACCCCCAGGGGCTGGCGGATCTGCAGAACGTCGCGTCCGTCGTCCGCCTTGATGATGCGCACCTGGTTGTCCGAGTCGTATTTCCAGGTGCGGAAGAAGTCGCTCAGGTCCGCCGTTCCGTACATTGCGCTATCCTGATGTAAAGTATAACGCAATCTCCGGTTGCAGGCTACGCGAGCGGCTCAGGCGTTGACCGCGAACTTCACCTTTCCGGTGGTGAGATAGGCTCCGACCTGCTCGGCGATCATCTGGGCCACGATGTTCTGGGCTTCGACGGTGGAGGCGCCCACGTGGGGCACGGCCACGACCTTGGGGTGCCTGGCCAGGGACCAGTCGGCGGGAGGCTCCGGCTCGTAGACGTCCACGGCCGCACCGGCCACCTGCCCGGATTCCAGCGCCGCCAGCAGATCCGCCTCGTTGATGATCCCGCCGCGCGCGCAGTTGACCAGGTACACGCCCCGCTTCATTTTGGCCAGGGTCTTGGCGTTGATCAGGCCCGTGGTTTCCGGCGTGCGGGGCAGGTGCAGGCTGACGTAGTCGCTGGATTTGAGCAGCGCGTCCAGCTCGACCATGTCCACGCCCAGGCGTTTGCATTCGTCCTGCGATACGAAGGGGTCGTGGACCAGGACCTTCAGGTCCAGGCCGCGGGCCTTGGCGGCCACCTTGCTGCCGACGAAGCCGATGCCGATCAGCCCCAGCGTCTTTCCGGACAGCTCCGCGCCCAGGAAGGTCTTCTTTTCCCACTTGCCGGCCTTCATGGTGGCGTCCCCTCGCGGGATCTCCCGGGCCAGGGCGATCATCAGCCCGATGGTCAGCTCGGCCACGGCATTGGAATTGCCCCCCGGAGTGTTCATGACCACAATGCCCTTGGCGGTGGCCGCTTTCACGTCGATGTTGTCCACCCCGGCTCCGGCCCGGCCGATGACCTTCAGGGCGGCACCCGCCTCGATGACCTCCCGGGTCACCTTGCTGGCCGAGCGCACGATCAGGCCGGCGCAGCCCTTGACCTCGGCGAGGAGCTGTTCGGGCTTCAGGCCCCCCTTCTCCACCACTTCGATTCCGCTGAACTCGCGCAGCCGGCGCGGACATACCTCTTCAATCTTGTCGGAAATCAGAACCTTCATTGCGGCCATGCCGTGTTTATACCGGGAACGGGGTGCTTTTGCAAGCAACGCGGAGGCGGGTATAATGGGGCATGGCCAGCGTGCAGGTGATCTCCCTGGGCGGCTCCATCATCGCCCCCGACAAGGTGGACGTGTCCTTCCTGCGCTCCTTCCGCAAGGCCGTGCTGGAATATCTGGAGCAGGACCCCGAGCGGCGGCTGATCCTGGTTTGCGGCGGCGGCGGACCGGCCCGCGAGTACCAGGGGGCCTACCGCGCCGTGTTGAGCGGGCCCGCCGAGGCGGAGGCGGAAGCCCAGGACTGGCTGGGCATCGCCGCCACCCGGTTGAACGCGGAGCTGGTGCGCTTCCTATTCCAACCGCACTGCCCGCAGCCGGTCGTCCTGGATCCGACCGCCGTCCCGGTGTTCACCGGCAGGGTGCTGGTGGCCGGCGGCTGGAAGCCCGGCTTCAGCAGCGACTACGACGCTGTGCTGCTGGCCCGCCGCTTCCAGGCCGACAGCCTGGTGAACCTCTCCAACGTGTCCGCCATCTACAGCGCCGATCCAAAAACGGATCCCTCCGCCCGCCCGCTGCCCCGCCTGCGCTGGGCCGAGTTGAGCGCCATGGTGGGCACGACCTGGGTGCCGGGCAGGAACGTGCCCTTCGACCCGGTGGCCACCGCCGAGGCGGCGCGCGCTGGGCTGCGCCTGGTGGTGGCCGCGGGACGGAACATCGAGAACTTCAAGAAGATCCTGGCCGGGCAGGAATTCGAAGGCACGGTGGTCGGGCCAGCTTGAGGGTTAGACGGGCGGGCCGTCGGCGAAGTGCCACAGCACCCGCGCCTTCTCCCGGGGGAAGGGATTGGGCCGGCAGAAATCCGGCAGCCAGTCGGAGTCGGACTCCGGTTCCTGGATGAAGCCCTCCTGGATGCCCAGCTCCTCCAGCCAGCGCAGGACCTGTTCGTATTCCGGGGTGGAGACGCGGCCGGAAGGCACCGCCTGCCCTGCTTCCGGACGGGCCGGGGCGCGGGGGTTGGGTGTGTACTGCACCATCAGGGAGAGCAGCGCCCTGTCGTACAGGCGCTCCCGGAACCAGGCCAGCACCTCGCGGGTGGAGCGCGGATGGCCCGGCAGCACCAGGTGGCGCACGATCACCCCTCGCCGCAGCTTTTCTCCCTCCCAATCCAGGGCCCGCGACTCGACCATGAAGGACAGCGCCGCGCGCACCACCCGCGGGTAGTCGGGGGCGCCCAGCAGGCTCCCGGCCAGCTCCGGGTCCAGGGTCTTGCAGTCCGGGAGCCAGATCTCGATCCAGGGGGCCAGCAGCTCGAGGGTGGCCCGGCTCTCGTAGCCGGAGGAATTCCACAGCAGGGGGATGGCCAGTCCCCGGGCGCGGGCCAGCTCCGCCGCCTCCAGGATGCCGGGGGCGAAGTGGCTGCCGGTGACCAGGTTGACGTTCTCGGCGCCCTCCGCCTGGAGGCGCAGCATCAGGCGGGCCAACTGGTCCGGGGACAGCTCCGCGCCCAGCCCGGAGCGGCTGAGCTGGTCGTTCTGGCAGTAGCGG
>MIBK01000055.1:4332-4530 GCA_001829505.1 Spirochaetes bacterium RBG_16_67_19 | reverse complement strand
AGCGCGCCGCTCCGGCGGTCGACACCGCAGGCCCGCGGGCACAGCAGGCAGCGGGCGTACAGTTCAGCGGGCGTCGGGCTCACGTGCGCGAAGATACCTCCGCGGGGCGTTCCTTGACAAGGCAACCGCGGCCCCGCTACCTTGAAGCCCAAGCCGGCGTGATGGAACTGGTAGACGTGCCAGACTCAAAATCTGGTG
>MIBK01000055.1:0-4016 GCA_001829505.1 Spirochaetes bacterium RBG_16_67_19 | reverse complement strand
GATGCAAGGTTCCAATCATGGCCTCGAAATAGCGCAATCTTGCCGGACTGGAGCTTATGCGCGAATCCATAAGTGCACTCGCCCAGGGGTGTCGTCTAAAGGCCTGCCACGCCGAGACCGCGCGCTCGCGCATCGCCGATCGCCAATTGGCATCTGCAGCGGGGATCGTTATTTCTTCTGCCACCAGGTCGAGTGCGCCATCCAGAATATCATCCTTATTCGTCACGTGGTTATACAGCGACATCGCTTCCACCCCGAGTCTCGTCCCCAGCAGGCGCATGGAAAGGGCTTCGAGCCCGCTTTCATCCATAATCGCCAACGCAGCACGGAGCACGAGCTCTCTTGTCAGTACTGCCTTTTTCATAAGCCTCCTACTTGACAAACTTACAATGTAAGTATAAAGCTTACGATGTAAGTATACGCTGAAGGCCTTGAATTGGCAAGGCATACACAAAAGGAGGAAAATGAGATGAAAAACTTACAGAAGGCAGGCGGTGTTTCCGCAATCATCGCAGCGGCAACGTACCTGCTGGCAATGGGGCTTGTCGTCTCCAGGCTGAAACCCATGGCGGACTCAACCCTTGGCTTTCAAGAATACATGGCCTTTCTCATTGCCAATAAGCTGCTTGTATTTCTCTGGCACTTTTCCATGTACCTTATCAACGGTTTTTTCCTTACCGTGCTCGTGCTGGCAATCTACGAACGACTGAAAGACAGCTCGCCGCGCTTGGCGAAGATCGGCTCGGCGTTTGGGCTTATCTGGACCGCATTCGTTTTCTTGAGTGGAATGATCGTGAACTACGGCAATGAATCGCTCATCGCTCTATATGGAAGAAACCAAGGCCAGGCTGAAGCACTCAAGAATGCGCTGGAGACCATAACCATCGGCATCGATTCCTCTGACAAATATCTAGGCTGCCTCTGGGTTGGACTGGTGAGTCTGGCGGCCTTCAAGAACAAGGTATTTCCCAAGACCTTCAACGTCTTCGGGTTGGCTATCAGCGCAGCCGGGCTGATCGGAACGATGATACCCGCACTCGTGTCCGTCAGTTATGTTTTTGGGATTGGAGCCATCGTCTGGTGGCTGGCCGTGGGAATTTATATGCTGAGAAAGCAAGCCATAGAATAATTGTTTTGCCCGCCGGCGCGTGGTACATTCTAGTCAAAGCCAGCTGCGCCGTCGCAAGAGGCACATGCTGAGGGCCGGGACGACCGGCCCTATTTGTTTTTCGCGACTTCCGGCGAACGCCAGTCCCAACCGTTGCGGTCCAGATCCGAAAGGGCCTTCACCATGGCCTCCACCAGGACCTCGCGCATCTTCCGGCCCTTCTCGCGCGTGCCCTGGGTCGGGTCGCCGGTGGCGCCGGTATTGGTGAGCTCCTTGAACAGCCACTTCACGTCCAGGTATTTGGGCAGGTGCGGCACCACGCCGGCCGCCTTGGACACGTCGCACAGCTCCGGAAACAGCTCCAGGCAGATCGAGGTTTCCCCCTCCCCGCCGTGGCCCAGGCCGTTCCAGACCGCGAAGAAGTCCTTCGGCAGCAGCTCTCCCACCATCATCCACCAGGCGTCCAGGGAGACGATCTTGAAGTCCGGGTGGGCCACCTTGGCCGAGCGGCTGGCCATCTCGATCGGGGCGATGTTCCCGTCATGGCCGTTCATGATGAACACCTTGCGGATGCCCTCGCGGTACACGGATTCCAGAATGTCGCGCAGGAAGGCGGTCTGGGTCTCGAACTGCACGGTCACGGTGAAGGCGAAATCCCGGTAGTGTTCGCTGACCCCATAGTTGAGCGGCGGCAGCACCGCCGTCTTCGGCAACCGCGCGGCGATGTCCAGGGCGAGCAGGTAGGCGGTCAGCGCATCGGTCCCGAAGGGCAGGTGCCCCCCGTGGCTCTCCAGGGAGCCCAGGGGCAGGATCACCTTCTCGAAGGGCGTTTGCCGGAAATCGGCCGCGGTCAGATGCTGGATCTCCAGCGGGTTCTTTTTCATGGGCTCACCTCCTGGGGGTTGAGGAATGAAAAGCGGGCCGCGGCAAGCGGCCCGCTTTTCCAGACCTATGGCTGAGGAACCTTCTGCGGCACCACTTCCTGGGCCAGGGTGAACTTCCCTCCCTTGACCCGTATGACGGTCACACCCTTCTGCGGGATGCGGCTTCCCGGCTGGAAGCTGATCTCGCCGGTTACCCCGGCCAGGCCCTTGGTGGCCTGCAGGGCCGTCCGAATGGCCTTGGGGTCCGCCGAACCGGCGCGCTTGATGGCGTCGGCCAGAAGCTTCACCGTGTCGTAACCCAGGCCGGCAAAAGCGTTCTCGGGCGGATTCTTGAACTCGGCCTGGTAGGCGGCGATGAACTTCTTCACCGCGTCGCTGCCCAGGTCCGCGTCCATCAGGGAATGAGTCGTGAAGTACACGTTTTCGGCGCCGGCCCCCGCCACCTCGACCAGCAGCGGCGTGTCATAGCCATCGCCGCCCATGATCGGCTGGGCGATGCCCGCATCGCGCACCTGCTTGACGATGGTCCCCACGTCGTCCGGTCCGGAGGAGATGAAAAGCAGGTCGGGCTTGGCCTTCAGCCCCTTCAACTTGGTGAGCTGGGCGGAGAAATCCTTGTCCCCGGTCTGGTAGTTGTCTTCCAGCACCACCTTGCCCCCCAGCTCGACGAAGCGCTCCTGGAAGTACTTGCCGAGCAGCAGGGTGTATTCCATGCCCTTGTCCACGAGCAGGTAGACGCTCTTGGCCCCGAGGGCGTTCACGGAGTACTCCGCCGCCGCCGCCGCCTGCACGTTGTCACCGAAGCAGGCCAGGTACAGGTATTCCGGGACCTGGTCGGGCAGCTTCGGGGAGGTGGCCCCCGAGGTGACGAACACCACCCCGGCCTTGGCCGCGATCGGCGCGGCGGCCATGGTCATGTCGCTGTCGCTGAAGCCGAACATCGCCACGACCTTGTCGGTCTGGGCGAGCTGGGTCGCGGAGTTGCCGATGGTGGCGGCGTCCGTCTTGCCGTCGTAGGCCACCAGTTCGATCTGCTTGCCGAGCACCCCGCCGGCGGCGTTCAGCTCCTTGGCGGCCAGCTTCGCCCCGTTGGCCGAGGGGCTGTCCAGCGAGGCCTGCGCCCGGTCATGTTGTAGAGCATGCCGATCTTGATCGCGTTGCCTCCGCCCTTGCCCGCGCAGCCCGCCATGGCCAGCAGCGCGGCCGCGGCCACCAGGATGGTGGCCAGTCTGATCTTCATTCTCGAACCTCCTTCGATTTGAAACGGTATTCCATTTTGTGGCAGTTCTTTCCAAGTTAGCGAATCTTTGCCCTTCTCGGCAACCGGAGCCGCCGCAATACCGAGCGCGGATCGATCTCCCGGCCGCCCAACAGGCCGGCCGGGCGGAACACAATGACCAGCACGAACAGGACCGCCATCAGGATCTGGCTGGCTCCGTAGATCGGAGGCAGGCGGAAGATCCCCAGGTCGAAGCCCCGTTCGGCGTTGCGCAGCAGCTCCGAGATCACCGTGATCAGGACGACGCCGATGACCGAGCCGCTCACCGAGCCCAGGCCGCCGATGACCAGCATGGTGATGATGTTGAAGGCCTGGGTGAAAAGGAAGGACCTCGGCGAGAAGGCGGTGATGAAATGGGCCCAAAGACTGCCGGCCGCGCCGGTGAGGAACGCGCTCAGGGAAAAAGCCAGCAGGCGGGAGTGTTGCACGCTGATGCCCAGGGACAGGGCGGCGATCTCGTTGTCCCGAGCCGCGCGCATGTCCCGGCCGAAGGCAGAGGCCCCAATTCGCCATACCAGGTACACCGCAATCACCGCCCACAGCCAGACGTTCCACAGGTTGGCGTACGGCGGGACTCCGGCGAAGGTCCGCGCGCCCCGGGTCACCCGGTCCCAGTTCACCAATACCACCTGGACGATGACCATAAAGCCGAGCGTGGCCACGGAGATGTAGGCGCCCCTTAGGCGCATCAGCGACAGGCCGACCAGGAAGGCCACGAGCATCGCCAGCAGGCCCGCTATCAGGG
>MIBK01000054.1:1431-16963 GCA_001829505.1 Spirochaetes bacterium RBG_16_67_19 | reverse complement strand
GCCCCTCGCCCCGCGAAAAGGCCATCACCCGCCGCATGCTGCGGGAGTTTAGCGACGACACGAAGGAAACCTCGACCCTGGGCGACCTGCTGCGCGCGGCGCAGGAGAAAAAGAAGCAGTCGTAGCGCCGGCCGTTGGCTCAGACCACGCGGGGGGTGCGAGCCTCTTCTTTTACCGCTTCAAGATGGATGGGGTAGCCGCGGAAGTGGTGCGCGGCCCAGTAGAAGGCGATGGCATTGTCCAGGGCCCTTGGAGAGGCCTGGATGGTGTGGTTGGAGCACAACAGGTGGCCGCCGCCGGGGGACAGGGTGCGGATCACCTTCTTCACCTCCTCGACCACCTCCTGCGCGGAGCCCCGGGACATGACGTTGCGGGTGTCCACGTTGCCCCAGACGCTCAGGTTCCTGCGGTACCTCTTCTTGACCGCGGCCGAGTCGTTCGCGTCCGGCTGCAGAGGGTTGATGATGTCCACCCCCACCTCCACCAGGTCGTCCAGGGCCCACTCCACCTTGCCGTCGCAGTGGAAGGCGATCTTGAGGTTCTTGTTCAGGCCGCGCAGCTCGCCGAACACCCGGGCATAGCGGCTCTTCAGCAGGCGGCGGAACAGCTCCGGCTGCATGATGGGTCCGGACTCCACGCTGAAGTCATCCCCCCACCACAGGATGTCCACGCCCATCTTCACCAGCTCCCGGGAAAGCGCCAGGGAGTGCTTCATGGTGTGGTCCAGCAGGTCTTCCACAAAATCAAGGTTGGCGGCCAAGTCCAGCAGGAAGTTCTCCAGCCCGCGCAGGTACCAGGCCCCCTCCAGCATGGAGCAGGCCACCGCCCCGATGATCCCGTACTCCTTGCCATCCCGCTCGATCAGGCGGCGGTTCTCCTCCAGTCCGACCCTGGAGACCTTCAGCGGGTCCGGCCACGGGAAGCGGTCGTAGTTGCGCAGGTCGGCCAGGGGGTGCTCCACCATTTCGCAATACCCGCCCAGGTCCTGCTTCTTGAAGCTCCACTTGATGCCGAAATCGTCCTGATAGAGGTTCGGGCCGATTTTCTTGCTCTCGTCGTAGATGGTGCTGTACCCCTCGCAGAAGCCGACGGCCCGGTACAGGAAGTCATGGCCCAGGCGCTTGGCCAGGGCGAAGGGGTCCTTGGAGGAGTCCACGTTCAGCATCTTGATCAACTGGTCGGCGACCTCGGGCGCCAGCCAGGCGTCCAGCGGCACCTTGTCGGGTTCCTGGTGGTTGATCGCCATCAGCACGCGTTCTTTGCTCGTCATGTGGGCCCTCCCGGGGCAGACTATTGCAGCCGGTTGCCTTTGTCAATGAAATGATTTCATTGACAGGAACGGGGCTGAAGGTTATGATGTTTTTCTAAAACATTATAATATTTAGTGCGTTGAAGCAGGTCCGTCCTTTCCGAAAGGAGGTGGGTGCGCACGGGCGGGCATGCTTCGGCACGATGTTCGGATGCAAAAAAAGCCAACAGGAGGAGAGAGTATGAAAAAAGTCATCATTGCGTTGCTGATTCTCGGCCTTGCCGGCGCCCTGGCCTACAGCGCGGGAGGGCCGGGGGAAAAAGGGAAAAAAATCACCATCGCCTCCATCATGTTCCAGGAGGACTCCTATTTCAGGGCTCTGGGGATCGGCATGAAAGAAGCCGCGGATGAAGCCGGCGTGGAGCTGCTGTCCGGCAACTGCTACAATAAGGTGGACAAGGAAATGGAGCTCGTCAACACCTACATCTCCCGCGGGGTTGACGCGATCATCCTTTCGCCTCTGAGCTTTACCGCCTCCGTGCAGGCCTTGAAACAGGCCAACGACAAGGAGATCAAGATCATTCTCTACAACACGGGCGTCGACGCCGACTTCTACTCCACCCTCATTGAGAGCTCCCACGAGGTGCTCGGCCAGTCCACCGGCAAGGTCGCCCGCAAGTACATCCAGGAGAAACTCGGCGGCAAAGCCAAGATCGGCATCGTCGATTTCGTCGCCCTCCTGCCCGAGCAGAGCAACGCCCGCAGCGAAGGCTTCCTGAGCCAGCTGAAGGACCTGCCGGGCGTGGAAGTGGTCGCCGCGCAGTCGGCCTGGCTGGCGGAGGCCGCTACACAGGTCGCCGGGGACATCATTACCGCCAACCCGTCCATCAACGTCATCTACGCCTGCAATGACGGCGGCACCGTAGGAGCGACGATGGCGGTGAAGAACGCCGGCAAGGCGGGCAAGATCGTCGTGTTCGGAATCGACGGCAACGAACAGCTTGCCAATTTCATGCTCTCACCGGATAATATCCTGCAGGCCACCACCGCCCAGCAGCCTTACGCCATCGGGAAGAAAACCATCGAGATGTCGCTCAAGGCGGTCAAGGGAGAAGCGATGGACAAGCACATCATCGTTCCCGGAATCCTTTTGGACCGGGCCAACCCTGATGGGCTGAAGGCCTTCCTGAAGGATATGGAAACGCTGACCAAGTAGAGTTGACCCGGGGAAGAACTTGGGCGAGTACAAGCTTGAGATCGAACACATCACGAAGGTCTTCCCCGGTACCGTGGCGCTAGCGGACTTTTCCGCCCGCTTCGAGGGCGGAAAAGTCCACGCTTTGATAGGCAAGAACGGCTCGGGCAAGAGCACCCTCGTCAAAATCTGCTCCGCCGCGCTGCAGCCGACCTCCGGCACGATCAAGGTCGACGGGAAAGCAGTGAGCATGCGGGCGCCCTCCGATGCGCTGGCCAAGGGCCTGGCCGTCGTATACCAGGAGCTGAGCCTCATTCCGGAAATCACGGTCGTGGAGAACATCCTGCTGGGAAGGCTGCCGAAAAAGAAGGGCTTCCCGCGCATCTCCATCGACTGGGCCGCAGCTTGCCGCCAGGCGGAGACGATCCTGCAGAGCGTGGGATCGGACATCCCCTTGCGGGTCAAGGTGAAGAAACTGAGCATCGGGCAGCAGCAGGTCGTGGAGATCGCCAAGGCCATGTCCTTCAACCCCTCGGTCCTGATCCTGGACGAGCCGACCTCCGCCCTGGCCAGGAACGAGACGGAAGGCCTTTTCAAGGTGATCCGCAATCTCAAGGAGAAGGGGGTCGCGATCCTCTACGTGACCCACCGGCTGCACGAGCTGTACGACATCGCGGACACGGTGAGCGTGCTGCGGGACGGGAAGTACGTCGGCAGCGTCGAGGCGGCCCAGGCGACCCCCCAGATCATCGTGGACCTGATGTTCGGCGAAACGATCCAGAGACAGAGGCCGCAGAACCTGAGCTTCCAGGAAAAAGTCGTGCTGGAGGTGAAGGACCTTTCCAGCGGGAACCACTTTCGCCATGTGAGCTTTTCCCTGCGCCAGGGGGAAATTCTCGGGATCGCCGGGATGATGGGCTCGGGCAGGACGGAGCTGCTGCGGTCCATCTTCGGGATCGAGCGCTTCAATCCCGGGGGGAGCATAATCGTCGACGGAACGGTGGTCAAATCCCCCACTCCCATTCTCATGAAGAAGCTGGGGGTGGCCATGACCCCGGAAAACCGGAAAAAGGAAGGCATCGTCGAGGCTCTGAGCGTGCACGCCAACCTGTGCCTGGCCAGCCTGAAGGCGATCGCCAGGGGCAACCTCCTCTCGAAAAAACGGGAAAAGCCGTTCGTGGCCGAAGCCATTGAAAAACTGGGCATCAAAGTCGCGGACGCCAGGAACCTGATTTCGTCGCTCAGCGGCGGGAACCAACAGAAGGTCGTCGTCGGCAAGTGGCTGAATACGAAGCCCAAGATCATCCTCTTCGACGAGCCGTCGCGGGGAATCGATGTCGTCGCCAAGCAGCAGATATTCCAGATCATGTGGGACTTGAGCCACGAGGGCATAAGCTCGTTGTTCGTGTCCACCGAGCTGGAAGAGCTGATCGAGGTGAGCCACCGCATCCTGGTGATGAAGCACGGCCAGATCGTCGATGAGGTGCAGGCGGAGGAGGTGAGCATCGACCGCCTGTACGCCATGTGCATGGAGGGTTGAGGCAAGATGAGCGAAAATCGCGTGAGCGTGTCGCGGCTGCGCTGGGACGACTACATCCTGGAGGCGATCCTGGTGGCCCTGTGCGTGCTGTTGGCTTTCACGGCACCCGGCTTCGCGACCATGAACAACGTGCTGAACGTTCTGCGGAACACCTCCATGCAGGGCATCATCGCCTTAGGCATGACCATCGTGATCATTTCGGGGGAAATCGATCTGAGCGTCGGCTCGGCGGTGGCCTTTGCCGGGTCGCTCACCGCGGTGCTGACCAAGAAACTGGCCGCGGCCGGCTTGAGCCTGCCGGCGGCGATCGCCATTGCCGGGGTCACGACCCTGGCCACGGGCTTCTCCTTCGGCGTTCTGGCCGGGCTGATCAGGAACAAGTTCAAGGTGCCGACCTTCATCATCACCCTGGCCTCCATGACCGCCTTGTCCGGTTTCTCCATGATCATCACCAAGGGCTTCCCCGTGAGTCCGTTTCCCGAATGGTTCAATTTCATCGGAGGCGGCTACCTTTTCGGCGTTCCCTTCCCCGCGATCGTGTTCCTGCTCATTTTCCTGTTGATGCTCTTCCTGATCCGCAACACCACCTTCGGGCGCGCCGTCTACGCGGTCGGCGGCAACGAGGAAGCCGCCCGCTTGAGCGGCATCAGCGTGTTCTTCACCAAGACCGCCGCCCTGGGGCTCACCTCGATGCTGGCCTCGCTGTCCGGGATCATGGTGGCCGCGCAGATCATGTCGGGCACGCCGACCACCGCCAAGGGCTGGGAGCTGGACGTGATCTCGGCGGTGATCATCGGCGGCGCGAGCCTGTCCGGCGGGACCGGTACCATCAGCGGCACCTTCGTGGGCATGCTCTTTCTGGGGGTCCTGATCAACGGCATGACGCTGCTGAACATCAACCAGTTCTGGCAGTACGTCGTGCGCGGGGGTCTGATCCTGGGAGCCGTCCTGTTGAACCAGATCAAGACCATGAGCGCCCGGCGCTGAAAGGACTCGAGGCATGCCGCTGTTCCCCATGAGCCGGCTGCTGCGCCACGCGCGCGCTCACAAGTACGCTGTCGGCTATTTCGAGGCCTGGAACCTGGAGTCCATCCTGGCCGTGAAGGACGCCGCCGAAGAAGCGGACTCGCCGGTGATCCTGGGTTTCAATGGCGGTTTCCTGGGCAACGGCCGCCGGAGGGTCGCGGAGGACATCTTCCACTACGGCGCCCTGGGCACGGCCATCGCGGAACGGGCTCGGGTTCCCGCCGCCCTGATCCTGAACGAAGCCGCCCGGGTTCCGCTGCTTCTGCAGGCCCTGGAGGCGGGTTTCAACGTGATCATGCACGACCACCAGGAGTGCAGCCCGGAAGAATCGGCAGTCATCAATCAGGACCTGGTCCGGGCGGCGCACGCCGCAGGCGCCGAGGTGGAGGCTGAAATCGGCGAGCTTCCGGCGCATGATTTAGGGACTGGTCGCGCGACGCCGGGCGAGAAAACGGATCCGGAAGCGGCCGCCGCCTTCGTGCGGCGCACCGGAGTGGATGCCCTGGCGGTGGCCGTCGGCAACGTGCATATGCTGGAGGGCCGCAAAGCCCCGTTGGACCTGGACCTCATCCGCACCCTATCCCGGCGCATTGAGGTGCCGCTGGTGCTGCACGGCGGAACCGGCATCGAACCTGCCGCCCTGGCCGAGGCGATCCGCCTGGGGATCAGCAAAATCAACGTAGGCACGGTGCTGCGGCGCGCCTTCCTTCTCGCCCTGGAAAGCTATTTCCGGACGCACGAAGCGGCCCGGGTCGACCCCAGCGAAGGCACCAGCACGGGCGGCGAGCAGGATCTCCTGGCCGGCGCCCGCCGCGCTGTCACAGTAGAAGTGCTGAGGCTGATGAGCCTGTTCGGATCCGCCGGGATGGCGTCCCGGTTCAGCAAGGAGGAGTCATGATCGGGAGCAAGGAGTACCAGCAGGCGCGCGAACGCGCCGTCGGCTTGTACGCCAAAGCCGGCATCGTGCTCACCGAGAAGGAGAAACAGGCCATCGAGGTGGCGGACTTTGGCCTGGGCGACCTGGCCAGGGTAGGCCTGGAGGTCCTGGTATACGTGAACACCTCCCGGGTCTGCGCCAAGGAGCTGGTGATGTTTCCCGGGCAAACCTGTCCCGAGCACCGCCACCCGACTCGAGGGGGTGCGCCGGGAAAGGAGGAGACCTTCCGCTGCCGCTGGGGCAAGGTGCACCTGTACGTTCCTGGCTCGCCGGGGATCCCGAAACTGGAAGGGCTAGAGCCCTACCGGCAATACCTGACCGCAGCTAACCAGGTCGAGCTGAATCCCGGGGACCAGTACACCCTGATACCGGACACCTTGCATTGGTTTCGGGCCGGTGCCGAGGGAGCGGTGGTCTCCGAGGCCAGGACCTGTTCACCGACCCGCGCATTGGCCGCTTCACCAAGGTCGGCGAGTAAGGACGAATTGGATCGAGGAGAGTTGCATGGATGAAGACCGCAAACCAAGCGTAGCGATTCTCACCTTCACCGACGCCCGGGAGGAAGGGATCTCCTCCGACGCGGTGGAGCGGTTTCTGCGCGAAAAGCAGGCGGAGCTGGCCCGCATCCTGGGCGAAGGCGGGATGGAGGTGATCGACGCCCTGCAGGACCTGCGCGGGCGAAACCCCAAGTGGTACGGGCTGCGCAGCCTGCGGGAAATCGACGCGGTGGTGCGCAGCCTGCAGGCCCGCGAAGTGGACGCCGTGGTCATCGGGGCGTGGACCTGGTCCCCGCCGATGTTCATCAAGGAGTTCATCCGCAAGTTGCCCAGGCCGCTGGCCTATTACACGGAAAACGACCCGATGTCCGGCAACCTCTCCCAGCTGGCGGCGACCTGCTCCAGCCTGATGGACTGGAGCGTGAACGATTTCGCCCGGCGACATGAACGCATCTTCGGCGACCGTCAGGCCCTGCTGGCCTGGGTACGAGGTGCGGCCGCCACCAGCAGGATGCGGGAGAGCGCGCTGATGCTGTGGGGCGGAAGCTACGCCGTCAAGATGGACCAGCTGCAGGACGACTTCACGAAGCTGAAGAGCTTCATGGTACGCGAGGTCCTGCTGGAGGACCAGTACATCCTGGTCAACAGGGCCGAGCGCATCCGCTCGGGCCAGCCGCAGCGCATCCGCGCCTTCCTGGACTGGCTGCAGGCAATGGGTCTGCGCGTTACCCGCGACCCGAAGATGGTCACCGCTGAGGCTCTGGGAAAACAGACCGCCCTCCTGCTGGCCGCCCGTGACCGGCTGGCGGAACTGGCCGACGAGAACATCCGCGGGGTTTCGATCAAGTGCCAGCACGAAATCTACTCGGAGTACGGCGTGAACGCCTGCATGCTGCCGGCCTTCCTGCCCTTCCCCGAAAACGAGCTCGGCCCCCAGCGCGTCTACCCCACGGTCTGCGAGGGGGACACCAAGGGCCTGCTGACGGCGATGCTCCTGCACGCCGTCAACCCCGAGGTCCCGCCGGCTTTCGGGGACCTGGTCTCCGTGGGGGACGATCACGTGGAGTTCGCCAACTGCGGGGCCGGCTCCCTTTTCTGGGCCCGCAATTCCCTGAAGGCCCGCCAGGCCTTCGCCGCCGTGGAGGCGGTCGGCAACATCCACGGCAACTCCGGTGCGGCCTTCAACTACTTCGGCGTCGAGTCTCCGGCCGTGACCGTGGCCCGCTTTACCCGCGTGGACGGCACCTATTACCTGCAGCTGGGCACCGGCCGGGAGCTGGACGCTCGACGCTTCCTGAGCGAACGGCTGGGGGAAAAGGAGCCGCGGCACCTGGCCGGCACCTGGGGCAAGGTGGTGGTGGACCTGGGGGTCAAGGCCGAGAACTTCGTCAAGGCGATCGGCGCCAACCACCTGCACGCCACGCTGGGTGATGTGACCGCGGACCTCCAGGCCGCTTGCCGGCTTTGGGGCATCCGCACGGTCAGGCTGGACCGCGACGAGGACCTGCTGCGCTTCTACGACGAGGTGCGCCGGTAAGGAGTGTCCATGAGCAAGGAATACCTGATCGGGATCGACCTGGGGACTACGCTGGCCAAGTGCGCAATCTACGACGCCGGCGGCGCGGTGCTGGCCGAAGCCCAGGAGGCCATGCGCATCCGCTACCCCCGCTCCGGGGAGGCCGAGCAGGACGCCGAGGATTTCTATACGGCCTCCTGCGCGCTCATCCGCCAGTGCCTGCAGACCGCGCGCCTCGACCCTGCCCGGGTGGCCGCGGTGGGCATCGACAGCCAGATGGGCGGGATCATGTCGGTGGACAGCCGCTTCCGGCCGGTGACCTACTACGACACGCCGCTGGACAGCCGCAGCGCGGCGGAAAACGTGGAGATGCACGAGCGCTTCGGCGAGCGCATCCTGGCGCTGAACGGTTCGTTCTCCACCTACGGGAACAAGATCCTGTACTGGAAAAAGCGCGACGCCTGGAGGGACATCGCCAGGTTCCTGCAGCCCTCCGCCTTCGTGGCCGGAAAGCTGGCCGGTCACGGCGGCCAGGACGCCTATATGGACCAGACCTTCCTGTGCTTCTCCGGCCTGGCCGACCTGTGCCACGGCCGCTGGTCAGAGGAGCTGTGCGGGGCCATGGGGGTGGACATGGGCAAGCTCCCGCGCATCGTGGCCTCCACGGACATCGTGGGCGAGGTCAGCCGGCAGGCGGCGGCGGAAACCGGCCTGGCCGCCGGGACCCCGATCGCGGCCGGCTGCGGGGACCAGTCCGCCGGGTTCGCCGGGGCCGGCATCCTGCAGGAAGGCCAGGTGGTGGACGTTGCCGGCACCGCCTGCATCCTGGGGGCGAGCGTTGGGGACTTCCGCTGCGACAGCCGGCATCGGACCCTGGCCTGCATGAAGGCGGCCATCGGGAACGGGTATCAGTTGATATCCGTGGTGCTGGGCGGCCGGACGCACAACTGGTTCATCGAGCAGTTTTGCGGGCAGGAAGCGGCGACGGTGCCCGCCGGTTTCGGCTCGGTATACGAGTACCTGGACAGCCTCGCCGCCGCGGTGCCGGCCGGTTCGGAGGGCCTGGTCTCCATCAATTACCTGCAGGGGCGCTTCTTCCCGCCCGACCCGGCGGTCCGGGGCCTGTTCGTCGGGCACACCTGGGCCCACACCCGAATGCACTTCTACCGCGCGATTCTGGAATCCATCGCCTACGACCACTTCCTGACCCGGGAGATCATCCGGGAGCTGCTCCCCGGACTGAAGCTGGGCACGGTGACGGCCATCGGCAGCGGAGCGGCCAGCGAGCTGTGGATGCAGATCAAGGCCGACGTCCTGCAGTCCCCCTACCAGAGCCTGCAGCGCAGCGACCTGGCCACCCTGGGCTCGGCGATCATCGGCGGTTACGCCGCGGGCCTGTTCAAGGACGCGGAAGCGATCACGGAGCGTTTCGCCCGCCCCCACCGCACCGTCCGGCCGCGAGCGGGCGCCGACCGTCCCTACTTGCGCAACATCCAGGTCTACCGGGAGCTGTTCGAGCGGTTGCGGCCGATCTACCGCCGCCTGGCGGGAGCCGAGGTTTGACCTCCCGCGAACGCTTCCTGGCTGTAATGCGCTTCGACCCCGAAGTGCGCGCCCCCAAGGCGGAGTTCGGGTATTGGAGCACGACCCTCAAGCGTTTCATCCGCGAAGGACTGCCGGTCGTGGAGCCTCTTCCGCCGGACCTGCCGGACAACGGCACGATCAGCGGAGCCGAGCAGGTGTGGCCCGGCGACGGGGTGGTGAGCGAGCGCAACGTGCGGACCTGCCTGGGCCTGGACCCCTACCCCGCCAAGTTTCCCATCGACGTCAGTCCGCGGCTGCCCGAGAAGGTCCTGGAGGAGTCGGAGGAATACAAGGCATACATCGACCGCTACGGCATCACCATGAAGGTTTACAAAAAGGGCACCTCGGCCCCCCTGGATCTGGCCTTCCCCATTGCCGGCCGCGCCGAGTTCGAGCGCTACAAGGAGCACTATTCGGCGGCGGAGCTGGGCAGGCGGCTGCCGGCCGACTGGGATGCGCTGGCCCGCCGCCTGCATTCACGCGACTTCCCGATCCGCTTGGGCGGGTTCCCTTTCGGCTTCTTCGGCTTTCCCCGGCACCTCATCGGGTCCAACCGGCTTTTCCTGCTGATGTACGACGACCCGCAGCTGATCAAGGACATGAACGAGTTCTTCCTCCGCTTCTTGATGGACTACTGGGAGCGGATCATCCCGGCCATCCGCCCCGACTGCGTGCTGATCTGGGAAGACATGGCCAGCAAGACCGGGTCGATGATCTCCCCCGCGATGTTCGAGGAGTTCCTGAGCCCCTTCTATCGGCGCCTCCTGGACTTCTTCCGGCAGCACCGGGTCGAAAACATCCTGGTGGACAGCGACGGCTACATCGAAAAGCTGATCCCCCTGTGGTGGGAGCTGGGGGTCACGGGCGTGTTCCCCATCGAGCGGCAGGCGGGCAACGACCCGCTCGCCATCCGGCGCGCTTTCCCGCGGCTGCAGATGCTCGGAGCCGTGGACAAGCGGGTGTTTGAAGCCGGACGGACGGAGGCGGACATCGAGGCGGAGCTGGGCGTGATTGCCCGGCTGCTGCCCGGCGGAGGCTTCGTGCCCCACGCGGATCACCACGTGCCGGACGACGCCTGTTGGAGGAACTTCCGGTATTATCGCGAGGGACTGAACCGCCTGATCGACGGATCAGCGCCGCGATAGCGGCAGGCCGGCGCGCAGGAACTCCCAATCCACCGCGGCGCTCGCCTTCTTCCCGCTCTCCGCCAGGAAGCTCACCTTTCCCGGAGTAAACGAGGCCGACTTCACGCGGTCGAAACCCGCCGGGATCCGCGCTACGCCCTGGATGTAGTTGATGGCTGTCGGCCGCCGCGGCGACAGCAGCACCGAAGTCGGAAGGGTTGGCTTTCGCCGACGCGGACAGCCCCTTGCCGAAAAACGCGCAGCCGTCCTCCAGGCCCAGGCAGCGGTTGCGCCCGTCCCAGGGGAAGGCGTGGGGGCCGCCGTTGTCCATCCATCCTTGAGGGCGTACCACAGGTAGCCTCGGGACGGAACCGCGGCTGACGTCCAGGCCGGAAACTCCCCGGTGCCGGCGTACAGCGCGGCCAGGTCCATGAATCCATAGCGGCGGGGGAAGGTGGTGCAATCCTCGCGCGTGTTCCAGATCGTGGGAACCTGGTCCAGTCTGGAAAAGCGGACGCCTGACTGGAGCGCGTAATACTCGTCCCCGGCGTTTGCCAGCTCATCCCGCGGAGCCGCCATCCCCAACCGGAAGGAGCTCGTCGACCTGTTCCGGAACCTCCAGGATGTGACTGTAGCACATCCGGCCGCTGAAACCCGACAGTTCATGCCGGATGTACAACGCGTTGTGCCCGGCCAGCAGCCAGATGGTTTTCCGCACGGTCCCGCGCCTGGCTTTCGGCCTCAAGGAAAGGGCCAGCGAAGCGCGGTCGCCTTCCGTCTGGCGCCCGACAAAACTCCAGTCCGCATTCGCCGTCTCCCCGTGGGGCGGGTGGCCCTGGCCGAAGGGCAGGCAGAAGAAGTCCCCGCGCAGCACGTCCAGCAGGGGCAAGCCGGTCTTCGCCCCTGGCCAGTGGTTGAGGTAATACGGCTGGACCCGCTCCGGTGTGCCGCGAAAGAAGCTCACCGGCGCCATTTGCCCGCCGGTCACGCTGACGGCCAGCTCCACCTGATCGTTGGCCAGCAGCCAGGATTCCTGGCCGAGTACCGTCGAGCGGCCTTCAGCCATTCCGGTTCACGGACAGCTCGATCGAGAACTTGACCCGATCGCCGCGGTAGCTGGTGGTGACGAAATAGACGATCTGGCCGCCCCGCGAGAAGGCCGTGTGCTCCACGTGGAGCATGACCACGTCCTTCTCGATCGCCAATTGGCGGGCCAGGTATTCATCGGCGGTAGCGGCTTCGATGGACTCGGTGGCCCGGACCAACTGGATGCCGTATTCGTTTTGCAGTATATCGTTGAGCGGCACATTGGCCAGGTCATGCAAATGCAGGTCCGGGCAAATCCGACATGGCACCCAGATCACTTCCAGGGTGAGCGGCTCGCCGTTGCCCAGCCGCAGCCGTTCGATGCGGCATACCTGTTCATCTTCCGGTATTCCCAGGTGTTTGGCGATGTGGCGGCTGCAGGCCACCGCTTCCACTCTCAGGATCCTGGATGCCGGCTGAAGTTCATTCTGCAGAGCCCACTTGGTGAAGCTGAAGAAGCGGTTCAGCTTCTGCTCGATCTTCGGCCGGGTGACGAAAGTCCCCTTTCCCGGCTTGCGGGAGAGCCTTCCGTCCTTGACCAGGATCCTGATCGCTTCCCGCACGGTGATCTTGCTGACCCCGTATTCTTCGCAGAGCTCGGATTCCGTGGGTATCAGGGATTCCTCAGCCCAGGTGCCCGCGTCGATCTTCTGCAGAAGGTTCTCCTTGACCTGCAGGTAGAGCGGAATCCCTGCTTTCCGCTTCAAGGCCATCGCGGCCCTACCCCCGCACCGCGCCGGCGGTCAGGCCGCGGATGAACTGGTTCTGCAGCACGAAGAACAGCGCCAGCACCGGGGCGATGGAGATCACCACCCCGGCCCCGATGAGCTGCCAGGGGGCGGAGTACTGCCCCACGAACACGGACATGCCCAGCGGCAGGGTGTACAGCCCCTTGTCGTGCAGGAAGATCACCGCCAGCAGGAACTCGTTCCAGTTGGTCATGAAGGTGAAAATCGTCACCGTGGCCACCGCGGGCTTGATGATGGGCAGCAGGATGCGCAGGAAGATGCCCAGCTCCCCGCAGCCGTCGATGCGCGCCGCGTCCAGGATGTCGTTGCTGACGTTCTGGATATAGCTCTTGAAGATGAAGGTCGACACCGGCAGCCCGAAGACGATGTAGGGAATGATGACCGATGGGTAGCTGTTGAACAGCCCCAGCCGCTTCATGAACACGAACAGGGGGATCACCACCGCCACCGGCGGGATCATGACCCCGGAGAGGATCAGGTGGAACAGGAAGCTTCCGCCCTTCAGGCGGAACTTGGAAAAGCCGTAGCCGGCCAGGGCGGAGATGAAGACGGTGACGGCCACCGAGGATAGGGAGACCAGGACGCTGTTCCTGAACAGGAGAGTGAAGCCGAACTTGCTCCAGGCCTCCAGGTAATTGGCCAGGCGGATGGTCTTCGGCAGGAGGATGGCGGTAAAGACCTCCTTCGGGGTGCGCACGGACAGCGACAGCACCCAGAGGAAGGGGAACAGGGTCACCACCAGCCACAGGGCGATGAGGATCCAGATCAGGTTTCTGCTGAAGGGCTCCCGCCTGGGCATGGCTCTACGCCTTCTCCTCGCTCATCAGCCGGCTGCGCAGGTAGGCGAACACCAGCGAGATGGCCAGGATGATCACACTGATCACCGAGGCGTACCCCATCTTGTTGAACCAGAAGGCCACCTCGTACAGGTGGGTGGCCAGCACCTCGGTGTTGTGATTGGGCCCGCCCTTGGTCATCACGTACACCAGGTCGAAGATCCGCACTCCCCCGATGAAGTTGAGCAGAATCACCATCGTGGCCACGCCTTTGAGCAGGGGCACGGTGACCCGGCGGAACATCTGCCAGCGGTTGGCCCCGTCGATCATGGCCGCCTCGTACAGCTCCTCGGGGATCTGCTGCAGGCCGGTCAGGTAGAGGACCATGTCGTAGCCGACCCACTGCCAGACGGTGGCCCCGATGATCGACACCAGGGCCATGTTCTTGGCGCCCAGCCAGAAGATGGGGGTCTGGATCAGCCCGAGTTTTTCCAGGATCTGGTTGAGGACCCCGAAGGGGTCGAAGATCCTCGACCACATCACCCCCACGATGACCGGGGAAAGCAGCACCGGGATGAAGACCAGCGTCCGGACCACATGGGTGAAGCGGGTGCTGTTGTTCAGGAACAGGGCCAGCCCCAGCCCGAACAGGTTGAGGAACACGGTCGTGCCCACGACGAAGTAGAAGGTGTTGCGCATCGCCTTCCAGAAAATCCAGTCCGGCGGGATCAGCTTGAAGTTGTCGAACCCGACGAAGGTGATCTTCTTCAGATCGAAGCCCGCCCACTCCGTCAGGCTGAGGTACACGGTGTGCAGCAGGGGATAGACCAGGAAGGCGAGGAAGAAGAGCAGCGCCGGCAGTATGAACAGGTATCCGGCAAATCGGTGTGTGCGCATGGTGTCAGGCAGTCAAATACCGGATCCCGCTGGCTGGCGAGCCAGCGGAGGCGGGATCCGGTGTCTGTGCGGAATGATCGCCGCTTACCGCTTGATGGTCTTTTCCACCCGGTCCAGCGCCGCGACGAACTGCGCCGCGGAGACCTCCCCGGTGAACAGGCCCTGCACGCCGGACATCACCTGGCTGTGCAGCTCCGGGGTGAACACGAAGCGGGTCTGGGCGATGGCCTGGGCCTTGATCATGTCGGCCAGGATCTCCCTCTTGGCCTGGATGTTCACGGCATACGGCGGGATCATGGAGTGGTCGATCAGGATCTGGGCCGACTTCATGTCCGCGGCGATCCGGTAGAAGGCCAGCACCAGGTCCTGGTTCTTGGCCTTCTTCAGCACGCCCCAGTTGGTGGCCACCCCGCCGGTGGAGGCGGAGTCCTGCACCTTGGAGATCCGGGGGAAGGGGAACAGGCCGTACTCCACGCCCTCCGGGAACCCGGTGTCGAAGCCGCCCACGATCCAGGAACCGGCCGGATAGAACATGGCCGTCTTCTGCTGGGTGAACAGCTGGACCGCGCCGGTGAAGTAGTCCACCGCGGCGGTGCCGGGCGGGAACACGCCGTTGGCGTTCATCTTGAGGATCTGCAGGGCAGCCTCGATGAACTCGGGCCGGTTCCAGGTGAGCTTGCCGAAGTCGGCCTTGCGCAGCATCGTGTGGGAACCGTCCGAATAGGCCAGCATCTGGAAGTAAAGGTCGCCGGCCGGCCACCCGTCCTTGGCGCCGTGGGCGATGCCCATGTAGCCGCCCGCCTTCAGCGCCTTGCCCAGGCTGATCAGGTCATCGACGGTTTCCGGGATCTTCTGGCCGACCTTCTTGAAGATGTTCTTGTTGTAGAACACCGTCAGGTTGTTCACGTCCAGCGGGATGCTGTAGGTGTTGCCCTCGAAGGTCAGGTCCGCCAGCGCCGAGGGGAAGTACTTGGGGAACCCGGTCTTGAGCGCGTCGTTGAGGGACAGCAGCTCCCCGGCCTGGTAGAGGCTGTACATCGGCGAGCCGGGGTGGATGGGGTGGATTTCCGGGATTTCCGGGTAGTCGCCGGCGGCGATGGTGGCCTTCAGCTTTTCGTTGTACTCGGTGTAGGGGACCCACTGGATCTCCACCTCGGCATTCGGATTGGCCGTTTCGAAGCGGGCAATGATCTGCTCGAACACCGCCGGGTAATCCCCCTCGTTGTTCCACGACCAGAGCCGCAGAGTGGTCTTGGGAGCGGCAGGCAGCATGAGCGTCGCGCAGAGCAGCAGCAGCGCTAAAAGAATCCATGTTTTTCTCACTACGATCCTCCTTTGGAGGGATTCATTCTGACA
>MIBK01000054.1:1171-1363 GCA_001829505.1 Spirochaetes bacterium RBG_16_67_19 | reverse complement strand
GGCTACCATGCCTGCCCATGAGCACCCCGGCGACTCCCGAAGCCTCCCGGCGCCTCCCGCCCCGACCGCTGCCCCCCTCCCTGGACCGGGCGCGCGGCCTGCTGGCCTGCCTGGCCGCCTACCTGGCGGCGGGAGCCGCGGCGGTCATTGTGGGCCGGCTATCCGGCGCCTGGCACCCGATCCTCCGCGCGG
>MIBK01000054.1:0-1039 GCA_001829505.1 Spirochaetes bacterium RBG_16_67_19 | reverse complement strand
TCGGTCGGGCTGCCGGTGAGGCAGGCGCTGGCCGGCGCGCTGCTGCTGGCCTGGGCGGCCCGGTTGACCTGGAACTGGCTGCGGCGCTGGCGGGGGCTGTCACACGAGGACTGGCGCTACGCCGACTTCCGGAAAGCGGGCGCGGCCTTCTGGCCCATCAGCTTCGCCGGCTTCCATCTCATGCCCACGGTGCTGGTGTTCCTGGGCTGCCTGTCCCTGTGGCCGGCGCTGACCGCGGCCCGGCCCCTGGGCCTGCTGGACGCGCTGGCCGCCGCCCTGACCGCGGGAGCCATCGTCCTGGAAGCGGCCGCCGACCTGCAGCTGGTCCGCTTCCTGGCCTCCGCCGCCCCCGGCCAGGTGATGGACAGGGGGCTGTGGTCCCTGTCGCGGCATCCCAACTACTTCGGGGAAGTGGCCTTCTGGTGGGGTCTGTGGCTGTTCGGCCTGGCCGCCGCCCCCTCCTGGTGGTGGACCGTGGCCGGGCCGCTGGGCATGACCGCCCTGTTCCTGGGCATCAGCGTGCCCATGATGGACCGCCACCTCGCGGCCCGCCTCCCCCGCTACGCCGAGGCCATGAACAGGCGCTCCGCCTTCCTGCCCTGGTTTCCGCGGAAGCTGCCGCGGAAATGAAGCGCGACGCACCGCGGGCACGTTATATTGTATAGGCAGGAGGTGGAAGCATGCCGGCCATCGCTTCGCTGGAGGACCTGGTCGCCGCCCAGGCGGCCCTCGTCGAGCTGCGCCAACGCCAGCCGGAGGCCTACGCGGACTTCGTGGAGCTGTTCCGGCGGCACCGCCACATCGGCTACAAGAACCTCTCCCGGCTGATGATGGGCGAAGCCACCCCGGAAAAGCTCAAGGGCGCGGAATAAGGGCCCGGCGCTGCGCCAGGCGCGCATGGACCATCCTCGCGGACCGCCCGACTGCCTCAAGTGCCGCTACTTCCACGTCTCGTGGGACCCGCGTTTCCCGAGGGCCTGCCGGGTGTTCGGGATCAAGTCCTGGCAGCTGCCCAGCGTGGAGGTGTATCGGGCCACGG
>MIBK01000053.1:8822-8971 GCA_001829505.1 Spirochaetes bacterium RBG_16_67_19 | reverse complement strand
GGCTACGTGGAGGCAATCGTCGACCGGCAGCTGGCCCTGGGACTCACCTACGTCAACAACGGCGAGCTGCCCCGCGCCGACTACATACGCTCGACGCTGGAGAGGATTTCCGGATTCGAGCAGGGCGGCATCGCTCCGCTGCCCCGGGA
>MIBK01000053.1:8730-8814 GCA_001829505.1 Spirochaetes bacterium RBG_16_67_19 | reverse complement strand
AGGTACCCGAGTATTCCAGGCGGTTCAGCGGCAGAAACGGCCTCATCACCCTCAACCCGAAAGCCCCGGTCAGCCTGCCCGTCT
>MIBK01000053.1:7524-8549 GCA_001829505.1 Spirochaetes bacterium RBG_16_67_19 | reverse complement strand
GCGCTACCTGGAGAGGCTCGGGGAGGTCCTGCGCCGCGAGTACACGATCATCCACGGCTACGGCCTGCACCTGCAGATCGACTGCCCGGACCTGGCCATGGGCCGGCACACCGCGTTCAAGGCCTTGAGCGACGAGCAGTGGCTGGCGGTTGTGGAGGCGAACATCAGCGTCCTCAATGCGGCCCTGTCCGGCATCGATCCGGCCAGCTGCCGGGCCCACATCTGCTGGGGCAACTACCCCGGCACGCACCACTGCGACATCGAGCTGAGCAAGATCTATTCCGCCATCCTGAAGCTGCGCCCCAGCCAGCTTTCGCTGGAATCCTGCAATCCACGGCACGCCCACGAAGCGGTGCTTATCGAGCAGCTGCCCTTCCCGGAGGACAAGGTGCTGCTGCCGGGCCTCATCGATACGAAGTCCAATACGGTGGAACACCCCGATTTCGTGGCCCAACGGCTGCTGCGCTTTGCCGGCGCCCTGGGCGCGGAGCGGGTGATCGGCTCGACGGACTGCGGCTTCGCCTCGACCGCCGCCGCGGCCAGCGTGTCCGGAGAGGTGGCCTGGCTGAAGCTGGCCGCGCTGGTCGAGGGGGCGCAGCGGGCCAGCCGCAGCCTATAGGGGCTCCCGGTCCGGCGCTGCTTGCCCGCCGGCCTGGGAGCCGGCCTGCCCGCCGCCGGCGGCTCTCTTCTTTTCCAGGAAGGCTACCAGCTGATCCAGCAGGGGGTGGTCGAAGAGCAGATCGGCTTCCAGCTCGACCCCCAGACGCTGCTCGAGCGTGGTGAGGAACTGGGTGGCCCCCAGCGAATCCAGTCCCTGTTCGGTCAGGGCGACGGAGGCCTCGATCGTCTGGATGTTGGTCACGGCGGCGAAGGCCTGTTCCACCAGGCCCCTGATCTCCGCCAGGGCCTGAGGCGCTTTCCGTCCCCGGCCGTTTTCCGGGGCCTCCTCCAGCCGATAGTACTCGGACAGCGCCAGGGACCGCCGGCGGTCGAAGGGAAGCGGCAGGTCCTCTACGGCTTTCCGG
>MIBK01000053.1:5612-7486 GCA_001829505.1 Spirochaetes bacterium RBG_16_67_19 | reverse complement strand
GGCCCCGCCGAAACCGAAGCTGCTGACTCCGATGACGGCTCCCGGATCGAGGGGGGTTGCCTTGGCCACTACCTGCAAAAGATGCGAGTCGAAATCTATGAATTGATTCGGGGTCTGGAAGTGGAGGTTGGCCGGGATCCTGCCGTGATTGAGCATCAGCACCGCCTTGATCAGGCCGGCGATCCCCGCGGCCGATTCCAGGTGCCCGATGTTGGATTTCACCGACCCCAGGTAGCAGACCTTCCGCCGGCCGCGGGCAATGGTATTCTGGATCGCCGAAATCTCGATGGGATCGCCGATCCGGGTCCCGGTGCCGTGACACTCCACGTAGTCGATTTGCCCGGGCTCGATGCCGGCCTCCTGGCAGGCCTCCAGGATCAGCTCCTCCTGCGCCTCGGGGTGCGGCGCGGTGATGACCTGCGCCCGCCCGCCGTTCTGGTTGATGGCCGAACCCAGCACGGCGGCGTACCAGCGCTCCACGAGGTTGCGGTTGGCCAGCAGCACCAGCCCGCCCCCCTCGGCCCGCACGTAGCCGTTGGCCGAGTCGTCAAAGGCCTTGCAGCGCTGCTCTTTCGAGAGGAACCCCGAGCGTTTCATCTGGCTGGTGAAGGCATTGCCCAGGATCAGGTTGACCCCGCCGGCAATCGCGTAGTCGACGCGCCCGGCTTCGATGTCCTTGCAGGCGTAGTGCAGGGCCACCAGGGAGGAGGAACAGGCCGTGTTGCTCACCCAGCTCGGGCCGCGCAGGTCGTAATGATAGCTGATGCGCGAGGCGACGATGCTGGGATTGGTCCCGGTCGGGTAATAGACCGAGGCTGGATCGCCGCGGTACTCCTCGTTCCACACCCCGAGGTAGACGCCGACCCTTCTGCGGTTCAGGGTGGCCGGGTCGATGCCGGCGTCCTTCCAGAGCATCTCCGCCAGCTCCAGGGCCAGTACCTGCTGCGGATCCATGCTCCTGGCTTCGGCCTCCGGGATGTCGAAATACCGGTGATCGAAGCGGGAGACCTCCGGGTCCAGGAAACCGGCCTCGAAATCGCCCCGCAGCGGGTCGGCTCTCACCTGGTCTTCCCCGCCCAGGAGCGTCCGCCAGAATTGGGCCGGGGTCTGCGCCGAGGCGGGAAACCGGCAGCTCATCCCGGCGATCACGACTTCCTGCTTGCGTCCGCCCTGCCGGGCCGCTTCCTGCCCCGGCGAGGCCTCGCCGAACCGCCGGATCAGCTGCTCCAGGCTTTTATATCGATAGAAATCCTGCGGGGCCAGCCCCGGGAAATAGGGCTCCAGAGCCGCGGCGAACTCCACGAAAGTCCGGGAAGTGAAGCCCTGATAGGCCAGGCCGGCGGCCGGGTCCAGGCCCGGCCGGAAGGCGTCGACCGCCCGGGTCACCGCGGCGAGGAACGGCCCCTGGTCGAGCTTTTTTCGCTGGAACAGGATCCACTCGATCTCATCCTCCCCGCGGTACATCGAGGAAACGTAGCGATGCGCGGCGAACACCTGGCAGCAGTTCTCCAGTACGGGATGGAAGCCGATCTCGATGACCTCGAGGTCCTGGTCCGGGAACAGATCGCGGACGGCCTGCATCGAGGCAATGAAGTCAATGGGCCGGCTCACCCAGCGCTGCCAGTGATCGGCCTGCAGGCTGGACTCCACTGCGGCGGTCACCCCGGAAACGAACAGCGCCCCGTCGCCGCGCCGGGAGGGGGCGGCCTGCAGGCCAGCCAGGTGCCTGCCATAGTCGCGGTGGTGCCAGGGGTGCGGCGGCCGCATCTGCCTGAATCCCGGGTTGTCCTTGAGAAACTCCGCCATCTGCTCCCGGTAGCCGCTGACGGTCACGTGCTTCCCGGCCCCATCGCGGAAGTTCAGCGAGGACAGGC
>MIBK01000053.1:4917-5507 GCA_001829505.1 Spirochaetes bacterium RBG_16_67_19 | reverse complement strand
CCTCCAAGGAGTAAAAACCCGCCTGGAAGGCCGCGGACAGCTCGCCGATGCTGTGGCCGATGACCACGTCGGGAGCGTGGCCCCATCGTGTCCAGAGGTCGGAGAGGCAGATCTGACAGATGATCGTGAGCAGCGGGCTGTGCGGGCAGCGATGCTGGCCGATCTCCCGGCGCCAGAGCTGCTCCAGGTCGAGATCCAGCTGGACTCGAAGGATTTCCCGGATTTCGGGCCAGTACCGGGAGGTCTTGATCAGCTTATGGCTGCTCTCGGGATTGCTGGTTCCTTCGCCTGAATAGAGAAACAGTACCTTGCTCATCCGGTGAGAATTTGCATAAATAGCGCCCAATCGTCCAGGAAAAGCGGTCGCGGCGGGACGCCTGGCGGCGCGGCGCCTAGCGGCGCGAAGAGGACAGCGCGACTCCTGCCAGCACCAGCGCCGCCCCCAGGTAGAACACCCACGAGAAGCGCTCGTCGAGGATGAGGAACGAGAGGATCACCGCGAACACGGGCGTGAGGTAGACGAAGACCGATGCGCGGGAGGCCGGCAGTTTTTTCAGGGTCTCGAACCAGGCGGGGTAGGCGAAGCCGAT
>MIBK01000053.1:1736-4868 GCA_001829505.1 Spirochaetes bacterium RBG_16_67_19 | reverse complement strand
CGTCGCAGGGAGGACAGGCCGACCAGCCCGGAGGTCACCGCCCCGAGCAGCAGGGCGCCGGCCAACAAAGCCAGCGCGGTGACCAGCAGCGGATCGTTGCGCCCGACCAGGCGCTTGCCCAGTATTGTGTACAGCGCGAAGCACAGGGCGGCCAGCAGCGAGAAGGCGCAGCCCAGCAGGTCGATGCTCCCCCCCAGCTGGAAGCCGCGATTGAAGGTCACCAGCACCACCCCTGCGAAGGCGATCAAGATGCCCGCGACGCGCTGCCAGCTCATGCGCTCCTTCAGGAAAACGACGGACAGGATGGCGATGAGCACGACGTTGCTGGAGACCAGGATGGCGTTCATGGAGGCGGGAATGCGGGCCAGGGCGCTGAAAGTGAGGACCTGGTAGGCGGCGAAGCCCAGGACGCCCAGGGCCAGCGAGCCGGCGATGTCCCCGCCGCGCATGCGGGCCACAAGCGGCAGGCGGCGCGTGACGGCCAGGTAGAGGAATACGCAGAGAAACCCGATGGCCAGGGTCATGCTCCCGAGCTGGAAGGGGTGGACGGTCTGCAGAATGATCCTGCCCAAGGGGTGGCCCAGGGCCCAGAACAGGGTGGCCAGCAGGATCGGCAGCAGCAGCAGCGAAGAACCGGATTTCCGCATCAGCTTACGCGCTCCATCGTGAGGCCAGCAGGGCCAGCGCCTCGGTCAGAGTGTAGATGTCCTCCAGGAGGACCCATTCGTCCGGCGCGTGCAGGTTGTCCCCGCGCGGCCCGAGGATGAGACAGGGCATGCCGCCGGGGTCCCCGTAGACTCCCAGATCGCAGGAGAACGGGGCGCCGCCGACCACCGGCTCACTACCCGTGGCCTCGCGCATGGCCTCCACGGCGGCTTGCACGCCGGGGTGGTCGGCCGGGGTCTCCCAGGCGCGCACCGGGTGGTAGGTCGGTTCGATGCGGACCTCGAAGCCGGAAAGCCCGGGGTCCCCGGCGATCTTCCGCTCCCAGAACTCCCGGAAGGCTTCCCGGAAGGCCCGCTCGCTTTCGCCGGGATAGCACCAGACGATCCAGGAAATCACGGCCAGCAGCGGCGTACCAAGCTGGGCGAACTCCTCGGGGAGGGTCGAGCTGATGCCGGAAAGGACCAGGTTCAGCTGCTTGCCCTCCTCGTGGAACAGGGGGTGCGAGTTGCGCTCCCGCCACTGGTCCTGCCATTCCCGGAAGTGGCCGATGGCGCTGGCGGCCGCGAACAGGGGGTTGGGGATCTCCGACCCCATGAAGGGCATGCCGGCCCTGCCCTTGATGGTGAGGTTGCCGAGGAAGGCACCCAGGCAGGCGGGACAGACCTGCAGGCGGGTGGGCTCCAGAAGCACTGCCAGGTCGGCGTTGAAGCCCGCCAGGCGCGCGGCCAGGGTGCCGTTGCCGCCGGCGAACTCCTCGTCCACCAGGCTCTCGAACAGGAGGTCGCCGGCGGGACGGAAGCCCAGATCCTGCAGCACCCGCAGGGCCCAGAAAGCGGCCGCCAGCCCGCCCTTCATGTCCGCCGAGCCCCGGCCGTACAGCCGGCCGTTGGCAACCAGCGGCTCGTATGGGTGGCACACCGTCCAGTTGTCGGGCTCGAAGGGGGCCACGTCCGCGTGCCCGCTCAGCAGCAGGGAGCGCCCGCCGCCGGATCCCCGCCAGCGCGCGGTCACGTTCCGGCGGCCGGCGGGGTACTGCCTGCCGGCCAGCCAGTAGGGGTGGGACTGGATGTCCGGCACCTCCGTGGGCAGGAACTCCTGGACCTGCAGGCCCGCCGCCCGGCACTGCCCGGCCACGAAATCCTGGGCCGCGGCCTCGCTGCCGGAGGGGGGGCGGTTCTCGCTGGGCAGGCGGAGGAAGGCCGATGTCCAGTCCAGGATCTCCGTCCTGTGCGACTGCACGGCGCGGCGGACGTCGGCCGCCTGGGGAGCCCTCACAGCTGGATGGCCTCCCGGCGGTAGGAGGTCAGCTCGCGAAGCCCGTCGCCGGTGACCAGCACCCCATCCTCGATGCGCAGCCCGTGCGTGCCGTCCGAAAGCCAGACGTCGATGTTGAACAGCATGCCGGGCTGGATCAGGAAGTCTGCCCGCCGCCCCAGCCAGAACCCTTCGACCTCGGAATGCCCGGTCCCGTGGGCGGGGCCGTAGAGGGTGAAGTTTTCGTAGCCGTACCGCGACAGGATGGCGTGGTAGCCCTGGAACACTTCGGCCGCCGGGCGCCCGGGGCGTATGGCGGAGAGGGCGTAGTGCACCGCCTCCAGGGCCACGTCGACCAGCTTGCGGGCGGGGGCGGGCATCCTGCCGATGGCGAAGGGCCGGCACATGTTGCCGCAGTAGCCGGCGTGCTTGGCCCCGAAGGTGAGCTGCACCAGCTCGTCCTTCTGAATCGCCCGGTCGGTGGAGCGGCAGAGGCTGAGCGGGGAATGCGGGCCCGAGCACACCCAGGGGGGATAGGAGTAGCCTTCGGCCCCCTGGGCCAGCATCACGGCCCGCGCGGCCGCCTCCAGGTCCCACTCCGTTTTCCCGGGCCTGGCCGCCTCCAGGGCGGCCTTCATGGCCAGCTCCGTGATGCGGTAGGCCTCGACGATGTAGGGGACCTCCGCCTCGGTCTTGATGGACATCACCTTGAGCAGCACTTCGTCGGCCGGTAGGAGCTCGGCGGCCGGCGCGCCCTTCTGCAAATCCTCGAAGATCACATGGGGGAAGATGTTCCAGCCGCCCACGCCCACCCGCTTCGGGGTGCTTCCGCAGACCGAGGGCAGCAGGGTGGCGAAGCTCTCGCCCTGCACCTCGGGCACCCACTCCGGCGGGGAGGTTTCCACCAGGAGAGGATTCACGCGGATCTGCGGCGCCCGGGCGAAGCTGGAGGCGAACTCGAAGGATTCCGGTCCTCCGGTCACCAGGGCCGCCTGGCCGCGGGCGGGCACGACCACGCAGGTGAAGTCGAAGAAAGGCCAGAAGCCGGTCAGGTAGCGCGAGATGCCGGACTCCGATTCGCTGGAGTAGCCGACGAAGACGTCCAGCCCGGCCCGGAGGAGCTCCGCCTGGAGCCTGCGCACCCTGTCCTGGTACTCGGAAGCCGGCAGCGGGGGGAGTCTCATGTGTTCTTCCCGAACCATTTGCCTTGGT
>MIBK01000053.1:0-1697 GCA_001829505.1 Spirochaetes bacterium RBG_16_67_19 | reverse complement strand
ACTCGTAGAAGCCGACCCGCACGAATCCGCCCACCTCGAAGGGCGCGAGCAGCACCTTCAGGCCGCGGGAGGCCTCTTCCAGATTCTCCACCTTGTAGGCCACGTGGGACTTTTCGCGCACGGGCCCGGTGACCGGGCTGTCCGGCTCGTAGCGCAGCCACTCCACCCGGAAGGGGTGCTCCTTGGGGTTGGTGACCCAGACCCGGGTGGACTCCACCCAGTCCTCGCCCGCCTTCTTCTCGTTGGTGATCAGGCCGATGTGTTCGAACTCCATGTTAGTCCCAGGCGATGGCCCGGTTTTCCTTGGCCGAGCGCTCGGCCGTCTTCATGGCCTGCACCACCAGGCGCGATTCCTGCGGCGTGATGACCGTCGGCTTCCTGCCCTCGGCGATGCAGCGGGTGAAGTAGTCCAGCTCCTCCTTGAGGAAGCCGCGGCGCAGGCCGTGCACCTTGGGCCAGTAGGTGGACTGGGGATAGGAAAGCCCTTCCTTCTTCAGAACCGTGTAGCCGGTCCCGGAGTTGTCGATGTAGATCGCCCCCTTGGTGCCGATGATCTCCATGCGCGCGTCGATGGCGAAGGGCGCGTTTTCGGGCAGGCACCACACGTTTTCGATCACCGCGATGGCCCCGCTGTCCAGGCGGAACATGGCCCAGCCCAGGTCGTCGTTGGGAAGCTCGGGCCGGGTGTTGAGGCTCTGGGCGTAGACGCTTTTCGGTTTGGCGCCGCTGTACCAGAGCATCAGGTCCAGGTCGTGCACGCCATCGCCGAACAGGGCAGAGATCTTCTTGAGGTGCGACGGGGTGATCCACTTGGCCAGGTTGCGACGGGCGTGCATGGAGAGGATCGTGCCCAGGTTGCCGGCCTGGATCTCTTCCTTGGCCAGGGCGTACACCGTGTCGAAGCGGCAGATGTGTCCCACCATGAAGCAGGTGCCCGCCTTGGCGGCGGCGGCGATGATCCGGTCGCAGTCCTCCATGCTGTCAGCCATGGGCTTTTCCAGGAAAACGTGCTTGCCGGCGGCCAGGGCGTCCACCGTGGGGGCCAGGTGCTCCTTGATGTGGGTGACCACGCTGACCATGTCGATGCTCTTGTCCGCGAGCAGCTCCTTGTAGTCCGTGTAGGCCTTGGGCACGCCGTACTTCCCGGCCACTTCCTTCAGCCGGCTCTCCGTCCGGGTGCACACGGCCGCCAACTCGACCAGCGGAAGCTGCTGGAGGGTGTCGACGTGGTGCTCGCCGAACCAACCCAGCCCGATGACCCCGCAGCGAATGCGCTTCATGATTGTTCCTCCTGCAGGTGCATCGTACACCAGGGGAGGAGATTTGACAAATCGCTCATGCCGATGTACGCTGGGACCACATTCTGGACAAGGGAGGTTCAAAATGCTCAGGAAAGCACTGCTTTCTATTTCCCTTCTGCTGTGCCTGGCCGGTCTGGCCTTCGCGGGCGGCCAAAAGGAGCCCGGCGAGCTCACCAAGATGACCTTCATCACCCCGAGAGGCACCCTCGAGGTTATGGACGACTACAACTTGTGGGTGGCCAAGGAGATGGGCTATTTCAAGGAGCTCGGTATCGATTGCGTGATGGAACCCGGCCCTGGCGAGGCCTTCGCCCCGACGAAGTTCGTCGACCAGAAGCAGGCCGCCATCGGCTACCCGTCCCCCGGCATCCTCACTTCCAGCGTGGATACGGGCAT
>MIBK01000052.1:15763-15995 GCA_001829505.1 Spirochaetes bacterium RBG_16_67_19 | reverse complement strand
GGGGCACCCGCGGGCTGTTCGCCCTGGCCTTGCGCCTGGCCATGGTCGATGCCTTCCTCCAGGACGCCGAGGGCTTCCTGATCCTGGACGACCCGCTGGTGGACCTGGACCCCGAGCGCCAGGAGCGGGCCTCCGCGGTGCTGGCCCGCTTCGCCTCCCGCCCCGGCCGGCAGCTGCTGCTGTTCACCTGCCACCCCGCCCACGCCGCGCGCTTCCCCCAGGGCCACCGGGT
>MIBK01000052.1:15253-15513 GCA_001829505.1 Spirochaetes bacterium RBG_16_67_19 | reverse complement strand
CGATGTTCACAGTATTGCGCTGCTTATCCAAGCGGGTTCGGATCCGCACCTGCCGATGCCTGTCCGGCAGTGCCTGGCAGGCGTTTTGCAGGAGATTCAGGACGACCTGCTCCAGGCTGACCCGATCGGCGGGAATCAGCGGGATCCCGGGCTGCAGATCCAGCTCGAAGCAGTCGGTCGACCTGGCGAGCATGTGCCGCGACAGATCCGCCACCGTGCGGATCACCTGGTTTACGTCGGTGGGCTCCTTGCTTCCCCTG
>MIBK01000052.1:11039-15120 GCA_001829505.1 Spirochaetes bacterium RBG_16_67_19 | reverse complement strand
CAGGCGGATGCTTTCATCGCTCCCCCCGGATGGCCTGGCCAGCTCGAATAGGCGAGGCAATCCCTCGCGGAGGAAACGCGAGTTCATGCCGATCACCTGATTGGGATTGTTGACCTCGTGGGCCACCCCGGCCACCAGGGCCCCGAGGGAGGCCAGCTTGTCCGTGCGCATCAGTTGTTGCTGCTGGGCCTGAAGAACCTGCTCCGACTCCCTGCGCTGGGAGATGTCCCGCAGAATCACGACGTCCGCCGGTTCCTTCTGCCAGGTGGTACGGGCTCCGGTGACCTCCACTGGGACCACCCGCCTGTCCTTGGAAACGATCCTGGTCTCGTAGCAGCGCGGGGCTTCCCGGCCGGCCATCCTTTCGCCGAACCGGTGAGTGACCGAAGCCAGGTCGCCGGGATGAACGAAGTCGCGCAGATGCATCCGCATCAGCTCGGAGGCGCCGTATCCGGAGATTTCGCTGCTGCGGAGATTGGCGTAGAGAATCCGCCCGTCCTCCGCGAGGATCAGGATGGCGTCGGCGGAATTCTCGGCCAATGCCTGGAAGTTCCCCTCCGCGGCCCGCAGGTAGGAGACCATCCGGTTGTAGCCCCGGGCCAGCTGGCCGATCTCGTCTTCCGACGGCACAGGCACATATACGCGGTAGTTGCCCGTGGAAACCTGCTTCACCGCCTCATGCAGGATGACCAGCGGTTTGAGCAAGCCCCGGCGGAAGAGCAAGGGGAAGCCGACTACCACCAAAGCGCAGGTGGCCACGGCGACCAGGATCAGTTTGGAGCAGAAGCGGTGGACCCAGAGGCGGTAGTCGCGGTAGGGCAGCCCGACCCGATAGGCTCGCCCCTCCTGCTCGATGGTGTAGTACAGGTAGAAGCTGTCCGTATCGCTCAGATCGAGGTAAAGAAATCGGGGAGTCAACCCCCGCCATTCCGGCAATAGCCCTTCCACGCCATGCTCTCCGGCCAGCCGTTCCGCCTCCTGCGGCGGCAGCTTATCCGCGTAGGCAAAGGAGCCCGGGGGGGATCCGCCGGCAGGAAGGATATAGGCCACGTTGGGGGACAGGCCCCGCAGATCCTGATTTTGAAGCGCCACCTGAGCCGAGTCGATTTCCCTCCGATAGTAGTCGGCCAAACCACTGTGGACCACCGGCATCAGAGCGCCGGCGGTAATGCCAAAGGCCACCATGATCACCGCCAGGGGGATGCCGATCAGCTTGGACAGGTAGCTGCTCGGCTGCTGGGAGTTGTTGACGTAGACGATAAAGATGAGCAGGCAGATCAGCAGCGAGCCGCTGTTGAACACCAGGGTGTAGACGCTGCGGGGGATGATGCCGGTTTGAAAGAGCATATAAGAGAGAACAATCCCGGTGGTGGCCAGGTTCAGCAGAGCGAAACTGCGAGCCGACTGGGCCAGGCGGCCGCAGGGGCGCAGGAGGTGGCTGAAGAGGCCGCGCCGGGGGGACTGCCTTTCGAGCTTCGAGCAGTGCGCCACCTTGCGAAGCAGTACCAGGACGGCCCAAAGATACCCTGACAGGGTCAGGAAACTGATCCTCGGGCCGTACTCGAAGGTGAAATATTCGGCTTTGAAATCGTAGGCCCGGGGGATGCTCCGGCTCAGGAACAGGGAGCCCCAGACCAGCAGCGCCGCGGCCAGGGAGGCCAGCAGGACGATGCGGGATTCCCGGGGATGGTAGGCGACGCCGTAGCGGTAGGCGAACTGGATCAGGCAGACGACTCCGAACACGATCAGGTTCGAGAATTGCCCGGTATGCATGGCCAGGCTGGAGAACAGGGAATAGCGGACCGTATAGGAGAGCAGCAGGATCAACAGTGCGCCGAGATATCCGGCCAGGTACCAGGTGTCCGGCCGCTTGTTTTTCAAGGAAAGCAGGTACCCTGTGAAGAGGGCGAGCAGCAGGGTCGTGGTGGCGGATTCCACCGACAGGGTGTTGAAGCGCAGCCCGTCCACGGCTCACTGCCCGCCGGATTCCGGGGGAGCGGCCCTGCGCCTCTTGAGCCTCTTGCTCAACGCCTGCGGCGTGATCCCCAGCAGCCCCGCGGCGATCGCCTGGTTGCCTTTTGCCCGGCACAAGGCTTCCTCGATCAGTCGTACGGTTATCCAGCGCAGCGTGGGCAGCCTTTCCGGAAACGCGAAGCCCGCCTCTCCAAGCTCATCCCGGACCTGCTCTCCCGAGAAGCCCATGGCCTCCCGGAAGGTCTGCAGCGACAGCACCTTGTCCTTCTGCCGGCTGACGGCATTGAAAATCAGGGAGCGCAGCTCGCGCACGTTTCCGGGAAACTCGTAGGCTTCCATCAAGGTCAGCAGCTCGGGAGGAACGACCAGCTTCTTCCTGCCCAGGCTCTCGGAAGCCAGCCCGTGGAAATGGTCGATCAGCAGCGGCAGATCATCTTTGCGCTCCCGCAGCGGAGGGATGCGGATTTCGTAGGTCTGCAGCCGGTAGTACAGATCACGCCGGAACTGCCCGCCGGAGACCAGCCGGGGCAGGAGCCGGTTGGTGGCGATGAGGAAACGCGCGTCGGTCGAGCGGGGAAGATCGGAGCCCAGGGGGTAGTATTCGCGAGACTCGACCAGGCGCAGCAGTTTGATCTGGCTGGCCGCCGAAAGATCCCCGATTTCATCGAGGAACAATGTCCCCGAGCTGGCCTGCTGGAGCAGGCCCTTGCGTTCGCCCTCCGCCCCAGTGTAGGCGCCCCTGCTGTGGCCGAAAAGCGTATCGGCGAACATCGTGTCATCCAGTCCCGCTGAGTTCACCTTGACCAGCGGCCCCTGCCTGCCGCTGGCGGCGTGGATCGCCTCGGCGAACAGCTCCTTGCCCGTGCCGGTTTCCCCGGTAATCAGGATGGTTTCCGATGTCGGAGCGATCGATTCAATGAAGCGGAAGATCACCTGCAGCCGCTGGTTGCGCGTGACGATCGAGCGGAAGTGCTCCGGGTGACCGAGCTTTTCAGCCAGCAGGCGCTCGCGCAGCGAGCTGTAGCGGCGGGCCAGCGTCCTCACCTCGATGGCCCGCCTTACCCCGCTGATCAGGCGGCTGGGCTCTACGGCCTTGATCATGTAATCGAAGGCCCCCTCCTTCATGCAGCCCACGGCCATTTCGATATCCCCGGACGCGGTGACGACGATTACCGGAACCTGCGGATACCGATCGTGGATGGCCTTCAGGAGGAAATCCCCGGAAAAATGAGGCATGGCGATGTCCAGCAGCACGACCTCCGCCTCCCGCTGTTCCAGCAGGGGCAGAACTTCCCGGGAATCCGTGCAGGTGAGCAGGTTGTCGAAACCGGCGGCGGTCAGGATCTTCCCCATGCTGGAAACCACCGCCGGCTCGTCGTCAACCAGGAGTACCGGCAGCTCGGGATTGCCCCCGCTCTGCATAGCCCCTCCTCCGTCGATCCACCCTTAGCGTAGGAGGCCTGCTGCCAGATGTCAATTCTACGGAGTGAGGATCAACTGGCTTCTGGCGCCTTGCTCCACTCGCGGGGAGCTGCTGGGCAGAGCGAGCAGTTCCCCTTTGAGCCAGCGCCGAACCATATCGTCGTAGTGCGGGTGTCCGGGCTGGCCCGATTGCCCGATCGTGGCCACGATCTGCATGCCATCCAGGTCGTCCAGGGCTACTACCATACGGAGGGCCGGCAGATGCAGCACCCGATACTCCCCTTTGGCCGGGATTGTGCCCTGGGCGTTCAGAGTCGTGGCGTCGCCTCCAATGGGGAAAGGACCGCTGTTGAGCAGGAAGCGTTTGAAGCCGCTGGTGGCCCCGGCGTGACGCCACTCCACCGGATGCAGCTTCCCCCAGGTCCAGCCGCGCCGGTTCTTCCCCAGTTCGCTCTCCAGGAAATCGATGGTGGCGGCCAGCGCCCGCTCCAGGATTTCCGGAGGTCCCTCCTTCTGCGGGGTGTCCTTGCGGTCCCAGACCCCGGATTCCGGGCGGTCCAGGATCGCGTCGTGCATCAGGTACTTCGACAACAGGATGTGGAAGTAGTAGAACAGGTTGTCCCCCACCTCGTCCTCCAGCAGGGCGCGGATGAGCTCGACGAGGAAAACCTCGTACACCGCCGCC
>MIBK01000052.1:10264-10941 GCA_001829505.1 Spirochaetes bacterium RBG_16_67_19 | reverse complement strand
CAGCATTGTCTGGGCCTGCAGGGAGGAGAGGTCCAGCTGCATCCGGCGGAAGCCGTCGATCGAAGGCTCTTTCATCTCCTGCAGCAGGGACACGACCCGCTGGTAGCGGTACGGCGCGGCCCAGGAGTGGGAGATCGGGTTGGGGTCGGCGTCGGTGACCACGCGCTGGTTGCAGTTCACGATCACTCCCTCGGGAGGGTTGTAGGCCCTGGGCATCTGGGCGAAGGGCAGGAAACCTTCCCATCCCATGGTGCCCGAGGATCCGTCGGCCGGGAGCCTGCCGGAGTAGCCGCGGCGATTGGGCACCGCCCCGGCGGCCTGATAGCCGATGTTGCCTTCCACGTCCGCGGCCACAAAATTCAGGCCGACGATCTTGGTGGACTCGACGTTGCGCATGACGTCCTGCACGCTGTGGCAGTCCAGGAAGCCCAGGACGGTGGCCACCGTCCGGTCGACCAGCGCCCCTTCGGGCAGCGATCCGTACCAGCGCAGCGCCGCCGCCGCCTCGACCCCGGGCTCCAGCTTCGTGATCACCGGCCCGTAGATGGTGCGCCAGGCCGTACGGGTGCGCGATCCCCCGCCCTTGACGGTGAAAGCCATCTCCTGCCGCTCCATGTTCAGGACCTGGTCCCCCACGTAGTAGCGGGAGGGGTCGGCCGGGTCGACGCGCACCACGA
>MIBK01000052.1:8459-10244 GCA_001829505.1 Spirochaetes bacterium RBG_16_67_19 | reverse complement strand
TTCAGGACCTGGTCCCCCACGTAGTAGCGGGAGGGGTCGGCCGGGTCGACGCGCACCACGAACAGGTCCACGAAGTCGATGGGCAGGATGGCCAGGCCCCAGGCTACCGCGTCGGTGTGGCCCGCGACCACGCCCGGCAGGCCCGCGGCGGAGGCTCCGGCGACATCGAGCCCCGGTGCGTTCAGGTGGCACAGGTACCAGGTGCCGGGCAGGGCGATGCCGACGTGGGTGTCGTTGGCCAGCAGGGGCTTGCCCCCGGGTCCACGGGCCGTGACCCAGATGTTGGTGCCCCCCGCCGGCGCGGGAAGCTCCGGAAGAGCCTGGAAAAACGACAGCGCGAAGCGCTCCACGGCGCCGATCTTCAGGCCGCGCAGCCCCTCGAAGTAGGCGTCGTCGGGCAGATTGGCCTCCGGATGGCCGGGGAAAATGTCCTTCCACTCTTCCAGCTCCACGCCTTGCCGGCCGCTCAAAGCCAGCAGCTCCGCCCGGTAGTTCTCCCGGAACGACCAGGACATCAGGGAAGTGAAGCTGAACACGTCCTCCACCACCCAGGGCGCCGGGACCACGCCCGAGGAGCGGAACTCCAGGGGCAGCTCATCGCCCCGCTGGCGGATGTAGGCGTTGACCCCGTCGACGTAGGCTTGCAGCAGGGCGGTCTCCTCCGGCCGCATGGCCGACGCGGCCCGGCGCCGCAGCTCGGGCAGGCCCAGCTGCCGGGTGAAGAAGTCCAGGTCCAGGCGCGCCTCTCCGGCCGCCTCGGACAGCGTGCCGGAGGCTACCCGCCGCTGGGTCTCCATCTGCCACAGGCGGTCCTGGGCGTGGACGTAGCCTTGCGCCACCAGCAGGTCGTGGCGGTTCGCGGCATAGATGTGCGGGATGCCTTTGGAGTCCCGCAGGATCCGGACCGGGGCCTGCACGGGCAGCCCAGCCACCTCGCCGCTGTAGTCCGGGTAGCCCTTGCCCAGGATCAGGGACTTGCACCCGCCCAGCAGGGCAGCGGCGACCAACAGGACCAAAGCCCCGGCTATCGACGGCAGAAGCCTTCCCTCCATGCCTTCCTTGCTCATTTGTCTCCTCCTATGGTTGATTTTAGGTGATTGGCGATTGCCCTCGCCAGATAAAAAATCCCGGCGGCCAGTCCGGCCAGGGCCAGCGCCGCCCCGCAGGATAACGGAAACCAGTCGCCCCAGCGGGTGTACAAGGTCAATCCTCGCTGCCGGCGCGAAGGCAGAGGGACCCGGGCGATGAGGTAGCCGGCCGTGTACGGCAGCGGCGAACCCGGCTGGATCTGCCCGGCAGCGTCCACGTACACCGTGTAGCCCGAGCTGGTGGTGCGCAGCAGAGGCCGCTGGTTCTCCACCGCCCGGAACAGGGCGTGCAGGCCGTGCTGCCTTCCCTCCACCGGCGACAGGGACCAGTAGTCGTTGCTCATGTTCAGGATCAGGTCCACGTCCTGAGCTACGAAGCGGCGCACGTGATCGGCAAACACGTCCTCGAAGCAGATGGGAGTCAGGAAGCGCATCTTCTGGTGCTGGTAGATTCGCCTCTCGGTGCCCACGTCCCAGTCAGCGATTTCGTACTTCTGGAACAGCCCGTACAGCCCGGCGAACCTCTTCCTGTCCAGGGGGAAGTACTCGCAGAAGGGGACCAGGCGCATCTTGTGGTAGAAGCCGGCGATCCGCCCGCTGGGTTCCAGAAGGACCGAGGAATTGAAGTCCTTCTGGCGGGTCTGCCCCCCCACGGGGTTCAGGCTCACGCTCTGGTGGTCCTGGGTCCCCGTGGCCA
>MIBK01000052.1:3407-8449 GCA_001829505.1 Spirochaetes bacterium RBG_16_67_19 | reverse complement strand
CAGGCTGCGCTGGTAGTCGCGGAAGGCCCGGACTTCCCGGCCCCAGGCGCTGTCGGCTCGGGAGGGGTCGCCCCACCAGGTGATGTCCAGGCGGAATCCGCCCTCGGGCCAGGCGATCAGGTCGGCGCCTTCGGGCAGGCTGGCCAGGGCCTGGCTGGTCAGGCTGCTCAGCCGCTCCCTGTTGCCCTCGTAGTCGTGCTTGCGCGGATCGGTGTTCTGCTGCAGGAGCACCACGGTGACCCGCGGCGCCTCCGCTTGGCCGTACAGCCGGTGGCGCACCGTCCGGAGGATGGTTCCGCCGCCGGCCAGACACGCGGCGAAGAAACCGGCGAAGACCAGGAGGGGAAGCCAGGCGCCGGCGATGCCATGCCGCCTCCCCTCCGCAGGCGCCGTCCAGGTCCAGCCGAATGCCTTTCCCGCGATCGCCCAGGCCAGGGAGCTGTTTCCGAAGAGCACGACGAAGTCCACGGCCCAGACCCCTCCCAGCGAGGCGAGCTGGATCAGAGGGAGGAAGCGGTACTGGGTGACGCCGAGCAGGCCCCAGGGATAGGCCAGCGGACCGATCGAGCGCAGGTAGTCGAACAGCAGCCAGGCGGCGGGCACGATGAGGAAGCCCCACTTGCCGCCGGCCTTGATCAACCAGACCAGGAGCAGCATGAACAGCAGGTACAGCGCGGCGAAGGCGATCGTTACCAGGTGCAGGGTGACGTACTTGTAGGTGCCCAGCCAGTAATTGACGATCATGGCCTGCAGGGCCCCGAACACCACGCCGTAGAACACTCCCATGGCCGGCCGCGAGGTGAGCAGCACCAGCAGCAGAGGAACCAGGCTCACCCAGGCCAGGACGCTCAGGCCTTCCAGGGCCAGGGCGGAGGGGAAGGAGAAGCCGAACAGGGCGGCGGACAGCACCACCCAGGGCAGAGACCAGCGGGCCAGCCAGCGCCGCAGGAAGGTGGCGGCTTCCGGGCCCGATCGCGCGGCCAGGCGTCGCCACACGTAGCAGGCCGCGTTCAACAGCAGCAGCGGTCCGAAGCGCAACGCCGCCTGCAGCCGCTCCGCTGCCGTGCTTTCGGCCAGCCGCAGGTTTCCGCTGGAGGCGACGTAGCGCTGCATGTAGTCCATGTTGGCGCTGAGGGCCCAGATGTAGGAGAATACGAAAAGGATCAGAGCCGAAGCCCAGAGGATCTCCACCAACACCCCCGGCTCGCGCCCGGCCAGCAACTGCAGGCCGGCCAGCAGCTGCAAAGCGAACAGGGCGAGCACCAGGTAATTAGTGAGGGACAGGCCACGGGCGTCCGCGGCCAGGGCTCCTCGAAAATCGAAGGGCTTCCCATCCTTGTCGATGCCCCGCAACAGGTCCTCGTAGCCGTCGGCGACGAAATGCCCGTTGCTCAGGACGCTTCCGTCCTGCGCGTCGCGGATCGAGATGGACAACTCCCACCGGCCGCCCCAGTGGTAGACCCAGCAGACGCCGAAACGGTCCAGCTCCAGCTCGCGCGCCAGCTCCTGGGCCTGCAGGTAGCCGGCGGGCTGGAGCCTGGCCTTGTCGAAAGCGGGGTCGGTGCGCACCAGGAACTCCTCGACGAAGCCCAGGCTTACGATTTCGTATGCCCGGGTCAGGGCGAGCCGGCGTTCGGCGAAGGCGGCGATGCCGGCGACCTGTTCAGCGGGCAGGCTCGTCGAGAAGGGAGGGAAGAGCACCAGGCTCGGGCGCTTCACGAAGGCGATCGGCCCGCGGAAGCAAAGCACCAGCTCCCCGATGGCCACTGCTACGGCCAGGCAACCGAAGATCCGCGGCTTCGCCACGCTCATGCATATAGCGTTACAAGTCCCGTGCCAAACGGGGCAGGACTGCTATCTTTCAGCCGAGAAAGGAATTAGTGTCGGATCCAGCGACGCCACGGGCATCAACTTCCGGGAATCGACACGGCGCCCTGCGGACAAAAGCTGATAGGGGTGAGCTACGCCGCCTGCTTCCGGGCGGCCTCTTCTTTCGCCAGGGCCGCCATCGCCGCCCGGGCCACCCGCCGCGCCAGCGCCAGGATGGTGAGGATGGGCGGGTTGCCCAGCGAGCGGGGCAGGAGGGTGGCGTCGGCCACGTACAGGTTGGCCGGCAGGCGGGCCGGGTGCAGACCGGCCGCGTCCGCGGAGGTGAGGGGGAGCATCCCCCCGGGGTGGCCGGCGTTGAGCGTTCCCAGAAAGATTTCCGCCGGCTCGACCCCGAAGCGCACCAGGATCCCGCGGCACAGCTCCTCGGCCTCGGCCAGCCGACGACTGTCCTCCGCCGTGAGGCGCTTGTGCAGCCGGGCGCCGCGCGCGGGCACGCGGCCCTTCTCGGAGTCGGCCAGCTTGATCATCAGGGCCAGCACCCCGTCGGCCGGACGGCGCCAGCGCCGGTTGAAAAGGAAGCTCAGGTAGTCAAAATACGGGGAGATGATGTAGCCGGGGCGCTGGACCACGAAGGGCATCGGCACCTCGCGGTGCTGGCGGCTTTCCGGCCAGGGGGCAGCCACGCACAGCACGGGGTCGACGAAAAGCCGCGGCTGGCAGCGGATGCCGGAGCGCTCCAGGATGGCCGGCGTGCCCAGGCCGCCGGCGGACAGGACCACCAGGTCGGCCGGGAAGAAGACGGAGCGCGCCCCGACGCGGGCCCGCACGCCGGAGGCCCGCCCGCCGCGGATCACCACCCGACGGACCCTGCAGCCGGTCACCAGGCGCGCCCCGTTCGCCCGCGCGTCGTCCAGGAAGCGCCGGCTGTCCCATTTGGCGCCGTGGGGGCAGCCCAGCACGCAGCGGCCGCACCGCCGGCAGCGGTCGAAGTCGATCATCTTGGGCGTGGGGCGAGGGTCCAGGCCGGCCTGCTCGCAGAGCTCGAAAAGTCGGCGGGTCGGCCCGGACCAGCCAGGCCGGTGGGCGGTGCTCACCGGCACCTCCTTGGCCAGCTCCTCGAACTCCCGGTCCAGGTCGATGCCCAGCTCGCGCAGCGCGCCGTCCTGGCGCAGGGCGTTGCCCGCGCTCAGGGTGGTCGTGCCGCCGGTTCCCGAGCCGTTGACGTGCACCAGCCCCCCGGCGCACTTGCGCACGCGCATGGCCGGGAAGACCAGGCGGACGAGCCGTTCGTCGATCAGCAGCCCCCAGTTCCGCAGCCGCTGCATCCAGCGCACGGACAGGCCCAGGGGGCGGAACTCGCGGCCTTCCTCCAGGACGGTCACCTGATAGGTCCCCTGCAGCTCCCGCGCCGCGGCGGCCCCCCCGGCCCCGCTGCCCACCACGATCGCCCGCGGCCGGCCGGACCGTATGCCGTTTCCCTCGAAGGCAGCCCGGCAGCAGCAGGCTCCTTCGGTGAGGCGCTGGGTGAACCGCAGCTGCCCGCCGCCCGACAGGCCGGCCAGCAGCCCGCTGTCCAGCGCCGAGACCAGCGCGCAGACCCGAGGGGTATAAATAGAAGCGAACGAGCAGCGGCGGATGACGATCTGACCATCGGGGGAAGCCCGAAAATCGATGCCCAGGCCCCGGTAGACGACCCGCGCCGCGGCCAGCGCCTCACCGGGGGAGCGCACCCCGAGACGCAGCCGCAGGCGCCCGCCCAGACCGCGCGCGGCGCGGTGCAGCCTGCGCTCCAGCGCGGCCAGGGATTCCGGGCCGCCGCCAGCGCCGCGCTCCAGCGCCTCTTCGGCCCGCTCCCGGGTGAAGCGGGCGTACTCCGCCAGCCGGGAGGCCGTCCCGCGGCCTTGGGGCGGAGGCACCGGCGAAGCGAAGGCGGCCGCCGTGCGGGTGAACAGTTCCTCGATCGCCCGCCGCCGCGCCCCCCGCGGCAGATACACCCGGGCGGCGGCCAGGCGGAGGTTGGGCAGGCTCACCGGCTGGCCCCCAGGTGCAGGACCTCCGGGGTCCTCCCGCCGGCCGGCTGGCGGGCCGTGTATAGCAGCTCCACCACCCCGTTTCGGCGGGCCAGCACGGCCTGGCGGCGCAGCTTCAGGTTGCCCGTGAGCTCGCCGCTCTGGATGCTGGGACTCTCCGCCAGCACGGCCCAGCGCTTGACCTGCTCGGGGCGGGAGAGGCGCTCGTTGACCTGGCGCACCGCGTGGTCGACTTCTTGCAGCGCCCCGGGGGTGGCCGAGCCGCCCTTCAGCCAGAGCAGGGCGCACAGGGCGGGCCGGCTCTCCCCGACCAGCATGACTTCGGCCAGGCCGGGAATCTGCCGGAGCAGCGCCTCGATTTTCGCCGGGTGGATGTTCTTTCCGTAGGAGGTGACCAGGATCTCCTTCTTCCGCCCCCGGATGACCAGGCTCCCGTCGGAGGTGAGCTCCCCCAGGTCGCCCGTGGCCAGCCAGCCCTCCGCCGGTCCCTCGCCCGACGCGCCGCCCACCTGGGGGCCGCGCACCAGCACCTCCCCGTCCGGCGCGAGGCGTATCTCGGTTGCCGGCAGGGGCGTGCCCACGGTCCCCAGCAGGTTGGCGCCGCGGCGGTTCAGGGTGACCAGCGGGGCCTCGGTCAGGCCGTAGGCGTTGTGGATCTCCACGCCCAGCTCCCGAAAGTCCGCCAGCAGCCGGTCGGGGCACGGGGCCGAGCCGACGATGAGCTGGGCGCAGCGGTCCAGCCCTGCCCGCCGCAGGACGGCCCGCCGCACCAGCGGCCGCAGCGCGCGCCGCAGCCCGCCGGCCGGGAGGCCGAGGTACAGGCGGCCGGCCGCCCGCTCCGCGAAGCGCTCCCAGACCTTCTCGTAGAAGCGCGGCACGGAGAAGAACACCGTGGGCCGCACCCGCGGCAGCGCGCGGGACAGGGAGTAGAAGTCCTCCAGGAACCAGACGTCCACCGGGGCGGACAGGAAGTACGGGGCGTAAGTGCCGAGGATCCCCTCCACCACGTGGTTCATCGGCAGGAAGGACAGGTAGCGCGCCGGCCGGACCCTCACCCGCCAGGGAAGCAGGGAGGTCATGGTCTCGGCCAGCCAGAGCACCTGGCCGTGCCGGAAGGGCGTCCCCCGGGGCCTGCCGGTGGTCCCTGAGGTGAACCGCAGGGTGGCCGGGTCGTGGAAGCCT
>MIBK01000052.1:1336-3399 GCA_001829505.1 Spirochaetes bacterium RBG_16_67_19 | reverse complement strand
CTCAAGCGCTACCGCGCGCGACGCGGTCGCCTCGGTCGCCGCTGCTTTAGGCAGGCCGGCCTTGCGACCCAGCGCCAGGAAGGCTTCCCACGGGATCACGTCCAGCCCGGCCGGCAGGGGGCCCGGGAGGAAGGAGGCGATCGGGACCTGCGTGCGCATCTCCCCGACGCGGGCCAGCACGTCCGGCGCCCCGACCAGGAGGAGGCGCGCGCCGGAAGCCCGCAGGATCCCCTCGATCTCGTCGGGGGGCGAGGTGTAGTACAGCGGCACGCTCACCGCCCCCGTCAGTCCAACGGCGGTGTCCAGCGCCAGGTAGCGGCTGGAGTTCAGGCCCACCAGGGCGACGCGGTCGCCTGGGCGCACCCCCAGCGCGCCCAGGGCCCCGGCCGCCGCGGCGATCTCTTGTGCCAGCTCCACCCCGCCGCGCGCCCGTTCGCTGCCGTCCGCCGCCAGGTCGTGCACCCGGACCGGCAGCCGGCGGCTCTGCAGGCGGAAGAGCACCTGCTCGTGGACCGTGCGCCCGCTGCGGTGCAGGAAACCGCGGCTCACCGCGTAATCCAGGAGGCGCGGAAGGACCTGTTTCCAGTCCGGGACGTAGGAGCCCAGGAGGCGCTCCACGTTGTCCCGCCGGAAGCGGCGGTTCTCGTTGAAATAGGAAAGCAGGAAAGCCGGCACCGGGAGCTTCACCGCCGCGGGCAGGCGGGCCAGGGCCGGCATCGGAATGAAGCGCGCCGGAGGCGGCGCCTCGCCCAACTCCTCGGCCGCCCAGTCGCGGGCCGCCCGCAGAAGCTCCCGGGCTTGGGGCAGGTGATCAGGATCCACGGTCAGGTGGAAGGTGAGCCCGATCGCCCGCGGGTCCAAGGCCAGGCGGGCGACTGCCCCGGCCACGTAGTCCACGGGCACCAGGTTCATCGCCAGCTCCGGCCGCGCCGGGATCAATCTCAGTTTGCCGGAGAGGTACAGCCGCAGCGGCACGTACACGGTGTTGAAGGCGCGGATTTCCCCAGTGCGCGAGTCGCCGACCACCATGCCGGGGCGGAACACCGAGACCGGCAGCTCCCGCATCGCCTCCCGCACCGCGAGCTCCCCCTCGTACTTGGTCTGCTCGTAGGCGTTGGAGAATCCGTAACGGTCGGTGAGCTCCTCCTCGGCCACTTCGCCGGTGCGGCCCCCGGCCACGTAGGCGGTGGACACGTGGGCGTAGCGCTCCAGGCCGTGGTCGGCGTGCACCGCCCGGGCCAGCTCCAGCAGACGCGCGGTGCCGCCGACATTGATGAGGCGCAGCTCCTCCAGCTCCCCGTCCAGTTTGAGCTCCGCGGCGGCGTGCACGATGTGGGTCAGCGTCTTTTTCAGCTCGCTGTAGACGCCGGGCTCCAGGCCGAGGCCCGGCCGGCCGAGGTCGCCCGGAAGCACCCGCACGCGGCCCGAGGCCACGGCCCCTTGGGTCTCCGGCCAGTCGCTCCACAGGCGCTGGAGGCGCCGGCGCGCGTCCTCTGCATCCTGGCCGCGCACCAGGACGGCCAGGCGGTGGTCGGTGTCCCGCAGCAGGAGGCGGGCGATCTGCGCGCCCAGAAAACCCGTGGCGCCGGTGAGCAGGATCAGGCCACCCATGCCGCGCCTCCGGACAGCTCCGCGCCGGGGAAGTGATCGGAAGCAAACCGGGCCAGCAGCCGGCGGTTGTGTTGGGCGCGGGCCAGGTGCTCCGCGTGACCGCGGCGCAGTCGCTCCCGCTGCAGCTCCGGGGCGGCCAGGAGCCGCTCCACGCGCTCGCCCAGCTCGGGCAGGCGGTCCGGCGTGAGGAACCACTCCTCCCGCAGGCCCAGGTCCCGGTACAGGGTGTCCAGGCGCGTATCGTGGCCCACGGCGATCTGGGGCACGGCAGCCCGCAGGGAAAGGACCGCGGCGTGGTAGCGGGAGGTGATCAATAGATCCAGGCCGCGCAGCACCTCGGTCATCCGCGAGGCGTCGTGCTCGCGCGCGGAGAACACCCTCGCGTCAGCCTGGTGCCTCATGTAGCTGTGCACCCGGCCGGCGATCGCCTCGTCGACCTGCTCCATGCAGAT
>MIBK01000052.1:958-1261 GCA_001829505.1 Spirochaetes bacterium RBG_16_67_19 | reverse complement strand
CGCCGCCAGACGCTGCGGGGAGCTGGAGAAGTAGTAGGGCCACTTGTAGCAGCGCTCCCTTCGCCCCCAGGGGCGCATCACGACCGGCCAGAGGTGGAAATCGTTCGGGGCCAGGCCCACCACCCCGCCGGCGGCCCGCGGCCACTCCCGGGCCAGCCACCCCCGGTCGGCCGGGCGCGGCTGGAAGGTGAAGGCGTTGTCCGCGGTGGACAGGAGCGGGGCGGTCACTCCCATGGCGCCGAGGCGTCCGGCCGCGGCGCGGTTGCGCGTGACGATCAGGTCCGTGCGGCTGGCCACCCGCTT
>MIBK01000052.1:0-901 GCA_001829505.1 Spirochaetes bacterium RBG_16_67_19 | reverse complement strand
GGGCTTGCCCATTTCGGCGGCGCAGTGTGAGGCCCACAGGAAGGCCCACAGCAGCGGGCTGCCCCAGGTGTCCATGTAGGTGGAGCCCTCCACCAGCAGCACCAGGTCGCTCTCCCGCACCATCCGGCGGAGGCTGGCGAAGAACAGGGTGGGCATCGGGGCGATGCGCAGCGCCGGGCCTTCCTTCAGGTAGCGGCGCAGGTTGGCCTCGTTCAGGGTGGGTACGGTGATATGCGCCTCGCGGCCCAGCACCTCGCGCACGTCCTCGATGTCGGACAGCAGCAGGGCTTCCGCCCCCGTGTTGTTGGCTCCGTTGTATCCTACCATCAGCACCCGGATCATGCTCTCACCTCCCGCTGCGGGTACACGCGGGCCGCGACCCAGTCGAAGAACGCCCCGGCGGCCTTCTTGAACGGGCCCAGACGCGTGGGATAAAAGTAGTCGGATTCAAACCAGCCCTGGTCGCGATAGTACACGTGGTCGAGACTGTCCTCGCCGAGGCTCTGCTTGAAGCCCGTCCGGCCCATCCGGAAGATCATGAGCCCGAAGAGCGAGGGCCTCGGGTGCGAGGCTCGCAGCAGCCGGGCATGCAGCCGCCGGCCCTGGGCGGCGAGCTTGCTCTCCATCCGGTCCAAAGCCTTGCCGTCCATGGGCTCGAGGGTCCGGATGCAGCTGCCCTTCACGACGTTGAAGCCCAGGGCCCTGCCGACGAACTCCAGGTACTTCACGATCTGGCCGCCCCGGTAGATCCCCTGCACGACCAGGCAGCTGAAGGTCTTGCCGTGGAAGCGCGGCCGATGGGCCATGAAGCCGAGCCGATCGAGGAAGATCTTCAGGATGGCGGACACCTGGAAAGAGTAGTTCGGCGAGGCGAAGACCACCCCGTCCGAGGCCCGCATCT
>MIBK01000051.1:6169-6950 GCA_001829505.1 Spirochaetes bacterium RBG_16_67_19 | reverse complement strand
GTGATTCCGAAGAACTACGTGGAGGCCTACCAGTGGTCGGCCGAGCCGACCGCCGGGCCCTACTACCTGGCCGGCTTCAAGAAAGGGGAGTCGCTGACCTTCAAGAAGGTGAAGGACTGGTGGGGGCACCAGTACGACTACAACAAGTACCGTTTCAACGTGGACGCCATCGAGTACCGGGTCATCACCGGGGGAAACGACATCGTCCGCAACTACTTCTACAACGGGCAGATCGACACCTACCCCCTCATCATTCCCCAGGAGTGGGCCGACGCGGAAAACCGCGACCCGGTGAAGAAGGGCTGGACCGACCGGCAGTTCAACTACTACGTGCCGCTCACCGGCGTCACGGGAATCGTGCTGAACGTGCGCGACCCACTGTTCGCCGACCTCAATGTCCGCCGGGGCCTGTACTACGCCGTCAACATCCAGAAGATGATCGACACCGCCCTGCGCGGGGAGTACAGCCGGCTGCACAACATCGGGCTGGCCCACGTGTTCGCCGGCATCAGCTTCGACGAGGACTCCATCCGCAAGCCCGCTTTCGACCCACGGCGTGCCGGCGAGCTGTTCGAGTCGGCCGGCTACTCGCGCTTCGGCCCTGACGGAATCCGGGCCAACCCCCGGGGCCAGCGCCTGTCCTTCGAGCTGCTGTACCAGTCCCCCAACCACACCGAGCGGCTGTCCGTGCTCAAGGAGGAGGCCAAGAAGGCGGGGCTGGAGATCCAGCTCAAGCTCATGCAGCAGGGCTCCTTCACCGCGGTGCGGGAGAAGAAATTCC
>MIBK01000051.1:5756-6056 GCA_001829505.1 Spirochaetes bacterium RBG_16_67_19 | reverse complement strand
GAGATGGACCGGCTCCTGGACGCCTTCCGCGCCGAGGGGGACCTGGCCCGCAAGGCCCAGCTTGACCGCCAGATCCAGCGCAAGGTCGACGAGGCGGCCCTGGTCATCCCCAGCTACTATGTCCCCTTCTTCCGGGGGGCGGCCTGGAAGTGGATCCGCTTCCCGTCCTGGCTTTCCCAGAAATACCACGACGACTTCTACGATCCGCTATCCGGCACCACCGGCTACGTCGGCTACTTCTGGGTGGACGCCGAGATCCGCAGGGAGGTGCTGGAGGCCCAGCGCGGCAACAAGGCCTAT
>MIBK01000051.1:5516-5631 GCA_001829505.1 Spirochaetes bacterium RBG_16_67_19 | reverse complement strand
CTTCCGCATCGCCGAGGGGCAGACTCTCGCCCTGGTCGGGGAATCCGGCTGCGGCAAGAGCGTCACCGCGGGCGCCGTGATGCGCCTCCTGCCCCATCCGGCGGGCCGGGTCACG
>MIBK01000051.1:4858-5508 GCA_001829505.1 Spirochaetes bacterium RBG_16_67_19 | reverse complement strand
GGTCCGCCTGCGGGGCAGGGAGCTGCTGGGCCTGCCGGCGGAGGCCATGTACGGCATCCGCGGCGGCGAGGTGGCCATGGTTTTCCAGGAGCCGCTGACCTGCCTGAATCCGGTGCATACGGCCCTTTCCCAGGTGGAGGAAGTGCTCAAGCTGCACCGCCCCGACGTCCGGCCCCGCGGGCGGCGGGCCGAAGCCCTGCGCCTCCTGGAGGAAGTGGAGCTGCCCGACCTGCAGCGCCGGGCGGCCAGCTACCCCTTTCAGCTTTCCGGAGGGATGCGCCAGCGGGTGATGCTGGCCATGGCCCTGGCCGGCAGGCCGCGCCTGCTGATCGCCGATGAGCCGACTACGGCCCTGGACGTCACGGTGCAGGCCCAGATCCTGGCCCTGCTGAAACGGCTGCGGCTGGAGCACGGCATGGGCCTTCTGTACATCACCCACGACACGGCGGTCGTGGCGGAGATCGCCGACCAGGTGGCGGTCATGTACGCCGGCCAGGTGGTGGAGCAGGGCCCGGTCCGGGAGGTCCTGGAAACCCCGCTGCACCCATACACGCGCGGCCTCCTGCAAGGCGCCCCCCGGCTGGACTCCCTGCCGCGGACCCGGCTGCCCTCCATCCCCGGCACGGTACCCCCGCCGCGGAGCTTTCCCG
>MIBK01000051.1:3733-4850 GCA_001829505.1 Spirochaetes bacterium RBG_16_67_19 | reverse complement strand
TGCCGTTTCGCTGAGCGCTGCCCTCTGGCGGATGCCGGCTGCCGCGCCGCCCCCGTCCTCCTGCGCCGGATCGGCGACCGGCAGGTGCGCTGCATCAAAGCCGGCGAGGCGGACGCGTGAGCGGCGGCACCGTGAGCAACGGCCCCGTTAGCGCCTTGTTGGAGACCAGGAATCTGTCCATGCGCTTCGCCCAGGCCCGGTTCAGCGGCCGCGTGCTGGTGCAGGCCCTGCGCGAGGTGAGCCTAGCCGTAGCCCCCGGGGAAACCCTTGGGATCGCGGGGGAGACGGGCTGCGGGAAAAGCACCCTGTGCCGCTGCATCCTGCGCCTCTACCGCCCGAGCTCCGGGCAGATCCTTTTCCGGGGAACGGAGGTCGGCACCCTGCCGGAGTCCAGGCTCGGCGAGCTGCGCCGGGGGGTGCAGATGATCTTCCAGGATCCGGCGGATTCGCTGAATCCCCGCCTGCCGGTGGGCTCCATCGTCGAGGAGCCCCTGGTCATCCGCGCCAGGCTTCCGGCCGCGGAGCGGCTGGCCGTCGTGCGGCGGGCCCTGGGCGAGGTGGGCCTGGCCCAGAGCGATGCCCGGCGCTATCCCCACGAGTTTTCCGGAGGCCAGCGCCAGCGCATCGCCATCGCCCGGGCGCTGGTGCTCAAGCCCGCCCTGCTGGTCTGCGACGAGCCGGTGAGCGCTCTGGACGTCTCGATCCAGGCCCAGATCCTGAACCTGCTCCTCGACTTGCAGAAGGAGCACGGCCTGGCGATGATCTTCGTTTCCCACGATCTCTCGGTGGTGCGCCACATGTCCAACCGGGTGGCCGTCATGTACCGGGGCTCCGTGGTCGAGCAGGCCCCCGCGGAAGAGATCTACCGCCACCCGCGGCACGAGTACACCCGGGCCCTGATCGGCTCGATCCCAGGGGCCCGGCGGACGCAATAGCTTTACACTCTTTTTACAATCTCTTTTCCCGGCCCTGACAACCGCGCGGGCCCGGCGCGCCACACTCGGGGCATGAACAAACATGCGATTCCTAGGGTGCCTGCTGCCTCCGGGCGGCGGAGCCTGCTGGCCGCCGCGCTGCTGGCCGGGGCGCTGGCCGCTCCCGCCGCCCTGCGGGCGGA
>MIBK01000051.1:1762-3682 GCA_001829505.1 Spirochaetes bacterium RBG_16_67_19 | reverse complement strand
CTTCGCGCCGCTGGAGGTGCGCCGCCACCAGGTGAGCGTGGAGATCCGCGAGCTGGCGGCCACCACCACCGTGGAGCAGGAGTTCTTCAATCCCAACCACACGGTGCTGGAGGGCACCTACCTGTTCCCGCTCCCCTCCGGCGCGGTCATCGACCGCCTGGCCATGGAGATCGACGGCAAGCTGAGCGAGGCGGAGCTGCTGCCGGCCGACCGGGCCCGGGCCATCTACGAGGAGATCGTGCGGAAGTCCAGGGACCCGGCCCTGCTGGAGTACGTGGGGCGGGGGGCCTTCCGGCTGCGGGTCTTCCCGATCCAGCCGCGGGCGGGCAAGCTCGTGCGGCTGCGCTATACCCAGCTGCTGAAAAGCGATTCCGGCCTGACCGAGTATGTGTACCCGCTCAACACCGAGAAGTTCAGCTCCGCCCCCCTGGAGCGGGTTTCGATCAGCGTCGAGCTCGAGGGCCGGTTGCCGCTGAAGAGCCTCTACTGCCCGAGCCATGAGGTGGAGATCCGCCGCGACGGGGAGCGCCGCGCCGTGGTGGGCTGGGAGGCTCGCCGGGTCTGGCCCGACACCGACTTCAAGCTGGTGTTCTCCCGGCAGAGCGACCCGCTGGGCATCAGCCTGCTGGCCTCCCGCCGGGCCGGGCAGGAGGGCTACTTCCTGCTTCTGGCCTCCCCGGGCCTGAGCCCCGGGCAGGTGCAGCCCAAGGACATCTGCTTCGTGGTGGACACCTCCGGCTCCATGGCGGGCGGCAAGCTGGAGCAGGCCCGGCGGGCCCTGGCCTTCTGCCTGGACAACCTGAACGCCGGCGACCGCTTCGAGGTCATCCGCTTCGCCACCGAGGCGGAGGCCCTGTTCGGCGAGCTGGCCCCGGCCGGGCCGGCGGCCGTGCGCCGGGCCCAGGACTTCGTGTCCGGCCTGAAGCCCCTCGGCGGGACGGCCATCGGCGACGCGCTGGCCGCGGCCCTGCGACTGCGGGGGGGCGGGCGGGAGGCAGGCGGCCAGGAAGCGGGCGGGCGGTCCGGCCGCCCATACCTGGTGGTGTTCCTGACCGACGGCCTGCCTACCGTGGGCGAGACGCGGGAGGAGGCCCTGGTGCCGGTCATCCTGCAAGCGGGGCAGGGCACGCGGATTTTCTGCTTCGGGATCGGTACGGATGTGAACACCCACCTGCTGGACCGCATCGCCGAGGGCTCCCGGGCTCTGAGCCGCTACGTGCTGCCCGGTGAGGACCTGGAGTTGGTGTTGAGCTCCTTCTACTCGAAAATTCGGGACCCCGTATTGGCCGACCTGGCCCTTTCCTTCTCCAATCCGAAGGTGCGTGTGAGCGGGTTGGAGCCCGCTGCGCTTCCGGACCTTTTCAACGGGGAGGTGCTGGCCGTGTTCGGGCGCTACTCCGGCTCCGGAGCGGCGGAGGCCCGTATCACCGGCAGCCTCGGCGGGAAGCAGGTCCAGTTCGCGGCTGAGGTGGACTTTCCCGCCGCCGCGGGGGAGCAGGATTGGCTCCCGCGGTTGTGGGCCGCCCGGCGCGTGGGCCGCCTGCTGGACGAGATCCGCCTGCGCGGCGACTCCGCGGAGCTGCGGGATGAGGTGGTGGCTCTGGCCCGGGAGCACGGCATCGTCACCCCCTATACGGCCTACCTGGTCCTGGAGGACGAAGCCCGCCGGGGGGTGGCCCCGGAGCTGCGCAGCTTCAGGGATTTGGAGCAGGACCGGGAGGTTTCCGCCGCGGCCCGCGGCAAGCTGGATTCGGTGCGCGCCGAGGCCAAGGCGCCGGAACGCCGCACGGGCGCGGAGGCCGTGGCCAACGCCCAGTCCGTGCTGGGCCTGAAGAACAGCCGGAACGCGGAGGCGCTTCAAGAGGCCGGGGGCCTGGAGAAGTCCAGCCGGGCCGCGGGGCCGGCGCAGGGCTACAAGGA
>MIBK01000051.1:1427-1687 GCA_001829505.1 Spirochaetes bacterium RBG_16_67_19 | reverse complement strand
GACCGACGCCGCGGCCCAGGCAGGCACGGCGCTCAAGCGCCGGCGGGTGGCCTTCGGCGGGGAGGAGTACTTCGAGCTGCTGCGCGGGAACCGGGAGCTGGCCGCCTTCCTGGCGCTGGGCAACAACCTGGACGTCGTCGTGGACGACACGCTGGTTCAGATTCGGGACGAGTGAGGAGGATGAAGATGAAGACAGGCTATCGAGCGATGTTGAGCGCCGCGGCGCTGGTATTGGCCGCGGCCGCGGCCGGGCACGGGGC
>MIBK01000051.1:415-1366 GCA_001829505.1 Spirochaetes bacterium RBG_16_67_19 | reverse complement strand
TCCATGGGGTGGTTGATCGAGGGGGCCAAGCAGAAGATCTGGTCCATCGCCAACTCGCTGGTCGCCCGCCGGCCGGCCGCCGGCCTGCCGGCGCCGGAGGTGCGCATCGGCCTGGTAACCTACCGGGACCGGGGGGACCAGTACGTGACCCGGCTGCACGACCTGACCGCGGACATCGACACGGTGTTCCGTGACCTGCAGGACATCCACGCCGATGGGGGCGGGGACGACCAGGAGAGCGTGAACCAGGCCCTGTACGAAGCCGTGCATCGCCTGGGCTGGTCCACGGACCCGGAGGTCCTGAAGATCGTGTTCCTGGTCGGCGACTACCCGCCGCACATGGACTACCGCGGCGAGGCGCAGTACCCGGAGACCTGCCGGGCGGCGGCGGCCCGCGGCCTGGTCGTCAACACGGTCCAATGCGGCGGCGTGCCGGAGACCACGCGGGTGTGGAAGGACATCGCCCGCCTGGCCGAAGGCGCCTACGTGGCCCTGGAGCAGAGCGGCAACATGCAGGCGGTGCCCACCCCCTATGATGGGGAGATCGCCCGCCTCTCCGCGGAGGTGAGCCGGACCGTGGTGGCCTGGGGGGCCCGCGAGCGCCGGGCCGAGGCCGAGGCCAAGACCCGGGCGGCGGCCGAAGCCCCCGCGGCGGTAGCGGCCGACCGGGCGGCCTTCAACCTGGCCACCGGCGGCAAGGCCATCCAGGGCGGCGGGGACCTGGTGGAGGACCTGGCCGGGGGGGTGGACCTGGCCAGGATCAAGAAGGAAGAGCTGCCCCCGCAGATGCAGGGCCTGAGCCTGGAGGAGCAGAAGGCCTACCTGGCCGGACAGCGGGCCGCGCGGGAGGCGCTCAACCTGCAGCTGTCCGAGCTGTCCCAGCGCCGCGCCGCCTTCCTGCTGCAGGAGCAGCAGAAGCTGGCCGGGGCGGGCGACAGCTTCGACCGGAAG
>MIBK01000051.1:0-215 GCA_001829505.1 Spirochaetes bacterium RBG_16_67_19 | reverse complement strand
GAGCGGCGGCGAACATGGCCTCCACGTTCTGCGGCGGCACATCGTCCTGCAGATTGTGGGCCGGCGCCAGCACGTAGCCGCCTCCCGGTCCGAGAGCGGCGATGCGGGCCCGAACTTCTTCGCGGACCTGCTCCTCGCTGCCGTAGGGCAGCACGCGCTGTTCGTCCACGCCGCCGTGGAACACCACCCGGGCCCCGAAGCGCCTCTTCAGCTCC
>MIBK01000050.1:19418-19592 GCA_001829505.1 Spirochaetes bacterium RBG_16_67_19 | reverse complement strand
GGCGGATCAGGACGAGGCCCGGAAAACGGGGCTGAAGGACGCCCTGCTCAAGCGCCTGGTCCTGAACGAGGCCAAGGTGGCCCAGATGGCCGAGAGCGTGCGCGAGGTGGCCCGCCTGCCGGACCCGGTGGGGCGGCGCCTCATGAGTCGCGAGCTGGACGAAGGCCTGGTGCT
>MIBK01000050.1:18868-19348 GCA_001829505.1 Spirochaetes bacterium RBG_16_67_19 | reverse complement strand
ATCGCCTCCCTGGGCCTGAAGAGCGGCAACGCCGTCATCCTCAAGGGTGGCTCCGAAGCCCGGCGCTCCAACCGCATCCTGTTTTCCCTGTTCCGCGAGGCGGCCGCGGCGGAGGAGCCCGCCTTCCGCGACGGCCTGCAGCTGGTGGAGAGCCGGGCCGAGGTGCGCGAGCTGCTGGAGCTGGACCGGCTGATCGACCTGCTGATCCCGCGGGGCTCCGGCGAGCTGGTGAAGAGCATCCAGGAGAACACGCGCATCCCGGTGCTGGGCCACGCCGAAGGGGTCTGCCACCTGTACGTGGACGCGGAGGCCGATCTGGGCATGGCCGTGGAGCTGGCCTACGACGCCAAGTGCCAGTACCCGGCGGTGTGCAACGCCATCGAGACGCTGCTGGTGCACGAGCGCGTGGCCCGGGAGTTCCTGCCGCGCCTGGCGGCCCGGCTGTCCGGGGTGGAGCTGCGCGGGGACGAGCGCACGCGG
>MIBK01000050.1:11659-18847 GCA_001829505.1 Spirochaetes bacterium RBG_16_67_19 | reverse complement strand
GCTGCCGCCACGCCGGAGGACTGGCGGGCCGAATACAACGACCTGATCCTCGCCGTCCGGGTCGTGGATTCGCTGGGACAGGCCATGGAGCACATCAACCGCTACGGCAGCCACCACACCGAAGCCATCGTCACCGGCGATCCGGCGGCGGCCCGCAGCTTCCAGGCCGGGGTGGACTCCTCCTCCGTGATGTGGAACTGCTCCACCCGCTTCGCCGACGGCTACCGCTACGGACTGGGCGCGGAGGTGGGCATCGCCACCGGCAAGATCCACGCCCGGGGGCCGGTGGGGCTGGAAGGACTGACCAGCACCAAGTTCCTGCTGGTGGGCCGCGGGCAGGCGGTGGCGGACTACGCGGAGGGCCGGCGGCGCTTCCGCCACCGGGACCTGCCATGAGGCTGCTGATCAAGATCGGCAGCGCCCTGATCTCGCGGGGCAGCCGCATAAACTACCGCTGGCTGGCCGCCAAGGTGCGAGAGATTGCCGGCCTGGCCCGCGCGGGGGAGCAGATCGCCCTGGTCACCTCCGGCGCGGTGGCCGCGGGCATGGAGATCCGCGGTTTGAGCCAGCGCCCGCGCGACGCCCTGGAGCTGCAGTTGCTGTCGGGCATGGGGCAGATCAAGCTGATGAAATCCTACAAGGACCTGTTCAAGCGCTACGGCATCCGCGTCGCCCAGATCCTGCTGACCCACCACAACTTCTCCACCCAGAACGAGGAGAAGACCATCCGCCAGATCATGGAGGCCTACCTGGCCCAGGGCACCATCCCCATCGTGAACGAGAATGACATGGTCAACAAGGAGGAGGTGGAGGCCCAGCCGGTGTTCAGCGACAACGACATTCTGGCCGCCCTGGTGGCCGTGCGCCTGCGCGCGGAGTGCCTGCTGATCCTCACCGACGTGGACGGCCTGTATCAGGCCAACCCCAAACACAACTCCCACGTGGCCCTGGTGGAGGAGGTCCGCGAGATCGACCGGCAGATCGAGCAGATGGCCGCCAAGGAGACCAACCCGCTGGGGCTGGGCGGGATGGCCTCCAAGGTGCGCGCCGCCCGGATGGCCGGGGAGCATGGCATCCGGACCATCGTGGCCAACGGGCGTTACCGCTTGTCCGACATCCTGAGCGACCGAGTGCCCCGCACCGTATTCCACCCCCTGGGCGGCAGCCCCTCGGGCGGGAGCCCCCAGGGCGGCGGCCCCCGACCCTAGTCGCCGGGCGCCGGCGCCGCAGCCGTTTTGACACCCGGGGCGAATCCGGCTACACTTCAGGCCTATGGTCAGTGACGAGCAGCTGGCTTCGCTCGTGCGGGACCTCCGGGAGCGCTACAAGCCGCAGCGGGTGATCCTGTTCGGCTCCTACGCCCGCGGCGAAGCGCAAGCCGAAAGCGACCTGAACCTGTGCCTGGTGGTGAAGGAGGCCGGCGATTGGCTCGAGCGCCACGCCGAGTTCCTGCAGCGCTTCGACCTGCCGGGGACGGCTGTCCGGCCGGTCATCTACACGGCCCAGGAGCTGGAGCGCCTGCGCGCGGAGGGTCACCCCTTCGCGCGGGAGATCCTGGAGGAGGGGAGGGTGCTGCATGAAAGCCGGCGAAGCTGAAGCGGTCCGTTGGTACCTGCAGGGAACCAAGGACGCCAAGACGGCGGAGAAGAACGCGCGGGCGGGGGATTTCGAGGTGTCCTGCTTCCTGTTCCAGCAGGCGGCCGAGAAGATCCTCAAGGGTCTTCTGATCCTGAAGGGGGAACGGGCCGGCGTGGGGCACTCGGTCCTCAAGCTGGTCCAGACTTGCGCCGCGCACGCCCCGGTTTTCCAGTCCCTGACGGAAGCGGCCGTCCGCCTGGACGTGCTGTACCTGCCCACCCGCTATCCCTTCGCCCTTCCCGGAGGAGCCCCCTACGAATTCTTCACCCTGGCCCACGCCCAGCAGGCCCTGGAGGCCTACCAGACCGTTTTCCGGGCGGTCTACGAGCACTTCCAGGGCCTGGTCGAGCACAGCGGCTGATATGCGGACCATCGCGGAGCGCCTGCTGCACGGCGATCGCTGGCTCCAGCTCAAGGAGACAGTTTACCTGGACCTTCACGGGCGGGAGCGCAGCTGGGTGTACGCGGAGCGGACCGGCGCCCGGCCGGCGGTGGTGATCGTGGCCCGCACCGCGGAAAGCCGCTCCCTGATCCTGATCGAGCAGTACCGGGTGCCTTTTCAGGCTCCGGTGCTGGAGTTCCCCGCCGGGCTTTTGGACCCCGGCGAACAGGCGGGCCCGGCCGCCCTGCGGGAGCTCGCCGAGGAGACCGGCTACCGGGGGGAGGTGCTGGAAATAGGCCCGGCCGTGTCCACCACCGCGGGATTGAGCACCGAAACCGTTCAGTTGGTGTACGTCCGCTGCGGGGAAGAGGCCGCGCAGGATCCCGCTCCGGAAGCCTCGGAAGCCATCCGGGTCCTCAGGATCGCCCCTGCCGGTTTCACGGCCGCCCTGGCGGGCTTCACCGCGGAGGGGCGCCTGCTGGATGCCAAGCTGTACGTCTACCTGAAGGAGGGAACATGCTGAGAAGAATCATCCTGGCCATCATCGTGCTGGGGGCGGCGGGCCTGGTGGTGGGCTACCTGATCTTCGCCCGCACGACGAACGGCTACCTGAGCCTGAAGAGCCTCGTCACTCCCGCCCAGGGCCTGGAAAAGCTGGGTGAGCTGATCAAGTACAGGGCCGACGTCCCCCAGATCCGGCAGAGCATCCTGATCTGCGGGGCGGTGGGCGGCGGCATCGGCCTGGTGGGAGCCGCGGTAGCGGGGGGGGGACGGCGCAGGCGGCGCTAGCCTGCCCGGGAGGAAAACCATGGAAAGCGGGGATTGGAGGCAGGCGGCGGAAGAGGCCGACCTGGAGGAAGGGCGGCTGGTGGAGGTCGCCGTGGGCGACCGTCAGGTCCTGCTGGTGCGCGCGGGAGGCAGGATCCACGCCTGCGCGGCGGAGTGCCCCCATTACAAGGGCCACCTGGCTCGGGGGTCCCTGAGCGGGTACACCCTCACCTGCCCCTCGCACAATGCCCGTTTCGACCTGCGCGACGGCCGTCTCCTCTCGCCTCCCGCCTTGGGCGACCTGGCCGTCCACGAGGTGAAGGTGGAGCGGGGCAAGGTGTGGGTGCGCCTCGGGGAGGCGCCGAGGATCGAGATGCCGGCCGGCACGGACGACCGGACCTTGCTGATCGTTGGCGGGGGGGCGGCCGGCGCGGCCGCGGCGGAGACCCTGCGCCGGGAGGGGTACGGCGGGCGCATCGTGCTGCTCACCCAGGAGCCCGTAGGCCCCTACGACCGGCCCTCGCTCAGCAAGGATTACCTCTCCGGGGAGGCCCCGGCCAAATGGCTGCCCTTGCGCGGGGAGAAATTCTACGACCGCCTGAAGATCGAGCTGGCCACCGGCAGCCGGGTGACCTCCCTGGACCCGCGCAGCCGCACCCTGACCCTGGCCGACGGCTCCACCATGCGGGGGGAGCGCATCCTGCTGGCCACCGGCAGCGTGGCGTTGCGCCCGCCGGTGCCCGGCATCGACCTGCCGGGCTGCTACACCCTGCGCAGCCTGGCTGATGCCGACGCCCTGCTGGCGGCGCTGCCGGCAGGCGGCACCGTGGCGGTGCTGGGGGCCAGCTTCCTCGGCCTGGAGGCGGCCTCCTCCCTGCGGAAGCGCGGCCTGGAGGTCCGGGTGGTGGCCCCCGAGGAGGTGCCGCTGGAAAAGGTGTTCGGCCCGCAGATCGGCCGCCGGATGAAGGCGGAAGCCGAGAAGGAGGGGGTCCGCTTCCATCTCGGCACCACCGCGGTCAGTGTGCAGGGCAATGGGCGGGCCAGGTATCTGGTCCTGTCCGACGGGACCCACCTGGAGGCGGATGCCGTGCTGATCGGCGTGGGAGTGCGGCCGGCCGTGGAGTACCTGGCCGGCAGCGGGCTGGCCGAAGCGGGGGCCGTGCCCGTGAACGCGCGGCAGGCCACCGCCGCGGAAGGCATCTTCGCCGCAGGGGACATCGCCCTGTTCAAGGAAGCCTCCGGCGGGCCACCCCGCCGCACCGAGCACTGGATCGAGGCGGAACGCCAGGGCCGGCACGCGGCCCGGGCCATGCTGGGCAAGAGCCCGCTGCCGCGCGAGGCTCCCTTCTTCTGGACCCGGCAGCACGGCAAGTCGCTCAAGTACGTCGGCTACGCCCCGGTCTGGGACCGGCTGGTGTTCCGCGGCAATCCCTTGGAGGGGTCCTTCCTGGCCGGTTATTACGTGGGCAATGTCCTGCGGGCGGTGGCCTCCCTGGGCAAGGACCGGGACCGGGACCTCATCCACCTGGGCGAGGCGCTGGAAGCGGGCCGCCCGGTGAGCCCCGAGCGGTTCAGCGATCCGGATTTCGATCCGCTCGAGCTGTCGACCGGGCCGGGGCGGGCATGAAGGCCCTGGTCAAGAAGCGGGCCGAGCCCGGGCTCTGGCTGGAGGAGGTGGAGGAGCCGGAGATCGGGCCCACCGACGTGCTGATCCGCATCCGCAAGACCTCCATCTGCGGCACGGACCTGCACATCTACGACTGGGACCCCTGGGCCGCCAAGCACGTGCCGGTGCCCCTGGTGATCGGGCACGAGTTCGCCGGAACGGTGGAGCGCGTGGGCTCCATGGTCCTGGACTTCTTCCCCGGCGAGGTGGTGAGCGGCGAGGGCCATCTGGTCTGCGGGCACTGCCGCAACTGCCTGGCGGGGCGGCGCCACCTGTGCGCCCGCACCAGCGGCGTGGGGGTGAACCGCCAGGGCTGCTTCGCCGAATACCTGTCCATCCCCCAGACCAACGTCTGGCACGCCGACCCGCGCATCTCCCTGGAGGTCCTGTCCTGCTTCGACCCGCTGGGCAATGCCACCCATTCGGCGTTGTCCTTCGACCTGCTGGGCGAGGACGTGCTGATCACCGGGGCGGGGCCAATCGGGATCATGGCCGCGGGCATCACCCGGCACGCCGGGGCGCGCTACGTGGTGGTCAGCGATCCGAATCCCTACCGCCTGGAGCTGGCTCGCCGCCTGGGGGCCACGCGCGTGGTGCGGGTGCCCGAGGAGAGCATCGATGAAGCGCAGCGGGACCTGGGAATGAAGGAGGGCTTCGACGTGGGGCTGGAGATGTCCGGCTCCCCCCAGGCCCTGCGCGACATGCTGCCCAACATGTGCCACGGGGGCAAGATCGCCCTGCTGGGTATCCTGCCGGCGGCCACGGCCATCGACTGGGACCTGGTGGTGTTCAACGGCCTGACCCTGAAGGGCATCTACGGCCGGGAGATGTACGAGACCTGGTACAAGATGACCATGATGATCCAGACCGGCCTGGACATCACCCCGGTTATCACCCACCGCCTGCCTTACACCGGGTTCCAGCAGGGCTTCGAGGCGATGCGCGCCGGCCAGGCGGGCAAGGTCGTGCTGGATTGGGAAGCCTCCTCCAGTTGAAGCCCGTCGCCGTGGTGCTGGATCCGCTCTGCCTCGGGCATTCCAACGGTCCCGGCCACCCGGAGTCCCCGGAACGCCTGGCGGCCATCCAGCGCCTGCTCGACGATTTTCCGCTGCGCGGACGCCTGGTTTTTCCGCCGGCCCGCGATGCCGCTTTCGAGGAGCTGGCCCTTGTTCATACGGCCGAATACATCCGCCGCATCGAGGCTACCCGGGGGCGGGAGCTGACGGTCCTGGACCCGGACACCTCGGCCTCGGCCGGTTCCCATGCCGCGGCGCTGCGGGCCGCCGGCGGAGTGCTGGCCGCCGTGGAGGCGGCGCTGGACGGGGACTGCGCGGGGGCCTTCGCCGCCGTGCGGCCGCCGGGGCACCACGCCGAGGCCGGGCGGGCCATGGGCTTCTGCCTGTTCAACAATGCGGCCGTGGCCGCTCGCTGGGCGTTGGAGCGCCGCGGCTTGCACCGGGTGCTGCTGGTGGACTGGGACGTGCACCACGGAAACGGCTCCATGCACTCCTTCTATGAAAGCCCCGAAGTGCTCTACTTTTCGGTGCACCAGTTCCCCCATTACCCGGGCACCGGCCGGGTGGAGGAGCTGGGGCGGGGAAAAGGGCAGGGCTATACGGTGAACGTCCCGCTGCCCGGGGGGCAGGGCGACGTCGAATACCTGGCCGTATTCCGGGAGCTCCTGCGGCCCCTGGCGACGGCCTATGGCCCGGAGCTGATCCTGGTTTCGGCGGGCTTCGACATCCACCGGGACGATCCCCTGGCCGACATGATGGTGACGGAGGCCGGTTTCGCCGGCCTGACCCAGGTGCTGGCCGAGTTGGCCGGGGAATGCTGTCCCGGGCGCCTGGCCTTCGCCCTGGAAGGCGGATACGACCTGCCTGCGCTGAGCTCGGGGGTGTCCGCCGTGCTGTGCACCCTGCTGGGCGAGGCGCCCCCCCCGGTGCCCCAGCGGGAGCCGGACCGGGCCACCCGCGAGGTGCTGGCCCGCCTGCGCATCCAGCTTGCGCCGTATTGGCCGATACTGAGGTAGGGGACGGCGATGGGGATGGGCTTCCGGACGATCCTGATCATCGAAGACGACCTGAGTACGCGCAAGCTGCTGGCCACCCTGCTGGACATGGGCCGTTTCCAGACCCTGGAGGCAGGCGACGCCGAGAGCGGACTGGAGATGGCCCGCCGGCAGCCTCCGCATTGCATCCTGATGGACATACGCCTGCCGGGCATGGACGGCCTCGCGGCCACCCGCCTGCTGAAGGCCGACCCCCGGCTGCGACACATCCCGGTGGTGGCCATGACCGGCTTCGTGGGCGCGGAGGAGGAGCGCAATGCCCTGGCCGCCGGCTGCGACGGATTCCTGAGCAAGCCCTTCGACACCCGCGGCCTGCTGGAATACCTGGAGCGCTTCCTGCGCAGGGCGGAGCAGGGCGCGGAGGCGGCGGGCACCGCCGAGCGGCGGGCGCGCATCCTGATCGTGGACGACGAACCGGGCGTGGTGGAAGCCTTCGCGGAGCAGCTGCGCCGGGCAGGCTACGATTGCCTGCAGGCCGCAGGCGGCTTGAGCGCCCTGCAGGCGGCCCAGGAGCAGAGCCCGGACCTGATCCTGCTGGACGTGCTCATGCCCGACCTGGACGGTTTCGAGGTGGCCCGGCGCCTGAAGGGCAATCTGCGGACCGCGGGCATCCCGATCATCCTGGTCACCGCGCTGCACGACGTGGAGGACAAGGTCAAGGGG
>MIBK01000050.1:11534-11641 GCA_001829505.1 Spirochaetes bacterium RBG_16_67_19 | reverse complement strand
GAGTTCCTCGGCAAGCCGGTGGACGGGGCCGAGCTGGAGGTGCGCATCAAGAGCATGCTGCAGCTCAGCCATTTCCAGGAGCAGCTGGGCCAGCGCCTGGCCGCCGA
>MIBK01000050.1:3307-11524 GCA_001829505.1 Spirochaetes bacterium RBG_16_67_19 | reverse complement strand
AACGGCAGGTGGGCGGTATGGAGCTCCCGGAGAAGGGAGCGGCCACCCCGGGCACGAGGGTGGTGGTGGCCGCCGGCGAGGCGGCCCAGCGGATCGCCGCCGTGCTGGGCGGCGGCCGGCTGCTGCGGGCCTCTGACGCCAGGCAGCTGCAGGAGCTGGCCGGCGGGGCCGATCTGATCCTGCTGGCCACCGGTCTACCCGACGGGGACGGCTACGAGGTCTGCCGCCGCCTGAAGTTCGTCTCCCCCGGCGTTCCGGTCGCCCTGGTAGGTCCCGCGGCGGAGGTGTCCGACCGCATACGGGCGATCGAGGCGGGAGCGGACGACATCCTGAGCGCCGGCATGGACGGCCGGGAGTTGAGCGTGCGCCTGCAGCACCTGCTGCGCCGCCGGGACCAGCTGCGCCAGATGGAGACCCAGTACCGCAGCGCCCTGAGCGCGGCCACCAGCGACGGGCTGACCGGGCTGTTCAATCACGCCTATTTCAAGCGCTTCCTCGCCCTGGAAGTGAAGAGGTCCCTGCGACAGGGCCACCCCACGGCGCTGGCCCTGATGGACATCGACGATTTCAAGTCCTGCAACGACTCCCTGGGGCACCTGGCTGGAGACCGCATTCTGGTGGAGTTCGGCCTGCTGCTGCGGCAGAGCATCCGGGAGATCGACCTGGCCGCCCGCTACGGCGGGGAGGAGTTCGGCCTGGTCCTTCCCTACACCGAGGCCGGCGGGGCCAAAGTGGTGGCCGAGCGCCTGCGCTCGCGCGTGGAGGCCCATCCCTTCCTGCAGGGCGGCTCTCCCAAGCGGGTGACGGTGAGCATCGGCCTGGCCGTCTGTCCGGCCGACGCCTCCAGCGCCGAGGAATTGATACGCCGCAGCGATCAGATGCTGTACCGCGCCAAGCGCGAAGGCAAGAACCGGGTCTGCCCTTCCTGAAGGTCTAAAGCGGGGAGACTTCCTGCACCAGGGGCCAGAGGATCAGCTCCTGGAGGCAGAGGTGCGGGGGCAGGGCACAGACCTCCGCCACCAGGCGGCCCAGCTCCTCGGGCTGGATGCACTTCTCGGTGGTGGCCGGATCGGCCGCCGGCAGCCCAGCGGCCATGGCAAAGCCCGTGGCTCCCCAGGAGGGGATCAGGCAGGTGGCCCGCGCCCCGTGAGGCCGCAGCTCGGCATAGAGGCACTTGGTGAGCTGCAGCAGGCCCGCCTTGGCGGCGGAATACACCGCCCATTGCGCCCAGGCCTCCACCGCGCACACGGAGGCCACATTCACGATCGTGCCCGACTTCTGTCTCCGCATCAGGTCCGCCGCCCGGCGGCAGCCCAGGATGGCGCCGGTCAGGTTCAAGCCGATCTCGCGCTGGACCTCCTCATCGCTCCACTCGGCCAGCGGCGCCACCCGCACGGTGCCCCCGGCGTTGTTGACCAGGATGTCCAGGCGCCCGTCCTCGGCCAGGACCGCGGCGAAGAGGCGATCCCAGTCCTCCCCCCGGGTCACGTCCGCCGGCAGAGCCCGGGCCCCGATCCGCCGGGCCACTTCCGCGAGGTCCCCGGCGCTGCGGGCCGTGATCCAGACCCTGGCCCCTTCGGCGGCCAGCTCTCCGGCGATGCCGACGCCGTAGCCGCGGGAGGCCCCGGTGACCAGAGCGACGCTGCCCTTCAGTCTAGCTTCCATTTGAACCCCCTGGTCGCTTATCCCTTGATCCCGCCGGCGGTGAGGCTCTGCACCAGGTATTTCTGGAAGATCAGGGCCAGCAGCACCGGCAGCGCGGCGGCGATCACCGCCCCGGCGGTCATGTCCCCGTAGCGGATCTGGTACTTGCCGATCATGTCCGACAGGGCCACCGGAATGGTGATGGAGCGGCGCGTGGAGGCGAAGATCATGGCGAACAGGAACTCGTTGGTCGAGGAGATGAACACGTAGATGGCGGTGGCCGCGATCCCGGGCGCCGAGAGGGGCATGACCACCCGGAACAGGGCCTGCAGGCGCGTGCAGCCGTCGATGCGCGCGGCGCTCTCCAGGTCCTTGGGGATGGTCTGGAAATAGCCGTACAGGATCCAGACCGAGATCGGCAGCAGCCAGCCGGTGTAGCCGATGACCAGCGCCGCCTTGGTGTCCACCAGCTTCAGGATGCGGCTGAAGATGATGTACAGCGGGATCAGGTCCACCAGGGGCGGGACCATCTGCGTGCCGATCAGGACGAACAGGAACCACAGGCTCCACTTGAAGTTCAGGCGGGCCAGGGCGTAGCCGGTGATGGAGCCCAGGGCCACGCAGACCGCCATGCAGATCCCCGCCACGATCAGGGTGTTGAAAACCGCCTCGTAGAACTTCATCAGGCCGCGCTCTTCCAGCAGCACGCTGGCGAAGTTCTCGAGGGTGGCCTGGGGCGGCCAGAAGTGCGGCGGGATGTCGTAGAGCTGGTTGGAGTTCTGCAGGCTCATGTTCACGATCCAGTAGAAGGGGAACAGCATGGTGACCAGCATCAGGGCCACGAACAGGTAGAGGAAGATCCGCACTCCGGGCCTGGTGACGGCGGCCATTACAGCTCCACCCTCCGGTTGAGCAGGCGGTAGTAGAACACCGCCAGGATGACGATCAGCGCGGTGATCAGGTAGGCCAGCGCCGCGCCCTTGCCCATCATGTGGTGCTTGAAGGCGATCTCCCACACGTAGAAGGTGGTGAGCTTGGTGGCGTTGGCCGGCCCTCCGCGGGTCATCACGTAGATGATGTCGAACACCCGGATGGCCTCCACGGTGCGCAGGATCAGGGTGACCATGATCGGCCAGCTGATCACCGGCAGGGTTACCCGGAAGAACACCGCCGCCCCCCCGGCCCCGTCGATGGTGGCCGCCTCGTACAGCTCATCGGGGATGGCCTGCAGCCCGGCCAGGACCAGCAGCACCACCAGGGGGGTCCACTTCCAGGCGTCGGCCAGCACGATCAGGTTCATGGCCCAGGTCGGATCGGCCAGCCAGGGCTTGTAGCGCGGGATGAGCTTGAGGCTGTACAGCACGTAGTTGAGGACCCCGATCTTGGCGTGCACCAGCCAGTTCCAGATGATCCCGGTGACCACCGGCGGGATGGCCCAGGGGATCATGATCAGGGAGCGGGCCACGGGCCGGCCGAAAAAGCGGTTGTTGAAGGCCACCGCGATGGCAATGCCCAGGGTCATCTCGATGGCCAGGGACACCACGGTGAAGTAGATGGTGCGCCAGAAGGACACCAGCAGGTCCGGCTCCTGGAAGATCTCGACGTAGTTCTTCAAGCCCCGGAACTCCTCCGGGTAGCGGATGTCGCTGCGCAGGAAGCTGATGGCGAAGGAATAGATCAGGGGGTAGATGTAGAGGGCCAGCACGATCAGCATGGCGGGGAGCACCAGCAGGAAGGCGAACAGCCCCTCGTTGTGCTCCAGGCGCCCGCTGAGACTCTGCCGGAAAGCCGGTGGCTTGGAAAGCGGGACGCCGCCGAGGCGGCGTCCCGGGGTTGCGGTATTCAGACCGTTCTCACCAGCCGGACAGCTTGTTGAGCTTGGCCGCCGCATCCTGCAGGGCCTTCCTGGCGTCCTTGTTGTTCACCAGGGCGTTCTGCAGCTCGACGGACAGCGCATCGGCGCACTGGGTGTACTCGGGCACCGCCGGCCGGTAGTAGCAGTTGGCCGCGGCCTGGAACACCACGTCCAGGTTGATCACCTTCTTGACGTCCGGGTCCTTGAACAGGGCCTTGAGCACCGGGGTCTGGCCGTCCTCCAGGGCGCGCTTCTTCTGGACCGCCGGGGTCTGCAGGTACTTGATGAACTGCTTGGCCGCGGCCTTGTTCCGCGAGGGGGAGGGGATGGCCAGGTACTCGTGCCCTTCGACCGAACCGCTCAAGCCCGCCTTGGCGCCCGGCATGACCGCCGGGAAGATCTTGCCGGCGTAGGGGGTCTGCTCCGGGTTCTTGAAGGCCAGCTGCATCATGTCCCAGTTCACCAGCATGGAGGACTGGCCCTTGCCGAACAGGTCGGCGATCTGCTGCTGGTAGTAGGTGGGCGAGCCCGGGTCCATGGTCCCGTCCTTGATCATGCTCTGCATGAACTCCAGGGCCTTCACGCATTCCGGGCTGTCCACGAGCCAGAAGACCTTGTTGCCGCGGAACTCGCTGATCTTGGCGCCGGCGGACTTGGCCCAGCGGAAGAAGGCGACGGAAATGTACTCGCCGGGAGCCAGGGAGTCGGCGATCGCGTAGACGGTGGGGCTCTGCAGCTTCTGGCCGTAGGCCACCAGCTCGTCCCAGGTCTTGGGCGGCTTGTTCGGGTCCAGCCCCGCCTTGAGGAACATCTCGCTGTTGTAGAACATGATGGTCCAGGAGGCCATCAAGGGCGCGGCGTACAGCTTGCCGCCGATGCTCACCCCGTCCAGCATGCCGTCCATGAACCTGGCCCGCTCCGCCGGGGTGTACATGTCGGAGATGTCGGCGTACAGCCCGCCGGGCACGTACTCCGGCAGCATGAAGGAGCCGCAGTCCACGATGTCGTAGGTGGGCTCCTTGGCCTTCAGGGCCACGGCCTGCTTGTTGACCATGGCGTCCCATTCCACCTCCACCAGGTTCACCTTGATCCCGGTCTTGGCGGTGAACTCCTGGGCCCGCTCGCCCATGTGCTTGCCGGCCGCGTCGATTCCCAGCAGCACGGTGATGGTCTGGCCGAAGGCCAGGCCGGCGCCTCCCAACAGGAGGGCGGCGATCAGAATAGCGATGCCTTTTCGCATGCGATGCTCCTTTGACAAGATTTTTTCGAAGAGCGACGCTCTTACGCTTTCAATGAACGGTATTTCTTCCAGGCTTCGATCAGGGCCCGGGTGTTGCGCCGGGAGTTCTCGGTGTCCTCGCGCACGTTGTCCACCGGCGAAAGGATGAAGCCGCCGCCGGCGCCCAGCACTTCCAGGGCCCGGCGCACGGCCGCCGAGGTTTCCTCCTCGGTGCCCATTTCCACCGTCACCGCGCCGCTCACCCCGCCCCACAGCGCCCGCCCGGCAGCGGCGCACTTGGCCTTGATGGCCGAAAGCTGAGTGCCCTTGCCCTCCTCCGGATCCACCCCGATCAGCACGTCCACTCCGGCGGCCAGGATATCGTCCAGCAGCGGCAGGAAGGCGCTGGTGATGATGTAGCCGAACTTGCGCCCGGCCTGGTGCACGGTTTCGACCTCGCGTCTCAGCGTCGGGGCGATGACCGCCCGCCAGACCGGGGGGGTCCAGAACTCGGTGGTCTCGTACCAGCCGCGGCGCACGATGAGGTCGGCCTCGGTCTCCTGCAGGTAGACCTCGATCTGCTTCAGGTTCCAGCGATGGATGATCTGGGCATATTCCTGGATCAGGTCCGGGCGGGTGAGGGAGAGGACCATGACCGTTTCGAAGCCGGACAGCCAGGCCATGGCGTCGGCCCCCATGACCCCCGGATCCACCTGCAGGCCGGGGCGCACCGTGCCCTTCCAGCCCCCCACTAGCATTAGGCCGTGCCGGTCGGCCAGGCGGGAAGCCTCGCGGGCCTCCTGGCGCAGCACCCGGATATCCTCGTCCTTCAGGGGTCCGAACAGGTAGGGCAGTTTGGGCAGGTCGTGCTCCGGCTTGATCAGGATCTCCTCGAAACGCGGCACCAGCCAGTCCTTGAGCAGGGGAAAGTCCTCCGCCGTCGGCCAGCCGTCGCGCTGGCGCACCTTGCTCTGCAGGGGCCCCGCCGGGGTGTCTATGCGCCGGCAGAACAGCCTGCCGCCTTCCTGCTCCTCCACCCATTCCTTCCAGCTCACCCCCGGAGCCAGGCCCCCGTAGCCGTGCAGGGTGTGGTTGAGCTGGCCCACGTGCACGAAGGGGTCCAGCCCGAGCTCCACCTGCTTCTCCACGAACTCGGAGTCGCTGGAGCAGCGCTCGTAAAGGCTGAAAAAGAGCATGAAGGAACAGGGGGCGTGGTCCGGCCTTTCGCCCGCGATGGCTGTCAACATGCGTTCGCGTGATCTCATCGGTGAATCCGATTATCCGGCCCCGGCGCGGAACTTGTCAAGTTGTTTTTCGCCTGGCTTTTGCGTAGGATGCGGCAGGAGGACGCAAACTGAAAGTGATCGCCGCCATCCAGCCCCGTGAGCTGGAACGCCGCCGGGAGCGCGTGCGCCGGGCCTGGGCCTACCGCCGGGTGGACCACCTGCCGCTGGGCTTCATCCTGGAGGATACCAGCCGCTACAGCCTGCGGGAGCTGTGCCAGGACGGCCGCAAGCAGCTGGAAATGAACATCCGCTCGATCGACCGGCTGCTGCGCCTGCTCCCGGACGACTACCTGCCGGCCGCGCGCCTGTGGCCCGGGTACATGACCATCGCCACGATGTTCGGCCTGACCGTGCACTGGGGCGAGGATCCCATGCAGCCGCCGGGGGTCGGCGAGCATCCCATCCGCGACCTGTCCCAGGTATACGGCCTGGCCAGGCCCGATCCGCGCCGGGACGGGCTGATGCCCTTCATCCTGACCTGGACCCGGGAGTTCGCGCGCGCCCTGCCGCCCGGGGTGTGCCTGGCCGGCCCGGACCTGGGCGGCCCGCTGAACACCGCCAAGGACCTGTTCGAAACCAATCTCCTGTTCACCGCCGCCTACGACGATCCACGGGCTTTCCAGGCCTTCCTGTCGATGGCGGCGGAGGTGCAGGCCTCCTGCTACCGAGAGGTGATCGCGGCGGCCGGGGGTCTGGATCGCCTGACCTGCATCGATTTCGATCCCTTGTGGGCGCCGGAAGGCCGCAAAGGCTTCGTCTCCGATGACGTGTGCGCGGGCCTCTCCCCGGAGCATTTCGTCCGCTTCAGCCGGCCGTTCAACAACCTCATCTTCCGGGAATGGCCCGGCGGGCGCCTGCACAATTGCGGCCCGCATCCGGCCGCCGGGCACTACCTGGACCACGATCCGCCGCTCAACGGCCTGAACTGCTCCTTCCGCTACACGCGCGGCGAGCTGCCGCGCCTGCGGGAGGCCTTCCGCGGGCGGGGGATCGTGGAGCTCATGTTCGACAATGGGGAGACGGCCGTCCAGATCCTGCAGGGCTTCGAGGAGGCCCTGGCGGCTCTGGTTCCCGAGGTGGTGGCCATCCCGGTGATCTGGCTCAACCAGAGCTGGAGCGACGGGGACATCCGCGGCCTGTACGAGGACCTGCGCGGGGCGGCCGGGAGGGCCGCCCGCCACATGCGCTGGGTCGGCGAGGAATAGGACCGGCTAAAGCAGGCTCTCGTGGAAGGCCAGCACGATCCCGCTGATAGCCCCCGCCTCGTTGCGGACGGGGCTGAGCTGCAGGTCGATCACCCGGTGGTCCTCCTCACCGTTGCGGATCACGCAGCCTTTCAGCTCCACGCTCTTTCCTTCCAGCAGGACCTGGGTGACGGGCAGGGGGGCGGGAACCCCCTGCTCGTCCAGGAGCTGCAGCACCTCACCCAGGATCCGCCCGCGGGTTTTGGCCTGGTCGCAGGACAGGAGGCGGGCCGCCGCCTGGTTGCAGTAGGCGATCTCCCCCTTGACGTCCGCCTCCAGCACGGCTTCGTTGATGCTGTCCAAGAGGCGGTTGAGGTGGTCCCGGCCGCGCCGCACCCTGGACTGGGTCACGGAGCGGTACAGGGTCATCTGGATCACCGCCTTCAGCACCTTCTCGTCGAAAGGCTTGAGAATGAAGCCGTAGGGCTCCGTGGTCCTGGCCCGCAGCAGGGTCTCGTCGTCGGAATGGGCGGTGAGGTAGACCACGGGGATGTGCAGCGCCTGGCCGATGCGGGTGGCCGCCTCGATGCCGTCGATCCGGCCCTTGAGGCGGATGTCCATGAGGATCAGGTCGGGGTCCAGAGCCACCGCCTTGCGCACGGCCTCCTCCCCGCTGGCCGCCGAGGCGGCCACCTGGTGCCCCAGATTCTTCAGGCAGGACTCGATGGCCGCGGCCACCAGGGCCTCATCCTCCACGACCATGACGCGGGCTTTGAGCATGTCAGTTGCAATGATATACCATCATTGCACGAAGTCCAAGCGGAGGGCGGATGAGGATTCGTACGCGCACCCTGCTCCTGATCGGCGGCATGACTCTCGGCCTGCTGGCCATCGTCTACGCGATTTCCGCCTCCCTCTTCCTGGGACGCTTCCGGCGCCTGGAGCAGCGGGAGGCCTTGCGCGGCCTGGAGCAGGCCCGCAACGCCCTGGCCGGGGAGCTGGACGAGCTGGCCGTCTTCAATCACGACT
>MIBK01000050.1:0-3291 GCA_001829505.1 Spirochaetes bacterium RBG_16_67_19 | reverse complement strand
CACCTACGAATTCATCCGGAACCGGGACCCGGAATATCTGAAGTCCAATCTGATGGACGAGACCTTCTCGGGAGGCAGGCTAAATCTAATGATGTTCCTCGACCGGGAAGGGGGCATCGCGTACGCCAAGTCCTTCGACTGGCGCCGCGGCCAGCGCCTGGCCGTACCGGGGACCCTGGCCGAGTACCTGCGCCCGGGCGGCCCCCTGGTCACCGGCGGTGACCTGGACGAGCACAGCTCCGGCATCCTGCTTCTGCCGGAAGAGCCCGTGCTGATCGTGGCCCACCCCATCCTGACCAGCACCTCCCAGGGTCCGAGCCGCGGCACGCTGCTCATGGGGCGGTACCTGGGCCACGCGGAGTTGAGCGAGCTGGCCGAGCAGACCCGGCTGGAGCTGCGGCTCACCCGCCTGGACCACGGCGAGCCGGAGGAGCTTTCGCGCGAGGCCAGGGACCAGTTGTTGCGGGAAGGGCGCCTGGCGCGGGCCCTGGACCAGAAGCGGATCGCCGCCTACGCCGTGCTGCCGGACGTGCGCGGCCAGGCGGCGCTGGTGCTGCGCAGCGTGATTCCGCGGGAGGCCTACGCCCAGGGGCTGACGGGCGTGCGCTACCTGGTATTGTCCCTGTTTCTGCTGGGCCTGGCCTTCGGCGTCGTGGTCATGGTCCTGCTGGAGGCGGCGGTGCTGCGCCGGCTTTCCCGTCTCAGCCGGGAGGTGGCCGGCATCGGCTTGCGCCGTGACCTGTCCGCGCGCGTGGAGGTGAGCGGAAAGGACGAGTTGACCGAGCTGGGGTCCTCGCTCAACGCCATGCTGGCCGAGCTGCAGAAGACCGCCCAGACCCACCAGGCCTTGACCAACGCCATCCCGGACCTGATCCTGCGGCTCAGCGAATCCGGGTGCCTCCTGGACGCCAACCGCCCCGCGGACCCCCTGCTGGATCCGCCCAGCCCCTCCGCCGATCTGCAGGACCTGCAGCGCAGGCTGCCGGCTTCCTTCGCCGAGCGCAGCCTGCAGGAGCTGCGGGCAGCCCTGGCCTCGGGCGGGCTGCGCATCTTCGAGCACCGCCAGCAGTCCGCCGGCGGCCTTCTGGACTACGAGGTGCGCATCCTGCCCATCGCCGCCGGGGAGGCGCTGGAGATCATCCGTGATGTGACCGAGCGCAAGCGTTCCGAGGAGCTGGCCAAGAAGGAGCTGCTCCTGCGGGAGATCCACCACCGGGTGAAGAACAACCTGCAGGTGGTCTCCAGCCTGCTGTACCTGCAGAGCCAGCAGGTCGGCGACCCGCGCCTGGCCGCCATCCTGGAGGAAAACCGCCACCGCATCCGTTCCATCGCCCTGATCCATGAGAAGCTGTACCAGTCCGCGGACCCCGGCGAGGTGCGTTTCGCCGCCTACCTGCGCGACCTGGCCAACAACCTGCTCATCGCCTATGGGGCCAATGCCTCCATGGTGCGCCTGGAGATCTCCATCGACGAGGAGGAGGTGCTGGGCCTGCTGATCAGCGAGCTGGTTTCCAACTCGCTGAAGCACGCCTTCCCGTCGGGCGGCGGGGGCCTGATCCGCATCGCCCTGGAACGCACCAGCCCGGAGGGGCTGCGCCTGGAGGTGGGGGACGACGGGGTGGGGCTGCCCCCGGATTGCGACCCGGCCACCTCGCGCTCCATGGGCCTGCTGCTGGTGGGGCTGTTCTCCAAGCAGCTGGAGGCCGTGCTGGAGATCCAGCGCCAGGCAGGCACGCGCTTCGTGTTCCAGTTCCGCTCGCCGCGCTGAATCGCCGCGCTGAAGCTACGGCTTTTTCTCGTGCGGCGGCAGGGGCAGCACCCCCGCCAACTCCCCGATCACGTTGACCAACTGGGTTCCGGCCGGCACGACCACCTTGGCGTTGGTGGCCAGCGCGTTTTCCACCACTTCCAGGCGCTTCAACAGCTGGGCATTGCCCACGAACCAGCGGTCGGCCGCCTCGTTGACCAGGGCGATGGCCTGGGCCTCACCTTCGGCCTCCAGGATCTTGGCCTGGCGGATCCCCTCGGCCTTTTTGATCTCCGCGCGCCGGGCCCCATCCGCCACGGTCTCGGTGGCGGTGGCGAAGTCCACGGCGGCGATCTTCTCGTTCTCGGCCTTGACCACCTTGTTCATGGTCTCCTGTACGTCCTTGGGGGGATCGATCTCCTTCAGCTCGGTGCGCACGATGTCGATGCCCCAGCTGCGGGTCTCCTCCCGCAGGGTCGACTGCAGCTCGCTGTTGATCTTGCCCCGTTCGCTGTTGGCGGATTTCAGGGTCATGGTGCCGATGATGTTGCGCAGGGTGGTGCGGGCCAGGTTGACGATCTGGCGGCGGTAGTCGAAGACGTTGTACTGCGAGGCCTTCACGCTCTGCTCGTCCGCGTTCACCTTGAAGTACACCTGGGCATCCACCCGGGCGTTCAGGTTGTCGTTGGTGATGATCTCCTGGGGCTCGGCGTCCACCATGATCTCGGTGACGTTCACCTTGTACATCCGCTGGATGATGGGCAGGATCCAGCTGAATCCCGGCTGGGCGAAGTGGCTGTAGCGCCCGAGGGTCTCCACCAGCCCGCGATGGGTGGGGCGCACGATCCGGATTCCTGCACGACCAGGAATCCCATGGGTTTACCTCCTGTGGTTCATGAGTATTCAACGGCCAGGATGCGCAGTTTTTGCTCCCCCTCGGGCAGCTTCAAGTCGGCCCATTCCCCGGGGCTGCGCCCCATCAGGGCCCTGGCCAGCGGGGCGATCCAGCTCACCTCGCCGGCCGCCGGGTTGGCCTCGTCGACCCCGACGATGCGGTACACCCTGCGGCTGCCGTCCTCCGCCTGCACGGTGACCCGGGCCCCGAACAGCACGCGCTGGCCCGCTTGGGCCGCCGGATCGATCACCTCCAGGCGCGCCAGCATACGGCTCAAGTACTCGATGCGCCGGTCGATCTCCCGCAGGCGCTTTCGCTGTACGGCCAACTCGTCGCGGTCGCTGAAGGACCCGGAAGCCGCCAGGCGGGTCACCGCGCCGGCGGCCTGCGGCCGCTGGCCGCCCCTCAAGGCGCCCAACCCCGCGCGCAGGGCCTGCGCTCCGGCGGGGGTCATGTAGTTGGCCGCCCCCGGGGGCAGGGGGATCTTGATCTCCGGCGCCTCCTCATCCTGGAACTGAGAGTCGGATTCGGATACGAAGGCTCGGCTCACGCTATACTATAGCATATGGTGCGTCCTGAAGAAGCATGAGCCCCCGAACGCCGAATGGTGGGGGTGAGGGCTTCAGGCTGTACCGATCCAGCGGGAGGT
>MIBK01000049.1:24591-29141 GCA_001829505.1 Spirochaetes bacterium RBG_16_67_19 | reverse complement strand
TATAGAAGTAGTTCACGTTCGCATATCCCGTGCGCTTGGCGATCTCGCTGGTCTTGAGGGCCGTGTAGCGGAGCAGCTCTTCCGCCTTGCGCAGGCGCAGCTCGTTCAGGTAGGTCGTGAAGGACTTGCCGACTTCCTTGTGGAAAAGGCGGCCGAGGTAGGGCGCGGAAAGGTCGAACTGGCAGGAAAGGGTCTTGAGCGACAGGGGCTCGGAGAAGTTCCTGTTCACGTAGCGGATGATCCGCTCGACCTGGCTCTCCGTCCTGCGCTCCAGGCCGATGGCGCGCATCACCGACAGGGAAAGCCTCTTCATCCATTCCATCGTGTTTTTCGGGGTTTTCTGGTTGAAGAGGTTCTTGTACAGGCTCTCGTAGTCGCTCAGGAAAGGCTGCTCGTCCATGTCGTTCATCTTTACCAGGTGCACGAGGGTCGAAAGCACCTCGATCGAAAACCCCCTGAAGAACTCCGTGGTCATCACCTCGGAGGAGAGGAAACTCTGGTAGGCGTCCTCGAAGAAGTTGTCGACACCCTGCACCTCCCCGTTCAGGATGGCCCGCGTGAGCAGTTCCAGGGACACGCTCAGGAACTCGGGCTTTTTCGCGATGAAGTCGTCGATGTTGTCCCGGGTGATGATGTATTTCGGCAGGTAGTTGATCGGCTCGATGGAGAGCCCGTTGAACCAGTCGATCGCCACCTTCATCGGCAGGGCCCCGTCGGCCTGGGCGGACTGGAAGGTGATCGCCTGGAGCTTCCCTTCCTTGACCAGCTGCATCCCCGCCGGGGTGCTGCCGGCGCTGACGAGGATGATGTCCTGCCTGCCGGCTTTTCTCAAGGCCTCGTTGATGCCTTCCTGGCAAAAGCAGTCGTCGGAGCTCACGATCCCCTTGAGGGCGGGGCCGAACTCCCCCAGCCAGCCGAAGACGCGCGCTTCGGCCGCCTTCGGGTCGAACTGCCCCTTGTCGTCCGCCGGCCCCATGGCGAGCAGGCGCATCCGCGGGGCTGCCGTGCGCAGCTCGGTGATCACCGAAAAGGTGCGGGCGTCGTAGCAGGAGGTGCCGGGCAGGTGACGGAGGATCGCATACCCCCCCTTGTACCCCATGAGATCGGCGAACTTGCGGGAGAGCAGACGGAACTGACCCCAGTCGTCGGGGCCGCACCACGAAAGGATGTACCGATAGGCGTCCCTGCTGGGCAGGAAGTTGCTCACGATGACGGGTATCCCTTCCGCGTTGATGGCCCTCACCCACTCGGTGCAGGCCTCGGAACTGATGGGTACCAGGATGGCGAGGTCGGGCTTTTCCCTGATCACCCTGCGAACCTGGTCGTCCTGCCCCTCCCTGGTCATGTCGGCGGTCATGCGGATGAGCCTGACTCCAGCGCGCTGGGCAATCCTCTCCAGACCTTCGGCGAAGGCGAGATGGTAAGGGTGCTGCGTCCCCGGCATCAGGCAGGCGACTTTCTTGCCCTGCGGCCCGTCACCCGGCGACTCGGGGATGTTGGTCTTCTCAATGCCCCAGCCGGCATACTCGCTGTCGTACCAGTGCCGGGCATCGTGTTCGGGGTAGCGCTCGGGATGCTGCGGCCGGGTAGGGATTGCCTTGCCGCGGGTGTTCCAGAAAATCAGCAGACGGTCTTCACCGAACAACATGAGTCTCGGTCGTCGCCCCGCTTGCAGTATAGGAAATGAGCAGGCGCAGTGCAACTGCCATGACGGCCCGCCGCCCGGCCAATAGCTACCCCGGCATGACGGCCCGCCAGGATGCTGCGGAGGCCTTCGACTTCATGACCGACGTGGCGCGCCTGCACCTCGAAGAAAACCACCCTCCCCCGCGCCCGCCGGGAGCGCAGCCGGCCGGCCCGCGGCAGGCAGCGCCTACGTCGTGTCCCGGGCCCGGCAGGCCAGCGACCTGATCATCCCCGCGGACCAAGTGCGCGTCGTGCACCAGGCGGTGCTGGCCGGCGCGCAATACGAGCAGGACCCTGACAGCGGTCCGGCCAGGGAGCTGGCTAGCGAACCGGGCGAGCTCATCGAGCTTTCCGAGGTCGAAAAGGCCAGCAACTACCGCCACCGATAGGCTCGACCGCCCCGGCTCAGGCCCTCTTTTTTCCCATGTTCGGCAGAAAGGCCGTGACCAGGCCCAGCAGCGGCAGGAAGGCGCACACCCGGTACACGAAGTCGATGCTGGTCTGATCCGCCAGCCTGCCCAGCACGGCCGAGCCGATTCCTCCCATACCGAAGGCGAAACCGAAGAACAGGCCGGAGATCAGGCCCACCTTCCCCGGAATCAGCTCCTGGGCGTAGACCAGGATCGCGGAGAAGGCGGAAGACAGGATCAGGCCGATGAGGATCGACAGCACCATGGTCCAGCCCAGGCCCACGTGGGGCAGCAGCAGGGTGAAGGGCGCGGCCCCCAGGATCGAGAGCCAGATCACGTACTTGCGGCCGATGCGGTCCCCCAGCGGCCCTCCCAGGAAGGTGCCCGAGGCGACCGCGAAACTGAAGAGGAACAGGTGCAGCTGGGCGTCGCGCACGGCCAGCTGGAACCTGTCCATGAGGTAAAAGGTGAAGAAGCTGGTGATGCTGGCCATGTAGAAGTACTTGGAGAAGATCAGCACCAGCAGGATCCCCACGCTGAACAATACCCGCCGCCGCGGCAACCGGGCGGCGGAAGTCTCTCCCGCCGCGCCGCCGGCCTGCTTGGCGCGATCGGCGTTGGCCTTGGACCAGCGCCCCACCCGGGACAGCACCAGCATGGCCAGCAGGGGCAGCAGCGCGAACCAGGCCAGGCGGCCGCGGCCGCGGGTCCCGATGACCAGGGCCGCCAGCAGCGGGCCCAGGGAGGAGCCGGCGTTGCCGCCCACCTGGAAGATGGACTGGGCCAGCCCGCGCCTGCGGCCAGCGGCCAGGTAGGCCACGCGCGAGGACTCCGGGTGCAGGACCGCCGAACCGGCCCCGGTCAGGGCCACAGCGGCCAGCACCAGGCCGAAACTGGGGGCGAAGGCCAGCAGCAGCAGCCCGGCCAGGGAGAAGCCCATGCCCACCACCAGCAGGTAGGGCTGCGGCCGGCGGTCCGTGGCCAGGCCCACGGCCGGCTGCAGCAGGGAGGCGGTGAGCTGGAAGACCAGGGTGATCAGCCCGACCTGGGTGAAGTTCAGGGCGAAGGACTGCTTGACCACCGGGTACAGCGCCGGGATCAGGGCCTGGACCGTGTCGTTGAGCAGGTGCGTAGCGCTGATCGCCAGGAGAACGGAGAAGACGGTGTCCGAGCCGGCCGCCGGAGCTTCCGGCGCGGCGGGGGGGTTGGTCATGATAACCTTTCGTCAATAATGCCTTTCAGATTGACTAGCCAAGCACTATATGTTATCATGATTAAAGAAGTGTAATCATGATAAGAACCCAGATTCAGCTGACCGAAGAGCAATCTGCCCGGCTGAAGGCTGCCGCGGCACGCAGGGGGGTTTCCGTTGCGGAGCTTATCCGTCAAAGCGTGGAAGCCCTGCTGTCTCGAGGCGATGAGCGATCGCCCGACGACCTCTACCGCAGAGCCGCCCGGGCCGCGGGAAAATACCGTTCCGGAACGCGGGACGGGTCTGTCCGTCACGACGAGTATCTCAGCGAGGGATATTCGAGATGAGCGTGTTCGTGGACACTTCGGCATTCTATGCGCTCATGGACTCCGACGATGACCGGCACGCCGCCGCCCGAAGCCAGTGGGAGCGCCTGCTGCAAGCCCGGGAACCGCTGCACACGACCAATTACATTCTGGTGGAAACCACCGCGCTGCTGCAAAACCGCATCGGCATGGACGGGCTGAGGACCTTCTCCGCCGACATTCTCCCGGTGATGAGGATTTATTGGGTAGACGAAGGCCTGCACAGGTCAGCCCTCCATGCCCTGCTGGTCTCCGCACGGAGGAACCTGAGCCTGGTGGATTGCACCAGCTACGAGGCCATGCAACGTCTCGGGCTGGAAATAGCTTTCTGTTTCGACGCCCACTTCGGCGAACAGGGCTTTCAAGCGCTGCCGGCTCGGGGCGCCTGACGGGGGCAGGGTCATCTACCACCCTCCAATGTCGAACCGTAGCCCCGGCGAAAGCGCGTGGCGTCGAACTTGGCCAGCTTCCATTCGGGTATGGCACACTGCGGGCAGACTTCCCGGAACCATTTGTTGCGCAGCCAGCGCGCGGCGCGGCTGTTGCGCGAGTTGCCCACAATGAATACCAGGTTGCAATGCGTGGTGAGCCGGGCCCGGTCCTCACCGCGCGCCTCCACCGCCTTGATGCCGTGCAGCACCCCGGCCCGCGAGGGCCAGAGCTTGATCTTGTCGATCAGCGCGAACAGCTCCACCCGCTTGCGGTAATAGCGGACCTCCGGTTTATCCTTGCTCACCGCAGCAGCGCCTCCGCCAGCATCAGCGCCGTGCCGATTTCCAGCACGTCGTGCACGACCCGCTTTCCGGCCGCCCGCAGGGCCCCCGCGCTCAGTCCCAGCGGCACGCCGGGAGCGGCGATCCGCGTGTCCGGGCCGATGTGCTGCTCGCGGATAAAGGC
>MIBK01000049.1:23973-24565 GCA_001829505.1 Spirochaetes bacterium RBG_16_67_19 | reverse complement strand
GCCGGTGGCGCCGCAGGGCCTGTTCGAGGTCCTCCTCGACGCGCACCCGGCCCGCTGCGGCCGGCGCTGCGGCGGCCAGCTCGGCGACAAGTTCCGCGGCCGTCTCCCGCGCGCGCTCGGGGCGTAGATCGCACAGGCTCACCCTGGCCTCCCGCTCCAGCAGGCAGCGCGCCGCCTCCCGCCCCACCGGGCCGCAGCCCAGCACCAGCACCTCCCGCGCCGCCAGTCCGCCGGCCAGCAGGTCCAGGGCGGTGACGAAGCCCAGCGCCGTGGTCCGGTTGTTGTCGGCCACCGCCAGGCTGCGCAGGTTCACCGCGATGTAGGTGGACTCATCGGCGGTCACCAGGATGCGGGCCCCCCCGCGGTAGGCCTCGGCCAACCCGCCGGCATCCGGTGATTCCGTGACCCGGGCCGGGAAGCCCAGGTGCGCGGCGATGGCCCGCACCCCTTCAGCGAAGCCGGGCAGCACGCCTTGTCCCGCGTCCAGCGGCACCACGGCCACGGGCGCGTCACGAGCCAGCTCCACCAGGCGCCGCTCTTCGGTCCCTGCCGCGCGGCAGGCCAGCCCGCGCAGCGTGCACCCGGTGCGGGC
>MIBK01000049.1:23572-23920 GCA_001829505.1 Spirochaetes bacterium RBG_16_67_19 | reverse complement strand
CCGGCGTCAGGCGCGTCATCGGGGCGGCTCCGGGTCCTGGCAGGCCTCCAGGCCGTGGGCGCGCCGGATGGCCTCCACCGCGTCGCAGCGCCGGGACCAGGCCTGCCCCGCGTCCCGGCCGCTCGACAACAGCGTGGCCACCCAGTCGCTCCGGCCGGGAACCCGATCGGTGATGGCCTCCTCGGCGCCGAAGAAGTCCCGCTCCACGCGCAGGGGTCCCCGCCGGGCCAGGACGTGCTCTCCGCAAACCTCCAGGCGGCCGGCCGTGACGTGGACGTGCTCCAGCACGGCGGCTCGCCAGCCCGCGGCAGGCGGCAGGGGCGGCGGCGGCGCGCCTTCCGGGTCCAG
>MIBK01000049.1:21723-23465 GCA_001829505.1 Spirochaetes bacterium RBG_16_67_19 | reverse complement strand
AGCCGCCCGTCGTGCAGGATCACTTCCAGGTCCATCAGGCCGCGCAGCCCCAGCGCCTCGGCCAGGCCGGCGGCCAGGCGTTCCATCTCCCGGGTGAGCTCCGCGGCAACAGATGCGGGAGCGCGCACCCGCTTGCAGTCGTAGCCCGCATCCATTTCCAGCGCGGTCACCTGCAGGGGCCGGTGCGCGCCGGGAGCCCCCAACACTTCGATCGAATAGGAAGGGCCCTCCAGGTACTCCTGTGCGACCCAGCCGTCCCGCTCCTCCGTGTGCGCGGCCAGCCAGGCCTGCCAGGGGGCCGGCTCCCGGAACACCCGCACCCCGCGGCTGCCGCTCAACCCGTCGGGCTTGACCAGCACCGGCAGCCCACACTCCGGCCACGGCCGGGGAAGCGCCATCCCCAGGCTGCGGAACAGCCGGTTGGAGGCCTGCTTGGAGGAGCTCACCGCGTACGCCGCCGGATCGAAGGCCAGCGGGATCCCGCGCCGGCCGGCCCAGGCGGCGATGGCCTCCAGCACGGGGGTGTCCTCCAGCGCGGGCAGCAGCAGGTCCACGGCGCGCAGCTCCCGGTCCAGCACCGCGGGGTCGCCGGCGTCCCCCTCGGCGAAGGAGTCGGCCAGCCCTTGGGCCGGCGGATCCGCACGGCGGTCCAGCAGCCGCGTTTCCCAGCCCGCCCGGCGGGCCAGGTAGGCCGCCTCCAGGCCCTGCAGGCCGCCGCCCACGATGCCTAGCCGCATGGGGCCTCCGCCCCGCTAGCCGCACTCGCACTTGCCGAGCCCGCCGCGCCTGCCTTCCGCCGGGCCAGCCATTCGGCGTACTCGGCGCGCGAGGCGGGGGCCAGGCCGCAGCGCTGCAGCACCTCCCCCACCTCCGCCGCTGTACGCCGCCCCTCCTCGATGTCCAGCTCGCTCTGGGCCACCCCGGCCAGACCCTGGCCGGGCGGGATGAGCGAGGTCACCACGTTGGCCCCGGACGCCAGGCGGCGCTCCAGTCCGGCCAGCCCGTCCACGTCCAGGGAGGCGGGGATGAGCCGGTCGGGGAAAGCCAGGCGCAGCACGGCAATCGCGACCAGCTCCCGCTGCGGGTCCCCGCCCCGAGAGTCGCCGCCAGCGCCGGGGATGCGCGGGAGCGGGATGCCCGGATGGGGCACGAAGCTCATGGCCCGCACCTGCGCGGCGCCCAGTCGCCCCATGGCCTTGACGGAACGCGCCAGGTCGCGGGGGCTCTCCCCCACCCCGCACAGGATCCCCTCTTCCAGCAGCAGCCCGGCCCGGCGCGCCGCCCGCTTGGCTCCCATCCTGGCCCCGAAGCTCTGCCGCGGGCGCAGGCGGCGGAACAGGCCGCGGCTGTGCGTCTCCTGGTAGCAGGCGTACCAGTCCGCCCCGGCCCGCTTCAGCCGGAGGAGCGTTTCCGCCGGCGCCACGCCGGGGGAAAGCATCAGGGGCAGGCCGGTCACCTCCTTCACCCTGGCCGTCAGGTGCGCCAGGACGGCGAAGCCCTCGGCGCGCAGAACCGGATCCTCGCTCAGGGTCAGGTCCAGAAGGTGCACGCCGGACCCCGCCAAGCGGATGGCGGCCTCCAGCGTTTCCATCTCGTCCTTGCGGTAGCGGCGGCAGGCCGGATTGGAGCGCCGGTACCAGCAGAACCGGCAGTCATTGCGGCAGAAGGTGCTCAGATATAGGAAGCCGTAGAGGAACACGCGGTCCCCGAAGTGGCGGCGGCGCAGCTCGCGGGCCGCGGCG
>MIBK01000049.1:20983-21699 GCA_001829505.1 Spirochaetes bacterium RBG_16_67_19 | reverse complement strand
GCCTCCACGCCCGCCTCGCCCAGCGCGAACAGGCGCTCCAGCTCGCGGGCGGAGGGCGGACGGCCCTGCAGGGCGCGCTGCAGGATCGGTTCCAGGCGAGGATCACGCGGATGGCCCATGCGGCGCATCGCTACAACCGCAGCGGGCGGCCGTCCAGGTGCGTGAGGCTGCGCCCCCAGCGCGCCAGGCTGTCCCCGCCCTCGGCCGCCATGACCAGGCGCTCCAGCCCCAGCCCGATGCCCACCCAGGGCTCGTTGATCCTCCAGGGACGATCCAGCTCGTGCGGGCCGATCGCCGCCGAGCCCAGCTCCAGGTCGCCGGCCACCAGGTCCACCGTCCGCCCGTACACCACCGAATCCTCGCTCTGCAGGGCATACTCCCGGATGCCGGCGGCCCGCATCAGCAGCGCGGCCAGCTCTTCCAGGCGGCCGCGGCAGCCGCCGGCCGGCAGGCCCATCTCGCACAGGTTGAGCATGGTGAACTCGGCCGCGTGCCGCGCGCCTTGCGTTTCCCGGCGGAAGCAGGAGCCCACCTCGAAAATGCGCACCGGCTTCTCCCAGACCCGCAGCAGGTCCACCAGCAGCGAGTACAGGTGGGGGGCCAGCATGGGGCGCAGGCAGCGCCGCTCGTCGACCCAGAAGATCTTCTCGTGCAGGGCGTGTCCGGGGCGGATGCCCATCCTGGCCAGCATGCCGCGGCTCATGAGCGTCGGGGTG
>MIBK01000049.1:19394-20952 GCA_001829505.1 Spirochaetes bacterium RBG_16_67_19 | reverse complement strand
CGGACAGGCAGGCCTCCAGGCGGCTGAGCGCGGGCGGCCGCGCAGCCGCCTGCATCGCGGCCAACTCCGCGCGCCCGGCCTTCACCAGGCGCCGTTCCAGCTCCTGGAAGGCGACGTCGCGCTCGACCTCGCCGGAAAAGAGGCGGTCGATCTCAGCGGCGGCCTCAGGCCCGGAGGCCTGCAGCTCTTCCAGCCGGCGCCGCTGCACGGGGGACCAGGGGATATCCATCGCAATGAGCGATCGGCGGCCCGGCGGCCGCTACTTGCTGACCAGCTCCAGGGCCTTGCGGGCCGCCTCGTGGGCGTTCTCGCCGAAGGCGTCCGCCCCGATGCGCTCCGCCCAACGCTGGGTCACCGGCGCGCCGCCCACCATGGTCTTCACCTTGCCCTTCAGGCCCGCTTCCTTGAGGGCCTCCTCCAGCTCCTTCTGTTTGGGCATGGTGGTGGTCAGCAGGGCACTGGTGCCGATAAGGTTGGCGTTGGTCTCCCTGGCCTTGGCGAGGAAGCTGGCCGTGGGGATGTCCCGCCCCAGGTCGTGCACGGTGAAGCCGTGCACCCCCAGCAGGGTCACCACCAGGGTCTTGCCGATGTCGTGGATGTCCCCCTGCACCGTGCCGATCACGATGGTCCCGTGGCTCTGGCCCGCCGCGGAGCCCTTGGGCAGGGAGGCGCTCACCTCGGCGGTCACCTTCTTCATGACCTCCGCGGCCTGGATCAGCTCGGGCAGGAACATCTCCCCCATGCTGAACTTCTCCCCGATCTCGTTGATCGCCGGGATGAAGGCCTGGTTCAACAGGTCCAGCAGGTTGTCCTGGCGGGCCACCGCCTGCTGCACGATCTTCACGGCCCCGGCCTGGTCGAAGCCGAACAGCGCCTCATGGGCCTCCTGGATGATTCTTGCGTCGATCATATTCCTCCAGGCGAGGAGCCCGGGAGTCGCACCCGGCTGCGCGGGTTTAGAGCCCGCGTGATCACCTTCCGATCCGCCCCCCGCGTTTGTTATCCGCTGAGCCCTTCCTCAGCCCTTCCAGCCCACCCTCTTCTTGAAGAGCTCCACGCAATTGATCTGGATGCCCAGCACCTCCGCTATGCGGAACTTGGCATCGATCCCCTTGGCCGCTCCCGGGATGGCGTTCACCCGGCCGAGGTTCAGGTCCTCCCTGATCTCGTCCATCTTCACCGGATCGGCGATATCCGCCGCCGACGCCCCCAGCTTCCCGGCCACGTACTTCTTGGCTTCCGGCAACCGCATGCCCTTGGACACCTGCATCCGCGCGACCAGATCTCCGGCCGCCCGAATCCCGCCGATGCCCGAGGCTACGCCGTGAGCCACGGCCATGCCGAAGGGATCGCCCACGCCAATCTACAACCCGTCCAGGCGGCAGATGTCCACCAGCGCCTTGGAGGCCCTCGTGAGCGCGTCGATCGGCACGGTGAGGGTGAGCGGCACGCCGCACACCCCCATGCCGACGCAGGCGTGCACCGGGATCTTGGCAATGTCCGTGCAGGCCTTGATGAAGGTGACCGTGCGGGCCGTGTTCCAGGCCAAGCTGCGGCT
>MIBK01000049.1:14621-19256 GCA_001829505.1 Spirochaetes bacterium RBG_16_67_19 | reverse complement strand
GGCCATGCCCATCTGCACGCACATGGCCGGGTACTTCTTCTTCAGCTCCTCGATGGCTTTGAGGGTGGCGTAGAACTCCGCGTCCCCGGCCGCCGCCGTGGTGTCGAAGTTGATGCCGTCCGCCCCGGCCTCGTACATGGTGCCGCCCACGTAAGTCATGTCCTTGACCGAGTGCTCGATCTGTTCGGCGTAAGAGGCCCGCGCCTCGGCGATCAGCCCCTTGGGCAGCAGGTCCCCCGGGTTGGGGCAGGGCCCGTCCGGCTGGCTGTACAGCCCCAGGTTGGGCATGGCCCCGTAGAACAGCGGCGGGATGGTCATCAGCAGGGCCTGTTCCAGGATGGGCTGCTCGAACACCACGATCGGCTTGACCGGCTTGAAGGAGTAGTCGATGTGGGCCAGCTCCAGGATGTCCGCGCCCAGTAGGCGCTCGTAGATCTGCAGGGACTGGATCTTGCTCACCGACACGTTGCCGCGCTTGAACTTGGTGGTGGCGCTGTCGTAGGACAGGACGACCTCGTTGCCGCGCTCCACCCCCACGGCCCGGTCCGGGCGCTCGAACAGCTCCACCAGGTAGCGCATGTGGTCGGCGGAAAGCGGATCGATCTTGGCCCGCTTGACCGCGTCGGCAACCCCCTCCTCCACGTCCTTGCGGATTTCCGCGTCGGTCATTTCGGCGGGGAAACCGTCGCCCATACGGGTAAAAAACTTCGACATTCGCTGCACCTCCCTGCGGATGGTATGCGGATTATAGCATAACCCGGTCGACGAAGTCGTGCGAATACTGGCGATACACCGCAACTATTTTCTTGACTTGATGCGCCCATACTATAAAATGAAGCAAAATGAAAAGCACGGTCGTCTTCCGGGGAACGGGCCGTCTTTTCCCACCTATTCTTCTCCACAAATACTAAGGAGGTTCGGATGAGCAAGACTAGAAAGCTGCTCGTGCTTCTGGTCGTCCTGCTGCTGGCTGCTACCCTGGTTCTTACGTCCTGCAAGGGAGGGAAGGCCGGCAATGTGATCAAGATCGGCTACACGGCGCCGTTTACCGGATCGGCCGCCGAGTTCGGCACCAACGGCTGGCGCGGCGTGCAGTTGGCCCTGGAAGAGATCAATGCCGCCGGGGTGAAGGTCGGCAACAAGACCTACAATGTCGAGATCGTCCGCTACGACAGCAAGTGCGAGCCCACCGAGGCGGTGGCCAACATGCGCAAGCTGGCGCTGGAGGACAAGGTCGTGGGCGTGCTGGGCGACCACTGCAGCTCCTGCTGCCGCGGCATCGCCCCGCTGGCCACCGAGTACAAGATCCCCTCCATCACCATCGAGTGCGCCGCCGACAACGTCACCAGCCCGGGCCAGGAGTACTACTTCCGCATGCGGCCCTCCATGGGCCTGATGGCCCCCCTGGCCGCCCCGAAGATCCTCGATCTCACCGGCGCCAAGCGCGTGGGCTACCTGGGCGTGAACGACGATTACGGCCGGTCCTTCAACAAGAGCTTCCAGGACCAGTTCGGCCCGGCGGGGGCCAAAACGGTGGCCGAGATCTACTTCGAGCGCGGCAACACCGACTTCATGGCCTTCCTGAACCAGCTCAAGGCCGCCAAGCCGGACATCGTGCTGTACGTGGGCACCGCCTCCGAAGGGGCCATGATCCTGAAGCAGGCCCAGGAGATCGGCATCACCCCGGGCATCAAGTTCGTCGGCTCGGAAGAAATGGGCGAGATGGAGCTGGTCAGCCTGGCCGGCTCCGAAGCGGTGGACGGCACCTACGCCGTGGCCCTGTGGGGCGCGGTGGCCTCCGACTTCGAGAAGAAGGTCAAGGACAAGTTCAACGCCCCCATGCACTACGCCATCATCTTCGGCTACGACGCGCTGAAGGTCATGGTCGACGCCATCCAGCGGGCCCAGTCCCTGGACACCGTGAAGATCAAGGACGCCCTGCTCGCGACCGACTACGCGGGCCTGGAAGGCCAGATCAAGTTCGAGACCTTCGAAGGCTTCCGCAACCAGGGCCGCTACACTCCTTCCTTCATCCAGTGGAAGGACGGCACGCGCGAGGCCATGTAAGCGCGCCGGAAGCGATTGCCCAGACACCCCGGGGGGCCTTCCCCCCGGGTTCCCATAGAAAGGATCCCGCATGCTGCTACAACAGATCCTTAACGGTATCGTCGTGGGGGCTTCCTATGCCCTGATCGCCCTGGGGCTGAACCTGATCTGGTCGATCACCGACATCGCCGACTTCTCCCAGGGAGGCACCTACGTATTCGCCGCCTACGCCGCCTACTTCATGGTGACCCTGGTCAAGATGCCCTTCGTGGCGGCCCTGCTGGTGGGCATGGTGGTCGGGGGCGTGCTGTCCTACCTGTTCGAGCGCTTCCTGTACCGGCGCTGGACGGGCCTGAGCCGCATCCAGCTCCTGTGCGCCATCGCCCTGTTCTTCCTGATGGCCAACCTGGCCATCCGCTTCTGGACGGCCAAGCCGAAGATCTTCCCGGCCTACCTGAAGGGCTCGCTCAAGTTCGCGGGGGTCATGCTGAGCTACCAGCGCATCGTGGTGGTGGCGGTGGCCGCCGTGCTGTTCGTGATCGTGTACTGGTTCATCCAGAAGACCAAAATGGGCAAGGCCATCCGGGCGGCCTCCCAGGACCGGGAGGCGGCGGCCGTGGTGGGCATCAACATCCACACGGTCAACTCGGTGGTCTTCGTGATCGGCGGGATCCTGTCCTCCACCGCCGCCGTGCTGATCTCCCCGCTGTACTCGGTGTTTCCGGCCATGGGCGACCTGCCCCTGTTGAAGAGCCTGGTGGTGGTGATCCTGGGCGGGTTCGGCAGCGTGGCCGGGGTGCTGGTCGGCGGCTTCGGCCTGGGGCTGGTGGAGGCCCTGGGAGGGGTCTACATCTCCTCGGCCTATCAGCACGGCTTCGCCTTCATCGTGCTGATCCTGGTCCTGCTGTTCTTCCCCAAGGGCCTGTTCGGAAAGGTGTGACGCATGTCTAGCCAAACGCTGCAAGCCAAATCCAGGCGCAACCCCCTGGTGACCCTGATCATTCTCGCGGTGGTGCTGGTGGTGATGGTGCTCGTGCCCCAGGTCTTCTCGGGGTACATCACCTACGTGGCCGTGCTGGCCATGCTGTTCGCCGTGCTCGCCGGCAGCTACGACATCCTGACCGGCTACACCGGCCCCTTGACCTTCTGCCACGGCGCCTTCTACGGCATCGGGGCCTACACCTCGGCGCTGCTGACCCTCAAGGCCGGCTTCCCCTTCTGGGTGGCCTTCCCCGTGAGCGGGGCGGCGGTGTTCCTTTTCGGGGCGCTGATCGGCTACCCGGCGCTGCGCCTGCGGGGGCACTACTTCGCGGTGACCACCTTCTTCTTCGCCCACTTCGTGTACCTGGTCATCCTCAACTCGGTGGGCCTGACCAGCGGGCCGCTGGGCCTGGGCGGGATCAAGCCGCCGGAGGGCTTCCTGGGCATCAACTTCGCCGGGTTGAAGGCCAGCTACTACCTAGTCTTCATTTACGGGGTGATCGTCATCGTCGCGCTGTGGCTGTTCATCCGCTCGGGGGTGGGCAAGCTGCTGGTGACCATCCGGGAGAACGAGGAGCTTTCCGAGGCCATCGGGGTGAACACCTCCTTCTACAAGGTGCTGGCCTTCAGCATCGGGGCCGGGGTGGCCGGGCTGACCGGCAGCCTGTTCGCCCACTTCTTCCGCCTGCTGCACCCGACCACCTTCGCCTGGATGACCTCGGAGATGGTGGTGATCATGTCCCTGGTCGGGGGCCTGGGCACCCTGATCGGGCCGATCATCGGGGCGGGCATCGTGACCCTGATCCTGGAGCTGATGCGCTTCGCTCCCGAGCTGCGCCTGATCATCTGGTCGGTGGCGCTGATCGCCATCCTGATCATCGAGCCCCGGGGCCTGATGGGCCTGGTGCAGCGCATCAGGGGAGGGCGGAAATGAGCGCGATCCTGGAAGTAAAGCACCTGCGAAAGCAGTTCGGCGGCGTGGTGGCCGTGGACGACAACAACTTCACGGTGGAGCGCGGCACGCGCCTGGGCATCATCGGGCCCAACGGGGCGGGCAAGACCACCACCTTCAACATGATCGCCGGCTTCTTCAAACCCACCTCCGGCAGCATCGAGTTGGAGGGCAGGCGCATCAGCGGCCTGTCCCCGCACCGCATTTCCCAGGCCGGCATCGGGCGCACCTTCCAGAACGTGCGCGCCTTCCGCGAGCTGACCGTCTACGACCACGTGATGGCCGGGGCTCTGGCCCACGAGCTGCACTACAAGCCCACCGCCAGGCAGGTGGAGGAGGTGGAGCACATCCTGGCCATCTCCCACTTGAGCGAGCATCGCGACACCACGGTGAAGAACCTGACCCTCGCCGCCCAGCGCCAGATCGAGCTGGCCACGGCGCTGGCCACCAAGCCCAAGCTGCTGCTGCTCGACGAGCTGATGGCCGGATTGACCTTCGTGGAGATCGACCAGATGCTGGACCAGCTGCGCGTGATCAACCAGGAAATGGGCATCACCCTGATCGTGGTGGAGCACGTGATGAAGGTGATCATGACCCTGTGCCACCGCATCCTGGTGTTGAGCTACGGCAGGATCATCGCCGAAGGCAGCCCGCAG
>MIBK01000049.1:12679-14607 GCA_001829505.1 Spirochaetes bacterium RBG_16_67_19 | reverse complement strand
CAAGACCGTGATCGAAGCCTACCTGGGGGAGGAGAAGACCTATGCTTGAGGTGAAGAACATCTGCGCGGGCTACGGCGGCATCCAGGTCCTGTGGGACGTCTCCCTGGAGGTGAAGAAGGGCGAGCTGGTGGCCCTGGTGGGGGCCAACGGGGCGGGCAAGTCCACGCTGCTGAAAACCGTCGCCGGGCTGCTGCGGCAGTCCAGCGGGGAGATCGTGTTCGAGGCCAAGCCCATCGAGAAGCTGCCGGCGCACGCGGTGGTGGCCCGCGGGCTGGCCCTGGTCCCGGAGGGGCGCCGCGTGTTCCCCTACATGACGGTGCGGGAGAACCTGGAGATGGGGGCCTACAGCGTGAAGGGCGCGGAGCAGGTCCAGCAGAGCCTGGAGCGGGTGTTCGGGCTGTTCCCCAAGCTGCGGGAGCGGCAGAAGCAGCTGGCCGGCACCTTCAGCGGCGGGGAGCAGCAGATGCTGGTCATCGGGCGGGCGCTGATGTCTGAGCCGCGTTTCCTGATGCTGGACGAGCCTTCCCTGGGCCTTCAGCCCAGCATCGTGGCCAACGTGTTCGAGAGCCTGAAGATCCTGCACGGCCAGGGGGTGACCATCCTGCTGGTGGAGCAGAACGTGCGCAAGAGCCTGGAGATCGCCCAGCGCGGCTACGTGCTGGAGCACGGGCGGGTGGCCATGGCCGGGGACTCCAAGAGCCTGCTGGCCGACGAAGGGGTGCGCCGGGCCTACCTGGGCATATAGATGCCCGACGCCATCCGGGCCGCCACCGAGGCGGACAATCCCGCCCTGCGCGAGCTGGAACGCTCCTGTCCCCAGGGCGCGCGCCTGAGGCTGCACTCGGAGCGGGACGACTACTTCCTGCGCTCCCGCCTGTACGGCAATGACCACACCCTGGTGGCCGAGGACCGGGGGCAGGGCCGCCTGATCGGGGTCATGGCCGCCGCCCTCAAGGACGTGTACATCGCCGGCGCGGTGCGTTCGGCGGCCTTCTTCTACGACCTGCGCGTGCACCCCGACTACCGCCGCTCCCTGCTGGGGCGGCACATGCTGGGGGTCTGGAACGCCATGGAGCGCTGGGCCCAGGAAAGCGGCGCGCACCTGATCTACGGCCTGGTCAAGCACGACAACGACCCCATGATCGGAATGCGCGACAAGCGCTCCGGCTACCGCTTCGTGGGCGGCATGGAGGTGGCCAGCCGGGCGGTGTTCCGCCGCAAGCCCGTGCGCGAGGCGCCGGAAGAGCTTCGCCGCGAGGAGCCTGCGCTTTCCCGCGCGGTCTGGGAGCGCTACGGCCGGCGGGACTTCTATCCCGCCGCCTTCCGCCACGAGCTGCTGACCCCGGCCATGGCCGCCACCGGCCTGTTCTCCTACCTGCGCCTGCGGCGCGCGGGCTCCTGGGCCGCGGTGGGCCTGTTCCGGGCCGCGCGCGTACAGCGCACCCGGGTGGTGCGCATCCCGGCCGGCTACAAGGCGCTGCGCCCGCTGTTCCGCGCCCTTTCGCCCCTGCTGCCCCTGCCCCGCATCCCCCGCGAAGGTGGCAGCATCGGCTACTACTGCCTCTTCAATTCGCTGGCCGAGGGACCGCAGGGGCCGGCCTTGTGGCGCGAGCTGGTGGACCACGCCAACAACCTGGCGTTGGAGGAGGGGGCGACGCTGCTCACGGGGGCCTTCGACACGGGGGGGGCGAGGGACCCCTTCCTGGCGGAGTTCCGCCGCGGGGCCCTGAACCGCATCCAGTATCTGCTGGGCGTGCGGGCCCTGGCGCCGGACCTGCCGGAAAAGCCGCGCGGCTACTTCCCGGACGTCCGGGACATGAACTGAAAAGCACGCCGGCGCGGGGCCGCCGGGCCTCAGGTACGGCCCAGCATCTCCTGCAGCAGCAGGTGGCAATAGAGCTGCTGCCGCGGCAGGTGGAAGGGGCCC
>MIBK01000049.1:5058-12533 GCA_001829505.1 Spirochaetes bacterium RBG_16_67_19 | reverse complement strand
GCAGCCGTAGATGGCCTCGTTGTGCGGCCACCAGAGCTTCATGTCCCATTCGTATTGCACGGGCTGCTTGCCTTCGATGTCCAGGAAGTAGAGAATCCCCCCATACTTGGGGTCCCAGCCCAGATCCAGCGACCAATCCAGGATGGGAAGGGCCCGCTCGATCAGGGCGCGGTCGCCGCGGTGCTTGCCTTCGGCCAGGAGGAACCAGGCGGTCTCTATGGCGTGGCCCGGGTTCACACAGCGCCCCTCGGCAGTATCGCCCAGGTATTCCCCACTGGGCCCAACGGTTTCCAGGAGGCATCGCTTGTCAGGCTTGACGAACAGGTCGAATACTTCCTTGATCTGGGCGTCGATCATCCGGTCATAAGGCAGCGGATCGGGAGAAAAATCCGAGCGGCGCAGCACCTGCAGGGTGTTGATCTGGATCATGGCCATGGAATGCCCGCGCATGGGCCGGGTCTGGGGGAAAACCTTGGGCTCCAGGGCTCCCGGGGCGTCCCACGGCTTGGCGTACAGCTCTTCCACCAGTCGCATCAAACGCTTGGCGGTTTCCAGGGCTTCCCGGTCCCCGGCGGCCTTGCCGTATTCCGCGAAGGCCATGATGGCGAAGATCTCCGCGAACAGGTAGCGCCGCTTGCGCAAGGGACGCCCGTCGCGGGTTACCGAATAGAACATACGGCCGTCCCGGTCGAAGCCGTACTTCTTGATGAACTCGATGCCGTGCCGGGACAACTGCAGCCATTCCTCCTTCTTTTCCAGGTCGTTGTACAAGCGGGCCAGCAGCCAGCTGATGCGGCCCATCACCCACATGGGCTTGTCCGGACACAGGACGGCCCCTTTCCTGTCCAGGAACGTCGTGAACCCTCCGTACTCCCGGTCCGGAGCGTTGCGCAGCCAGAAGGGCAAGGTGTTATCGAGCAATTCGCGTCGGAAGTAATCGCTGAGCCGCTGCAGGCGCTTGTTGTTCATGGAAGAAAATGCTAACAGAGGCTCCCGCCGCCGTCAACGGAATTGACGCCGGGAATTCCCCGCTATAGAATCAGGGACAGGAGGAAGGAGGTAGCCATGAGGCTTTCCGTGCTGCGCCCGCCGTGATTCGCCCCACTGGCAATTCCGGCCGAACTGTTTCGGATCCCGAGCCTGTGAAGGAGGCATGAACGATGAAGAAATTTCTTGGTATCGTGTTGATCCTGTTGCTGATAGCAGCGGTGACCGGCTTCGCCCAGAAAAAGTTCGCCGGGAAGTCGATCCGCCTGCTGTACTTCGCGGCCACCTATGCCGAGGCGGCCAAGGAATATTCCAAGGAGTTCGAGGAAAAGACCGGCTGCAAGGTCGAGGTCGTGGAGTTCCCCTACCTGACCCTTTACGAAAAAATGGGCCTGTCCTTGTCCACAGGGGATTCTTCCTACGATATCGTCACCCCCGCCTGCCAGTGGGATGGGGAGTTCGAACCCTTCATGGATGACCTCGCCCCGTTGATCAAGCGTGACAAGTTCGACTCCGAAGACATCATCCCGGGCCTGTGGGAGCAGTCGGGCAAGTGGGCCGGCAAGATCATGGGCATCCCCTTCTCCAACACCCCGCAGACCCTGGCCTATCGCACGGACTTAATCAAGGAAATGCCCAAAAACTGGGATGATTTCTTCAAGCTGTGCGACAAGCTGAACAACCCGGCGAAAAATTTCTACGCCCTGGCCATCCCGGGCGTCAAGGAGCAGTTCAGCGGCCTGTGGATGATGGTGCAGTGGTCGCTGGGCGGCCGCTGGGCGGACCAGAACTGGAATCTGACGATCAACTCCGCCGAGACCCGCAAGTCCCTGGAGATCGCCAAGAAGTGGATGAAGTACGCCGATCCGGCAGCGCCAGCCTGGGGCCTTCCCGAGAGCGACGCCGCTTTCCTGGCCGGCAACGCCGCGATCGCCTTCTCCTGGCCGACCCTCTCTATTGCGCCCAACGGCGACAACCCGGAGAAATCAAAGGTCGTGGGCAAGTGGGCCGTCGCGCCGATCCCCTACGAGAAAAACGGCGTGACCGTGCTGTCCTCCTGGGACATGGGCATCCCCAAGGCGGCCAAGAACAAGGATGCGGCCTGGGAGTGGATCAAGTTCTACACCAGCAAGGAGAAGCAGCTGGCCAACTTCCTGAAGTACTCGATCCTGCCCTCCCGCATCTCCGTGTGGCAAAAGCCGGAGGTGAAGAGCAACAAGCTGTATCCTCATTACCAGGCTTCGCAGCAGGGCGCGGTGATCTGGTGGAGGATCCCCGCCGGTACCATGGCCGAAGCCTACGTTCGCGATGCGGTATCCAACTACATCACCGACCAGTGGAACCTGGCGAAGGCCATCAAGTTCATGGAGGACGGTTTCAAGAAGCTGCTGGCCGACTATCCGCCCGCCAAGGGCGTGAAGAACACCGGCCGCTAGGGTTTGAAGCAACCGAGGGTCCCCCGGGCCATCGGGGGACTCTCGTAAACAGCATGCTGGTCACCCGGACGCCTTACCGCAGCAAAACCGATCGGAACCTCTCCTGGCTGTTCGTGCTGCCGGTAATCCTCATCCTGCTGGTCGCGGCTTTCATCCCACTGGGTTGGGGGGCTTGGCTCAGCCTGTTCCGCTACAAGTTGAACCTTCCGGCCGCCCGCGCTTTCATCGGGCTGAAGAACTACCTGGACATCTTCACCGACGAGCTCACCATGCTCTCCCTGCGCAACAATGTTATCTTCGCCTCCCTATCCGTGAGCGTGGAGCTGGTGGTCGGGGTGACGGTGGCGATGATGCTGTCCGATGACAGCAAGCTGTTCCGCGGCCTGATCAGCGTCCTGATGATCCCCATGATCATCGCCCCGGTGGTTTCCGGCACGCTATGGCGGATGATGGCCGACCGGACCTATGGGGTCGTCAACTACCTGCTGTCCTTCCTGGGCATCGCGCCGGTTTCCTGGATCGGCGACCCGAAGCTGGCTCTCTATACCGTGACCTTCGTGGATACCTGGCAGTACATCCCCTTCGTGGCCGTGCTGGTCCTGTCCTCGATCAAGGCGCTGCCCACCAGTTTCCTGGACGCGGCGCGCGTGGACGGGGCCTCGCCGTGGAAAGTGTTCTGGAGGATCATCCTGCCCATCATCTCGCCGGTCATCATCATCGTGGCCATGATCCGCTTCATTGACGCCTTCAAGGTGTTCGACACGATCTTCGTGATGACCCAGGGCGGGCCCGGGAACGCCACGGAAATGCTGCCCACCTACATCTACCGCCAGGGGATTAAGTTCCTGAACATCGGCTATTCCTCCGCTACGGCCATCGTGTTCGTGATCAGCATGTCCCTGATCGCCTGGGCCTTCAGCCGGCTGCGGGACCGGCAGCTACGGAGGCTGGGCTAAGCCATGCGCACCCGGGGCATGCGCCTGGGCAACTTCCTCAGCCTGCCGGTACGCATCGTCGTGCTGGTCGTACTGTTTGCCGCCATCCTCTTCCCTTTTTATTGGCTGATCTCCAATGCCTTCAAGATGGAACAGGAATATTACCACTCTCCTCCGATCATGTTCCCTTCGAAGCTCACCCTTCAGAACTTCCAGGACATCGTCCTGAAATACGGATTGCCGCGCGGATTATTGAACTCCGTTCTGATCGCCACCGGGACCACCGCCTGCACCGTGTTCTTCGGCAGCCTGGCCTCCTACTCCCTGGTGAACGGGATGCTCCCCCGCCGGTTGAAGAAGCTGTTCGCCGGCTGGTTCCTGATCCAGAAGATGTACCCCGCCATCGTGGTAGCCGTGCCGGTGTTCTATATCATCCGCACCCTGCGACTGATGGACAATGTCCTGGCTCTGGTGCTGATGAACACCAGCTTCAACCTGCCGCTGGTGATCCTGCTGATGGTCGGCTTCTTCCAGGAGGCCCCCTATGAGGTGGAGGAACAGAGCATGCTGGACGGCTGCAACCTGCTGCAGCGCTACGTCTACGTCACCGCTCCGATGGTGCGCGCCGGCCTGATCGCCACCGGCATGCTGACCTTCGTGGCCAGCTGGAACGAGCTGCTGTACGCGGTGATCCTCACGATCGTGCGGGCCAAACCCCTCACGGTCACCATCGCCGGCTTCATCACCGACAAAGCCCTGGTCTGGGGGCCCATGGCGGCCATGGGCTGCGTTGTGATCCTGCCGGTGCTGCTGATCATGTGGCTCATGCAGCGGGACTTCATCAGCGGCGTGTCCGCTGGCGCGCTCAAGGCCTGAAGCGCGCCATGACTTCCCGCGAGCGCGTTGCGTCGGCCTTCGCTCACCGCGAGCCGGACCGCACTCCGATCTTCGAGTACGTGCTGCTGCCTCCGCTTGCCGAATATCTCCTGGGCCGGCCCTTCGTCGAGTACCTGGGCGGCATGGAACCGTGGCTGTCGATGGCGCGGGAGATCGGCTTCGAACCGACGCTGCGGCGCTATGCCCGCGACCGGGTGGAGCTGGCGCGCCGGTTGGGCCACGACCTGCTGTGCGTCAGCCCCAACCCCGTGCCCGGGGCCGCCTATTCCTACGACCCGCTCTCCGAGCTGGGGGCCCGCTTCGAGGTTCGCATCGCGGAGGACCCGGTCGAACATCTGCGGGCGCGGAACCGGAAGGTATCCGAAACCATGCTGGGCGACCTGCCCCGCGACAGCTACCTGATTTATCACTTCCTTCGCGAGGAGATGCAGCGGCAGGACCTGGATCTGCCGCTCCTGGCCCCCGCCTACTTCCACGGCATCTGGACTGACAGCGACCTGATGCAGGCCATGGTCCTGGATCCGGCGGCGGCCGCAGTGCACTTCCGCCTGGCCACCGCGCGCGCTTTGAAGGTCATTGACGACTACGCGCGGCTGTCGATCGAGCTGATCGGCATCGGCGGGGATTTCGCCGGCACGCGCCTGCTGATCTCGCCGGATGCCTATCGGAAGTTCATCGTGCCGGAGGTGCGTGCCTGCACTCACCGGGTGCGCGCGGCCGGCGCCTACGCGGTCAACGCCTCGGACGGAGACCTGTGGCCCGTGATCGACGATTTCCTCCTCGGCTGTGAGGTGGACGCCTACCTGGAGATCGACCTGGGCGCAGGGATGGACTTGCGCCGGCTCAAGAGCCTCTACGGGAAGCGGATCACCTTCTTGGGCAACATGGACTGCGGCCGGATCCTGAGCTTCGCCTCCGCCCAGGAAGTGGAACGGATGACTTTGGAAATCCTGGAAGCCGGTTGCGGCGACGGCGGGCACATCTTCACCGCCAGCAACGCCATCACCGCCAGCGTACCCCCGGCCAACTACGCGGCCATGATCAACGCTTACCGCGCGCATTTCGGCCTGAAGAAGCTCAGGCTCTAATAGCGCCCTGCCCCGCCTGCTCGCAGGCCCGCACCATGGCCCGAAGGTTCGCCAGCGGGGTCAGCCTCGGCACTCCGCAGCCGGGAGAAAGGATCACTCCAGTTTCGAACGGGCCGTCGCGCAGGATTTGCAGGCAAGCCCGCTCGACTTCTTCCGCAGTGCGGGTGAGCAAAAAGGTCGTGTCCAGGTTGCCTTTCAGCGCGATCCGTTCCCCGAGCAGCGCGCGGGCGGTCCGCAGATCGACCTTGGCGTCCACCTCGAAACCCTGGAAAGGCAGGCCGCGGAGCAGGCCCAGCAAGTGGTCGGTCTTGCCGCAGATGTGGATCCACAGGTCGCAGCCAGCGCCGCCCAGGGCGCCCAGCACCCTCTCCTGATAAGGCAGCACGAAGCGCGCGTAATGCTCGGGGGAGATCAGGCTGGCCGTGGAATCGCCGAACTGGACTCCGTGCACACCGGTCCGGATCATGGCCAGGCCGTAGGCTGCCACCACCTCGCTGCAGAAATCCAGGAACTCCCCCAAGTCCCGTTCATTCTCCACGGCCAGATCCAGCAGGAACTCCTGCGCGCCCCGCAGCACCGCGGCCAGGCTGAAGGGGCCGGTGTCGATGTTGGCCTGCACGTAATAGCGGCTCCCGGCCGCCTGCACGACACGTCGTGCCGCTTCCAGCATGGTGCGCATACCGGGAGCGCTTTCCGGGTCCGGGACTTCGAGCTTCCGGAATTCGCGAATGCAACCCAGCAGTGGTCGCAAGCTGTAGGATTCATCGTCCTCGGGGAAGAGCATCTCCCCTCCGAGCGCCTGGTGATAGATCCAATTGTCCCGCGATACGTAAAGGCCGTCGAAGCCGCACAGCTCGCGCGCGCGAAGGAGGGTGTCGGCCATGATTCCGGCGTCGCGGTTGTAGTCGCCCTGCTTCACGCCCACAAGCTGGCAGGCAGGGGCCAGCAGGATAGGAAAGGTGGGTGGCCGGTCCACCGGCTGCCCGCGGATGGCTCGCCGCGTGCGCTCCAAACCACTCAGCCCGCCACCGGCCTTAGGCTCGTTCATGGTTGATCCGTCGAGGGCTGCACGACCGCCTTGAACACGGACTGACTCTGCAGGTCGCGGAAGGCGCTCTCGATCTCTGCCAGCGGATACAGGCGGCTGACGTACTTGCGCAAGTCCAGCTTCCCGGCCGCGATCCAGTCCATGACCGTCCGGTTCTGCCGGGCGGTGGAGGCGTGCACGCCGTGGATGGAGAGCTCCTTGTAGTGGATCAGGTTGCTGTCCAGGAAGCCTTTGGTGTCCCTGGCCAGCCCCCCGAACAGGCTGATCCTGCCCCGCTTGGCCGCCAGGGCCACCGCGTCGGCCTGGGCCTGGCCTACGGCGCAGGCCGTGATGAGCACGTCCGCTCCCTGTCCCCCGGTCAGCCGCTTCACCTCGCTATGCAGGTCGACCTTTCCCGGCACGATCAGGGAGGAGAAGGGGATCAGGGCGTGCGCGGCCAGGGCGCGGCTCTCGTTGGGCTCGATCATGATGACCGGGTCCGCGCCGCTCATGCGGGCCAGCTCCGCGTGCAGGCAGCCGATGAAGCCCGAGCCGAAGATGGCCACCGCATCGCCCTTGGCGATGCGCAGGAACTCCTGCCCGTTCACCACGCAGGCCACCGGCTCGGCCAGCGCGGCCACCTCGTCGGGCACGCCTTCCGGCGTCCTGTAGACGTGCCCCGCCTGGAAGGCGGCGGCGGGGACCTCCATGTACTCCGCGAACCCGCCGTCGAACTGGAAGCCGATGGTCCGCAGGTTGTCGCAGAGGTTGGTGTAGCCTTTCCGGCAGGAGGGGCATTGCCCGCAGCCGATGGCCGGGACCACCGAAACCCGCTCACCCACAACGAAGCCCGGGCAGTCCAGGCCGATCTCCACGATCCGGCCGCACAGCTCATGGCCGTTGATCCGCGGCGGGGTGATCCTCTCGTTGCCGTGCTGCCAGGCCCGCAGGTCGGTCCCGCACACGGAGCAGGCCAGCACCCGGATCACGGCGCTGTCCCGGGCCGCGCGCGGGCGGGCATACTCCTCCAGCCGGGACTCTCCCGCCTTATGGTAGACGAACGCTTTCATTCACACTCCTCCATGGAAAGCAGCGCGGACAGGCT
>MIBK01000049.1:0-5010 GCA_001829505.1 Spirochaetes bacterium RBG_16_67_19 | reverse complement strand
CAAAGCGGGCAGGATGTCGCGCGTACGGTCGGCGGTGCGCGGGAAGATCTCGAAGGTCAGGTAGAGGCGGGAGCAGCGCGGCGGCAGGCCAGGGCGCGCCTGGGCCTGGTAGGAACGGGCGATGGCCCGCAGGACCTTCCGCGGATGCACGATGCCCGCTTCATTGTGCGCCGCGGTGAAGGGCAGGTGCGACGAGGACCTGCCGTTGGACTGCTGCAGGTGCAGGATCGGGGCGTAGCAGCCCAACTGCTCCAGCCAGCGATACAGGTCGCCATCCTCCGGGCGGGCGAACAGGTGCGGGTAGCGGTCCATCTCCGCTTCGATCCGCCCGGCCGCTTCCCCGCGCTCGTACAGGGCGTAGGCGCTGTCCGGACCCAGATAAGGGGCCGGCCCCTGGTCGGCCAGGCCGCGCTCCAGGGCCCCACGAGCCGGCCGCAGGAAGTGGTGCTGGCCCGTCTGGTGGCCGGTGTCCATGGCCACGTAGGCCGGATACCCGCTGCGAGAGGACACCTCGCGCAGGTATTCGAAGGTCCCCTCGATGGTCCAGGGGGTCTGGTGCGGAGCGTACATCTGCTCCACGATGATCGGCACCGGCCCCTGTTCGCCCGCGAAGCGGGCCACCTCCGCCAGCGTGTCGTACAGGACCTCGGTGGCCACGCCGTAGGCGGCCGGACTCTGCAAGACGGACTCGGAAAAGGCGTGGATGTAGAAACCCAAGCCCGCCGGGATCTGCACGGCGATGCGGGCCATGATCTTCAGCCACTCGTTGACCACGCGGGCGCGCACCCTGGCGTCAGGGTGGGCCAGGCCGAGGGTCCGGTAGGTGGTGTAGCCCGTGTAGAAGTTCTCGACGGTCACGCCGTGCGCCGCGGAGGCGGCGCGCACTTCCTGGAGCCAGTCGCTGAGGTACTCGAACCCGCAGTAGAAGGGGTCGGCCTCCGTGTCGGCGCTGGCCTCGATATGGCGGATGCCCAGGTCGCGGATGATGCGGGCCCATTCCTCGGGCCTGGTCCAGCGCTTGGTGGCGAAGGAGTTGTCCATGGTCAGGAAAACCTGCGGGTCGGGACTCACTTGCCCCCCCGGTATTTTCCGAAGGCCTGGTCCCAGACCTCCCGCGCCTTGGGCTCGTAGCGGATGACCTCCGAAGAGCGCAGGCTGATTTCCCGTCCCTGCTCCAGGGAGGAGATCTCCCCCGTGCACTTCAGCTGCATGAGCAGGTTGCCCACGGAGGTGGTCTCGGTCGGCCCGGCGATTACAGGGATGCCCATAGCGTCGGCCGTCCACTGGCAAAGGGTCTGGTTCTGTATTCCGCCCCCCACCAGGTGCAGCAGGTCCAGCTTGCGGCCGGTGAGCTTCTCCAGGGTTTCCAGGTTGGCGCGGTACTTCAGCACCAGGCTCTCGTACACGCAGCGGGCCACCGCGCCCATGGAAGGATCCAGGCGCTGGCCCCTTTTCCGGCAGGCCTCCACGATCACGGCGGGCATGTCGGCCTGGGGCAGGCTGAAGGCGGGGTCGTCCACGTCGATGAACGCGCTGGCCGGCCCGGAGCTTTCGGAAGCGCGCACGATCTGGCCCCAGGGGATGTCCCCGCCCGCATCGGCCATCCACTTCCGCCGGCACTGCTGGATGATCCACAGCCCGGTGATGTAGTTGACGACCATGTTCCGGCCGTCGGCGATGGCGTTGTTGCCGTAGCCGGACTGGAAGCAGGCATCGGTGACGATGGGCCTGGCGGTCTCCACCCCGGCGATCGACCAGGTGCCCGTGGAAATGAAGGCCCAGTGCCTGGCCCCGTCGACCACCGGGATGCCGGTGACCGCGGAGGCGGTGTCGTGCGTGGCCGGCGCCACCACGGGGATGGGGCGGATGGCCAGCTCCTCGCAGACCTGCTGCTGGATTGGACCGATCAGCTCCCCGGGCATCACCAGCTCGCCCAGGATCGTTTCCGGAATGCCCAGGCGGCGCAGGATCCTCTTCTCCCAGCCCCTGGCGTTCTGGTCGCAGACCAGGGCCATGGTGGCGTCCGTGTATTCGCTGCAGGGCCGGCCGGTGAGCAGGTAGTTCAGCAGGTCGGGGATCATGAGCATCCGGCTGCCCTCGCGCATCTCGGGGGCCTGGTCGCACTTGAAGGAGAACAGCTGGTACAGCCCCATGATCTCGATGGTCGAGCCGGCGCAGAGCTGGAACAGCTCCCGGCGGGGGATGATCTGGTACAGCTCCGCGGAGCGCTCGTGGCGGGGCTTGTCCCGGTAGGTGACCGGGTTGCCCAGCAGCTTGCCGTTCCGGTCGATGAAGCCGAAGTCGCAGCCCCAGGTGTCGATGGCCATGGAGACGATGTCCGGGTACTTGCGCAGGCTGGCCTGCAGGCCCAGTTTCAGCTCCGAAGCCAGGCGCAGAATGTCCCAGTACAGGGTGCCCGCGGCGGTGACGGGGCCGTTGTCGAAGCGGTAGGTCACGTCCATTTGCACGCGCGAGCCGTCGAAGGCCGCGACCGTGGCGCGTCCGCCGCTCGCCCCGAAATCGAAGATCAGGTAATGCTTCGTGGCCAATAACTCCCCCTTCCCGCGATCCCTCATGCCGTTAGAGCCCCAGAGGCAGGGTTTCCGCGGTGTTCATGAACTCAATCGTCCGCTCCAGGTCGACGATGCCGGCGTCCGAGCCCAAACCCTGGATCACTAAGGCTCCTGCAGCGCTTCCCAGGCGCCCCGCCTGCTCCAGATCCGACCCTGCGGAAAGGCCCGCAATGAAGCCCGCGCAGTATGCGTCCCCGCACCCGGTGGAGTCCACAACGGGCACCCGGTATGCGGGTATCCTGATCTCCTTTACGGATCCGTTTTCGAGCCAGGCGATGCTGCTGCCCTCCCCACCCATCTTGAAGACCGTATGCTTCGCGCCGCGATCCAGGAAGTAGCGGATGGCCTCCCGCCGGTCCCGCAGGCCACTCATCAGGAGCGCTTCTTCCAGTCCCGGCATGAAGAAGTCCACATACGGAAGGCAGGCTTCCACCCGCTCGCGCAGGCCCTGGTGAGGAATCGCCAGGACATCATAGGTCGTTGTGGCGCCCCTCTCACGGGCATACTTGAAGGTCTGGCGCATCGGCTCGCCGTCGAACTTTTCCATCAACGGGGTCCCGCCGATGTGCAGGAACTGGGCCCGGTCGATGATTTTTCGATCGACGTCCTGTGCGCAGAACTCGCCGCTTGCCCCGATGACGTGCAGGGCCGGACGCTCTCCGTTGGCGCGGATCGGAAGCATCGTCGCCGACGTCTGCACGCCTTCCTTGCGAACCAGCCCGTCGGTGTGTATCCCGTAGCGTTTCATCGTCGTTTCGATGAAGTTACCCAGTTCATCCCTGCCCAGAGCGCCGATTGCGTACACTTCGGCTCCCAGCTTCGCCAGGTCGACGGCCGTGCCTGCCGCGGTTCCGGCGACGGTCAACCGTATCTCCTCGAGCAGCGCGAGGTCCTGCTTCGCTGGAATGTGGGTGACGGGCCTGCCCAGAACGTCGGCGATGTGAATTCCCAGGCTTACGACTCTTGCCATCCGGACCTTCCCGACTTTAATAACTTGTCTTTCCCGTTCCAAGCAGTATCTGCGAAACGCTCACGATCTGTCTTTCTTCGCCGGTGTATTGCCAGAACTCGAGCGGATCCACCGTAGATTTCCTTCCCGAGCTCCCCCCCACCGACGTCCCGTGCACCTCGATCTCGCTGAAACCGCCAAGACTGCCGTCGTCGTTGTAGAATTGCACCGAGTCGCCCTGCGCCCCGATCGTCCCCGAGGGCTCGTCGATGTAGGCCGAAGACGGGTTGTTGAAGAAGTTGATAACGACCAGCCGGGCCAAGCCGTGCGGAAGCGAGAGGAAATAGCCGATTCGGCCGTACAGGCCCGGCGCCTTGATCCCGATCTTGTACTTGCGGTCGCCGGTGAAGCGAAGGTAGGCGAAGGAGCCCTCGCATTTGAAGTAGCGGTCGGTGACGGGCTGATAGTAGTCCTGGTACTCCGCCGTCCCGGTCGTGGGGATGATGACGGTTCCTCCCGGGTTGAACTGCGCAAGGTTCCATACTTCTGCACCCGCCGGCCCTCCGGACAGGTCTTCCAGCTCAATCTCCTGGGAGTAGCCGGTGAAGACCACCTTGTCCCTCAGGACGGAATAGCCGCCGGTCGAACGCAGGGGGTCTTGAGCTGGGCGCACAGTTCTCCCGATCCGGACCTTCTTCTCCCCGGTCGCGAGGTTGTACAGCGAGAGGCGGATTGACTGCTCAAGGCGCAGGCAGTCGCTTCCCGGCCGCGAAAGAGCATATTCTCCGGGGTCCACGGCCTTCGGTAGAACGTAGGCCCCCCCGCTGTCCCAGTGCAGCCTGTCGGGGATGTTGAACTGGACCTCTGGAGCCAGCCAGATCCGATCACCGCCGACGCACCAATCGCCTCTTTGCACCAGGCTCTTCAGTCCCTGCGGATCGCCTGCCTTCTCGCTGATCCAGAGCGTCGCCGGTTCGTCCCCGCAGAACGGGCCGAACACTTTGCCCCAGTGCTCGGTCACTACCAGGAAATGCCCGCCCGCCAATCCGAGGCGCTCGTACCTGACACCTGCCTCGCGAAGGCTTCGTTCAAAACCCGCCAGAGTCAGCGGAATAGACATGGATCCCCCTATCCTTGCATCGCATAACGGAGAACAGTTTCCTTGTTGATCTGCTCGTCGGTGAGATTGGCGACGATCCTCCCGTTTCGCATCACCAGGAGCCTGTCGGATTCCGAGATCACTTCTTCCAGCTCGGAGGAAACGAGGATGATCGAAAGCCCGTCGGCCCGCAGCTTGCGCAGGATCGAGAAGATCTCGACCTTCGCTCCCACGTCGATGCCCCGCGTCGGCTCATCCATCAGAAAGATCCTTGGATCTGTCGCCAGCCAGCGGGAAATGATCACCTTCTGCTGGTTGCCGCCGCTCAGCGAACCGATGATCTGGCCCATGTCCTTCACTTTGATGCCGATGGACTGGATAAACTTCGC
>MIBK01000048.1:4377-9518 GCA_001829505.1 Spirochaetes bacterium RBG_16_67_19 | reverse complement strand
CTCATCGTTCTGGCCATCGCCGCCGCCGGCTACCTGCTGGCGCTGCGGCCGCCCCAGACCATCCTGGACTTCGTGAACCGGACCTCGTTCACCGGCCTGGCGGTGCTGGCCCCGGTGGTGCTGGCTGGGCTGTACTGGCGGCGCGCCAACCGCTACGGGGCTCTGGCCGGGATCCTGGCCGGGGAGGCCGTCACGGTGCTTTCCTTCTTCCGGGTTGTGCGGGTGCCGGGCGTTCTGCCGGTGATCCCGGCGCTGGCGGTGGGTTCAGCGGCCTTCGTGGCGGTCAGCCTGCTCACCCGCTGCCCGGGGCAGAGCATAGAGCTGGCAAGAAAGCCTTCCGGGTCTCTTCTGCTCCCGGCGCTGGTGTTCGGCGGCTTCTTCGTGCTGGCCAACGACTTCTGGGCCTGGAACCGCCGTCCTGTGTTTGTTGCCGGACTGCCGCTGTGGGTGTGGTACTACGTAGTGCTGGGGGTGCTGCTGGCCGGGGCTTACGCGCTGCTGCTGGGGCGGGAGCGGAGCGGCGCGAGCAAGTGATAGACGGCTAGTCGGCGATTGCCTATAATTCGTACGTGGACATCGACATCTCGCGGGTGAGGGAATTCCTGCGGGAGAAACAAGCTCGCCGCAGGAGCCGGCTGGAGGAGCGGTTGAAGCAGGCCCAGGAGGACGCCGGCCGTATCATCGAGCACTTCGGGCGCAGATACTCGCCGCGGCGGATCTACCAGTGGGGTTCGCTCGTCGAAACCAGGAACTTCAGCGAGATCTCCGATATCGATATCGGTGTAGAGGGTTTGTCGGGTCCTGAGCAGTATTTCGCCATGCTGGGGGATGCAATGAGCATGACCCGTTTCCCGGTCGACTTGCTCGAGCTGGACAAGCTTGGGGCGGAAACCGCGGATCACATTCGAAGACGAGGCAGGCTGGTCTATGAGCGACCCGCTGCTGGCTGAGCTCAAGGCCTCGATCCTCAAGAACCTCGGCACCCTGGAGCGCCAGGTTGAATCCCTGCAGGCGGCGTTGGACCGGGACTTGGCCTTGCTGGGCAGAACCCAAAACGCGGCTCTGATCGTCGCGGGGCTGCTGGAGAACTACTACACTTGCCTGGAAACCGCCTTTCTGAGGATTTCGCAGTTCTTCGAGAATACCTTGGACCCGGAGCGCTGGCATACGGATCTTCTAGAGAAGATGACCCTGCACATCGAAGGGGTGCGGCTGCCGGCGGTCTCGCAGACCAACTACCCAAATCTGCTGGAGCTGCTCAAGTTCCGGCACTTCCGCCGCTACTATTTCGAGTTGGAATATGACTGGGACCGCCTGGATTTCCTGGTCAAGAAAATGAAGCAAGCCCACCCCGGAGTCAAACAAGACCTGGAACGATTCCTTTCGTTCTTGGATCAGCTATAGGTGCCGTATGGAGGATCGGATCGGAAAGACGCTCACCCTGCTCAAGGGCCGCCTGCAGGAGCTGCTGAGGGATTCCCTGGTGAACCTGGTTCTTTTCGGCTCGCGGGCGCGGGGGGACTACGAGGAGTCTTCCGACGTCGACGTAGCGGTCATCGTTCGCGGTCTCTCCCGCGAGTTGAAGGACCGCATCTATAGGGAAGTAGCGGCCATCGAGTTGGAGCACGCCCAGCCCATCTCATTGCTGGTCTTCTCGGAGCAGGAGTTCAACCGACTTCGCGAACGGGAACGCCGGATCGCCAAGGACATACTGGAGGAGGGAGTAGCCCTGTGACGGAGCGCAACAAGGGGGAAAACATCCGAGAAGAGCTGGAGCGTGCGGACCGCTCTCTGGAGGCCGCCAACATCCTCTACGACCATACGTATTATAACGAGGCGGTTTCGCGGCTTTATTATCACCTGCTGTATCTTCTCCGGGCTCTGCTGCTCACCAAAGGCCTGGAACCACGCAGCCACGAAGGGGCATCGCGCTTATTTGCCCTTCACTTCGTCAAGAGCGGCGCTTTCCCGGCCGAATCTTCGCATTCCATTTCCAAGTTCATGAAGTTCCGGGAGGAAGCCGACTACAACCCTTCCTACATGTTCACCTCGGAGGATTACCAGAGCCTGCGCCAGGAGGCAGAATCCCTCGCGGACAAGGTTCGCGCCTTCCTCCTTCAGGAAGGATACCAGCGGACCTAATGAAAGGGCTTCGCCGCCGTCTCAAGAAGCGCCGATCGTAAAAGGCTATCGGCGGGCCAACCGATACGGAGCCATGGCCGGAATCCTCAGCGGGGAGACTCTGAAGGGAGCCCAAGGCGTCAACTTGTCATAGGAGGTTACCGCCCTGTCGCGCTCTGCAGAACCGCACGAAGCTCGCCGATCTTGTTTCGAAGCTCACGAATGTCCGCCCGCAGCTCACGGTTGAGCTCCGTCTGCAGGGCTGCGAGCTCCTCCAAGTGCCCGCTCACCGCGGTAAAGGCGGTGTCGAGTCGGCGCTTGATCGCTTCCAGGCCGCTCGCGTGGCGCTCCAGCGTCTCCGACAGCCCCGCCACGTTCCCCCGCAGAGCCTTATCGCTGCGCTCCCGGGCCTCCTGCTCGCCGGCGACCGAGCGCTCCAGCTCGAGCAGCCGACCGCTCAGGCGCTCCTCCGTCCCCTTGAGGTCGCTGGCCATGCTCCGGCGGACGGAACCTAGAAACAGGATGCCCGCCAGGGCGAACACCCCGATCCAGATCCCCAGCACGCCGAGGAGCAGCACCGTTCGCCTGCGCTGGACGTAGTACTGCAGCCCAAACCAGGCGGCTGGGTTGGCCGGCTCCAGGCTCAAGGCCTGTTCGAAGCGCCGGCGGGAGGAAGAGAAGCGCCTCAAATAGTACTCCACCTTGCCCAGGAGAATGAGGTAGGGCACATGCTGCGGACGCTCCCGGAGCAACTCAGAAAGCTTCACCGCCGCCTCCCGGTAGCGGGCTTCCAGAGCCAGGCTCAGGGCCGCCCGGTAGAGTTCCTGGTCGGACAGCTCAGACACGTTTGATTCCTCGTTTCCCCCGCAAGCTCCGCCGGTCCGCTGCGGCGCCGCCGCCAGCTCAGGGCCCGCTCTTCCTCGACCGTCGCGCCGCGGCCTCTTGCTTTGTCCCGGCCCCCCGGTTGACGTCCACCTCCAGCTTCTTGCGCCGGCCGCTGCTTCGCTCCAGGGCGCTGACCTCCACGATCCCATTCAGGTTGTACTCGAAGCTCACCTCGATCTCCGAGCCCAACGGCAGGTCGGGGGGAAGGTCGTCCAAAACGAAGGATCCGATGAAGGTGTTCTTGCTGGCCGTGAGCTCCTCGCCCTGGTAGACCTCGATTTCCGCCTCCCGCTGACCTTCTTCCGCCGTATAGTAGGTTCTGGTCATAGAGGAGGGGATTGGGGTGTTGCGGTTGAGGATGACGCTGTAGTGGTCGTCGTTTTCCCACCCGCCCGGGCGGATGGTCAGGCAGCGGATGCCCAGACAGTGGGGATTCACATCCACCAGGATGGTGTCGAGGTGCTCTCCGCTGATGATCGCGCCCTGGATCGCCGCGCCGATGGCCACACAATAGGTGGGGTCCACCTCGCGATGAACCTCGAAACCCAGTTTCCCGCTCAATGTATCGAAGATCAGGGGGATGTAGGTCGAGCCGCCGACCAGAAGCAGCTTGGAGACCTCGCTCGCCTTCAGCTTCGCCGTTTTCAGAACCCCCTTCACCAGGTCGAAGGTCCTGTCCAGGGCAGCCCGGATCCTGTCTTCGAACTCCCCGCGACTCACCTGCGCCTCCAGGTTCACCGGCTTTCCTTTCAGCGAGGTCAGGAAGGCCTCTTTCACCTGCACCCGGGTTTCGGTGGAAAGCCGGATCTTAGCCGCTTCGGCGGCGTTCTTAAGCCGGGCTTCCAGCCTCAGATCCTTGCCGGACCGCGCCCCCGCAGCCCCCGCGGGAAGGTGGGCATACAGCAGATCCTGCAGGAGCCGGTCCAGGTCGTCGCCGCCCAGGCGGGTGTCCCCGTCGCTGGCCACGACCTCGATGACCCCCTCCTCCACATCGATGAGGGAAACGTCGAACGTCCCACCGCCGAAGTCGTACACCAGGATTTTCTCCCGCCGGTCCTCCCGGCAGCCGTAGGCCAAAGCGGCGGCGGTGGGCTCCCAGGTAGGTATAGAGGTACTCCTCGTTGTCCGGATCCAGCTCGTGAAGCCTGCGGGCGTAATCGCAGGCTTCTCTACCCCGACCAAGCTCGGCAGCCGCCTCTTGCAGCGACTCGAGCGCTGCCCGATCCCCGTCGTCCAGAGCGCAGGCCTCCTGCAGGTAGGAAAACGCTTCCTGCAGCTTTTCATCGTTTCGAGCGTTTCGAGCCATGAACATGAGGGCAGCGGCGTAGGCCCGGCGAACTCCCTCTGGATCGGAGCGCTTCGGCTTCTTCTCCCCCTGGAGCAGCCGCGCCCAGTACTCGTTGGCCTGGCCGTAGCGCCCGAGCCGCTGAAGGAGCAGAGCCCGGTTGTGGAGGATGGCCGGAGTGCTCACCTCGATTTTCTCGAGAAGCTCCAGGCCGGTCTCGAGGTTTCCCCGACCGATTTCCCCCAGGCTGAGCCGGAAACGTGCCTCGTTCAGAACCGCCGGCAGCTCCGCGCTCTTGATGCCGGCTTCAGAAAAGAGCCCGGCCAGGGCGGAAACCTCCAAAGCGTTGTCTTCTTTCAGCAGCAGCAGCAGGTGGAGGTCGAGGACGGCGCGCAGCTCCCTTCCCGCAGGCTCCTCGGAAGCGAATGAGGAAGCATGGGTCTTTACCAGGTTGCGCACCTTCACGGTGCTTCTTGCCGCCACCGCGGCCAGCAGCCTGAGGTGCAGAGCCAGGCTTCCGAATCCGGGTTTGCCCTCAAGCTGCCTCAGCTGCGGTGTGGGATCGCCGGAGCAACACAGCAGGCGGTAGGCCTTATGGATGTTGTTGAGGGCGGTGGAGGGACCGTCCGGCTCCTGGTCGGATGCAAGTTTTTTCCAGAAGCCCAGCAGCAGCCCCTTCTCGAACACGGGGTCTGCGGCCACAGCTTCGGGAAACCTCGCTCCCCGGTTGCCGCTGTAGGACACAAGCTGCTGGTGGAACTCGTCACCCGCCAGGTCGAAATCGCGCTCCGCCTCGGACTGCTTCCCGAGGCCGGCGCGGCAGATACCGGCGTAGTAGGGGTAGCGGCGG
>MIBK01000048.1:1953-4368 GCA_001829505.1 Spirochaetes bacterium RBG_16_67_19 | reverse complement strand
GGGTCCCGGGCCGCAGCCTCCTCCAGGTGCTGAAGCGCGACACGGAGCTTGCCCTGGCTGTAGAAATGGGAAGCGGAGCGAAACAGGAGCTCCGCCTCCAGCCGGGCCTGCCGTTCCCTGCCGGTCCGGGCGGTCCAGCTGCGGTAGCAGCCCAGCGTTTCCAGCCAACGGCCGGCGTCCCAGGCGGACTTGAAGGACCGGAGAAGCTCCGCGGCTCCGGCTTGCGCCGGCGGCTGATAGGACTTCTCTCTGTGCTTCGGTTTGTGTTTGCCGGCCTTCCTCGACTTTTTCGACATGGGGTCAGGGACAAAGTAACGGAGCACGCCGGAGTACGTCAATATCGGGGGCATTCAGCATTTCGAGGATCCGATTGTTGGCCAGGGAAAGCGCGCCCTGAGTTTACGGTCGCGCCTCTGCGGGGAGCAGACTTCACGACTGATCGCCGACGCCTCCTCGCCCGGATAACGGTACTTCCAGGCCAGGAAAGCCCTAAAGCTGGGCATGAAAGACGATGTCCTCGACGATTGGCGGGTCGGCAGTGAACTCGTGGCTCGCGGCACGAAGATCCGTCCGGGCCTTGGCCAGCCTGGCCTTCGTCTCGGCGACGAGCTCCGGGTCAGGCGGCATGAAGCAGGGTACCCTCCCGCAGCACGGTGGCCGGTAAGGAGGCGACCACGTGCGCCCGCCGCTGGAAGCGTGAGCGCGTCCAGACCAGAATGTCTGCAGCGACCCCCGTTCCCCGCAGCGCCTGGTAAGCCAGCCGGCTGCGTGCCTGCTCGGGAGGAGCCTCATCGGGCACGATTACCATCAGGTCATAGTCGCTGTCCGGCCTGTTCTCGCCTCGGGCCAGCGATCCGAAAAGGTAGATGCGCTCCGGAGCGTAGGCCTTTACCAAACGCCGCACAACCTCGGCTAGTTTTGGATCCTGTTCAATAAGCTTCGCCTTCATTGTACCGGCTCCGATGCTTGCACCGCTGACCTGCCATGTCTGCAGTATAGCATATCGCAATCTTCAATCGCAACGGAAAAGAGGATTGCAAGGTCTCTATCTCATTCTTCCTCGAGGACGCCACCCTCGGCCTGACACGTCGCCTGTCACGAACGAATCCAGAACCTGGGGTATCTGTTTTGGGCGGCTTGCAGCAAGGATCCCGGGTTGAGCCCGCGCTCGCCGGCGCTGGCGGGGGGCGCCCGCCCTGCTGCTCGGGAGAAAGCAGGGTTCCCCGCCGACTGAGCGTTCACCGATCTATTGGACGGCGATTCGGCGGTTCGACATCCCGCGGGTACGGGCGTTCAGCGGGACGCGCGCCTACCGGCGGAAGCACATCAGCGTGGCTCTGCGCTACTCGGGTTTCCTGCGTGGCTATGAATCAATCCTTCCGATCCTTTGTCGCTGATTTTCTTGGCCGGGACCCCCGCGATACTGATATTGGGTTCCTTGAAGGACTTGTTGACCACGGAATTCGCTCCGATCGCTATGCCGCTGGCGATCTGGATCGGGCCGAAAATCTTTACTCCCGGCCCGATGTACACGTTGTCTCCGATCTTCGGAGCCTGGAAGGTGTGTCCCGCCTTGGTGCCGATGTTGACCCCCGCATGGATTCTGCAATTCGCGCCGATTCTTGCGGCGCCGTTGACGATGATGGTTCCATAATGGGCAATGGATAGACCGGGCCCGAAGACATTGCAGGGAATATCAAAGCCCAGCCGGATGCTGAGCCGACGGAATCGAAATTTCAGCAGAAGGTATCCGCCTTTCCATAGGCGCGCTTTCCTGCAGTTCGTGTGATATTCGAGCTTTCTAAGCAATCGCTCAAATTTCCAGACTTCATCGGCGAGGAATCTCGGCTTTTTCCTTTTCTGAGCCAAAGCATGGCGATCCCTCTCCAAATAGGACAGATAATCCTTCCTTGATTCTATCATGGGCTGCTCCGCCGGCTGCGCACCTTCTCCTTGATGCGCTGGATGTGGCCGCGACCCATGCCCTTGACCTCGCAGCCCAGCTCGAAATAGCGCTCGATGCGGCGGTCGTCCAGGATGCAGAAGCAGTCCACCACTGCGAAGCGCCCCCCGACGGCGCGAAACACGGCCTCCGGATCCAACTCCAGGTACTCCTTGTGGCGCACGGCCAGCACCAGGGCCTTGATCCCTTTCATGGCCGCCCACAGGTCGCGCTCGATGCGCAGGCCGCGCAGGCCCTCCTGGCGCGAGAAGAAGCGCGCGTTGCCGTGCCCCTCTTCGGACTCCTCCATTTCGGGCCAGACCTCCAGGTACGGGTCGTGCACGCGCGGGCTGGCCCCCATGGCCGCCAGGCGGCGCACGATCAGCTCCACCCCGCTGTAGCGGGTGTCCCCGACGTCCTCGCGGTAGGAGGCGCCCAGGACCAGCACGTCCGCGGCGGCGATGGGCAGGCCC
>MIBK01000048.1:1061-1900 GCA_001829505.1 Spirochaetes bacterium RBG_16_67_19 | reverse complement strand
GTTGATGTCGATGGCCTGGGGGGTGGCCTTGAACAGCTCGTCCTCCCAGCCCAGGATGTGCCGGTAGGCCCACACCCCAAGGCCCCCGTCCTTGGGCAGGCAGTAGCCGCCGATGCCCGGCCCGGGGAACAGGATGTTGGAGTGCGTAGGGCGCACCTTGATGGCCTCGATCACTTTTTTCAAGTCCACGCCGTTGCGCTCGGCGAACAGGGACCACTCGTCCATGAAGGCCAGGATGGCCGCCCGGTAGCTGTTCTCGACGATCTTTGCGGTCTCCGACTCGATGGGGCGGTCCAGCACCGTAAGAGGGTAGTCGCGGGTGTTCAGGACCTCGTTCAGGAACTTGACCACCCGCTCGCGGGCCTCGTCGTTGAACCCGCTGGCCACCCGCCAGAAGTCGCGGATGGAGGCTACGTAGTTGCGGCCCGGCATGACCCGCTCGTAGCTGTGGGCCAGCAGCGGGTCGGTTTCGATGCCGCGCTCGGTGAAGATCTTCTTCATGATCGGGTAGGCGATCTGCTCGGTGGTGCCGGGCGGGACCGTGGTTTCGATCAGGATGAGGGTCTTCGGCCCCACGTTGCGGGCGATGGTGCGGAAGGACTCCTCCAGGGCGACCATGTCCGCGGTCCCATCCCGCACGTCGCCGATGGCGTTCTTGCGGTAGTCGCACTGCACGTCCACCACCACCACGTCGGCCAGCTTGAGGGCCGCCTCCAGGTGTGTGGCCACCAGGGTTTTCTTCTCCAGCACGCAGCGGCGGATCAGCCGGTCGACCTCGGGGTCCTCGCTTTTGATAGGGGAGATGCCCCGGTTGAGCACCGGGATTTTCCAGTAGCTGC
>MIBK01000048.1:694-920 GCA_001829505.1 Spirochaetes bacterium RBG_16_67_19 | reverse complement strand
CCTCGCCCGCCAAGGCCTCCAGGCGGCTGAACTCGGCCTTGTCTGCTTGAGAGCCGGGAATGGCGAACCTTTCCCCCGCGGGGCTGATCGACGAACTGGCGTCACTCATGCGCCAAACTATATCCTCCTAAGGCGGGGCGTTTCAATGTCTTGGGGCGGTCGTGTAGTGAGTGCCTGAACGGGCCTGACGGCGCACTGACACCGTTAACTCTTGTTTTTTTCCTTG
>MIBK01000048.1:0-583 GCA_001829505.1 Spirochaetes bacterium RBG_16_67_19 | reverse complement strand
CTACGGATCCGTAGTTGCCGATGTTTCTCCTATTCCACGCCGTTTCAAAGCGCACTCCAGGAACTGTCAGCATGATATCGATGCGATCCGGCGCTACTCCGAGCTGGACGATTTGGTCGAGATTGTCCGGCTCAATGGATATAGGACTGCCGAAATCTTCCAAGGCCCGGTTGGCACGCACAATATTGTCCACAGCAGGTCCGATACATAAGTCCATGTCTTTTGTATAACGGGGTTTTGCGTGATATATGAAAGCAAGACCGCCGATGATCAGGTACCTGACCTCATGCTGGTTCAGCAGGTGAAGCATGTCTTCGAAGTCATGAACCGTGTCCACTTTAACTCTACCCGGTTTTCTTTTGATGGACTTTAACCTTCTGGATATCTCCCCTGATTGCTACAAGAGCCGAAAGCCGTTGGGCCGGAGACTGATTCTGCCAGAACTCCAGGTCCCATTGTTCAGCATCCGCAAAGCTGGCGGCCCGGTTAGCCACGATTCTCTTCTTCCGGCGCTTGGAGCGTTCCAGTATTCCCATGACTCTCTCATTCTAACATGTAGGCATAACGCAGAAAAGCCACCGAC
>MIBK01000047.1:8542-9384 GCA_001829505.1 Spirochaetes bacterium RBG_16_67_19 | reverse complement strand
AAAGTGATTATTTATAACGCGCAAGGCCGCATTTACTGCGACAGATTAGATCGCTTGTACGGGTTTCAAAAAGACCGTGCCAGTACCCCTCAAATATAGTCACAATCCGCGGCTGTGTCAACCGCCGAGCTAGAAAGCCGGCAGCTCGCTTCCTTCCAGCAGGCAGGCGGCGGCCAGCAGGGTGACCACGGCGGCGCGCCTGCGGATCAGGTCGCGCCCGCCCGAAAAGCTGAAAGCCCGGGTCAGGCTCCGGCCGTCCCGGTGGGCGACCCCGATCCAAACCGTGCCCACGGGCTTGCCCGGGCTTCCCCCCTCAGGCCCGGCAATGCCCGTCACCGCGGCGCTCAGCTCAGCGCCAGAGCGCTCTAGCAGCCCGCGGGCCATGCCGGCGGCGGCCTCCGCGGATACCGCTCCGCGCTCCTCCAGCAGGGCCCGGGGTACTCCCAGCAGCCTCTGCTTGGCTTCATTGGAATAGGCCGACACCCCGCCCCAGAATACGCGGGAGGCCCCGGGCAGGTCGGTGAGCCACTTGGCCGCCAGCCCGCCCGTGCAGGATTCGGCCAGCGCCAGCCTCTCGCCCCGCTCCCCCAGGGCCCGGAACAGGATCTCCCCAGGCCGCCAGTGGCCCCGGCGCAGGCGGGCCGCTCCGAACTCCTCCTGCAGTGCCGCCAGCACGGCCTCGCGCCCCTCCTCCGGCCCGCCCCGCAGGCTGAAGGCGATATGGTCCTCGGCCACGCGCGTCCCCCAAACCACCCCCTCGCGCCGGCACCGCCGCAGGGCGTCCTCCAGCGTCGACTCGGGGATGAGCAGGGCCGTGGCGGCCAGCTCCGCGCCCGTTCCCA
>MIBK01000047.1:5633-8431 GCA_001829505.1 Spirochaetes bacterium RBG_16_67_19 | reverse complement strand
CAGGGAGGTCGGCCTGCGCGCCCGGGCGCGGCAGCCGGCCCCAGAAGCCCGGTGCCGTGCCCCAGTCGTTGGCGATCACCTCGAAGCCCGCCGGGATGAAGGCCTGCCGGCGATTGGACTCCGGCACCTGCCGGCCGGTGGAGGCAAAGCGCTCCAGCAGGCGCTGCCAGATCGCCGGCTGGAACTCCAGCGGGACCCCGGCCGCCCGGGCCACGGCCTCGCGGGTCAGGTCGTCGGAAGTGGGGCCCAGGCCGCCGGTGACCACGACGAGCTCCGCCTCCACCCCGGCCAGGGCGCGCAGGATCATCGCCAGCTCGTCGGGCAGCTGCAGGCCCCCGACCACCCGGAAGCCCAGGCTCTTCAGCTGGGAGCCGAGGTACCGGAAATGGGTGTTCTGGATGATCCCGTCGGTCAGCTCGGTGCCGATCGCCAGGAGCTGGGCGCGCGGCCCGGGGCTAGACACTCTGCAGGGTTTTCTTCAGCTCCCCCACGGGGGCGGAAAACACGTTCACGGTCTCCGGGCCCTTGATCATCTCGCACTTGCCCTCGAACACCACCCCGTCGGCGATGTTCAGCTTGGCGGTGCGGATGTTGCCGTAGACCTGCCCGGTGGCCAGCATCTCCAGCCGCTCGCTGGCCTCCACGTTGCCGCGGACCACCCCGCCGATGACGATGGAGCCGACCTTGATGTTGGCCTTGACCACGGCCCCGTTCTCCACGTACAGGAAGCCGGGCGACTCGATCTCGCCCTCGAACTTCCCGTCGATCTTCAGCGACTCGCGGAACTTCAGGATGCCGTGGAAGTTGGTTTCCCTGCCCAGGATGGTGGAGATCTTCTCGGTTCCCTTGTGCTCGTTGTTCTTGGGCATACGTCCTCGATGCGGTCGCCTTATTTGGTCTTCATCACGAAAACCCCGTCCCAGTCCTCGGGGGGAGGATTCTCGATGTAGTGCCGGCAGCGGGCCAGGTACACCTTGGCAGGCCCGTCCTCGGCGTCCACGGCCAGGGCCTTGGCGAAGCAGTCCCTGGCCTCCTGGAACCTCATCAGCTTGTAGTGGCGGCGGCCCTCGGCGAACAGCTCCAGCACCTTCCGCTTGGCCTCCGAGATCATCCGGAGGTCTCCTTCTCGTGGCTGCGCTTCCAGTTGCGCAGGTGCTTCTTGAGCTTCTTTTCCAGATCCTCCAGGCTGAGGTCCCCGCGCTTCAGGCGGTCGCCCTTCTCCTGCATCTCCCCGATCTCCTCCTCCAGCCCCTGGAGGGTGGCCTGGATTTCCGCGCCGCGAGCCTTCACCAGCTCCAGCAGGCGCGTGGCCTGGGCGCAGTCCGCCGGGTCCAGGCTGCCGGCAGCCTGCATCAGCTCGGCGATGGGGTTGCGGATGTGCTGGGTGAAGAAAATCAGTGAGGCGTTCAGCGATTCCACCACCGCGAGGCGGCGCTCGCGGCGGGCTATCTGGCGCGACAGCTCGCGGTTGCGCAGGACCGCCCGGATGCGGGCCAGCACCTCGGAGAAATTGAAGGGCTTGGTGATGTAATCGTCCACCCCCAGCTCGAAGCCCTCGATCTTGTCCTTCACCTCGTCCATGGCCGAGAACATGATGATCGGGGTCTGGCGGTGCTTGCGGAACTCGCGGTCCTGCTTGAGCTTCTTGGCCACTTCCCAGCCGCTCAGGCGGGGCATGATGTTGTCCAGGATGATCAGGTCCGGGTTGGTCTCCTGGATCTTCAGCAGCGCCTCCTCGCCGTCGGAGGCCTTCTCGATCTCGAAGCCCAGCCTGGAAAGCATGACGTCGAAAAACTCGAGGTTGATAGGCTCGTCGTCTACTATGAGGATCCGCCCGGTGAGCTTCATCGGTAGGCCATTCTCCCCCAGCCGGGTATGATTGTCAACCCTGCGGCGGCGAAGCCCGCTCTCGCGGCGGCGTCCGCCTTCCCGCCAGGCTCAGCGCCGCCGGCAGGCCCAGGCCCAAGGCCAGGGCGGCGAAGGGGAACCAGTCCCCCCAGCGGTTATACGGGGTGCGCTGGGCGTCGTACACCGGCGCCTCGGCGACCAGGAAACCCTCGCGGAAAGGCGGCAGCATGGCCGTAATGCGGCCGTTGGGATCGATCACGCAGGTGATGCCCCCGTTGGTGGCCCGCACCAGGGTGCGGCGGTTCTCCACGGCGCGGAACAGGGCGATGGACATGTGCTGCATCTCGCAGGCCACGGAGTTGGACCAGGAGTCGTTGGTCATGTTCACCAGCACCTGGGCGCCTCCGCGGATGAACTGCCGGCACAGGCCGGGAAAGGTGTCTTCGAAGCAGATCGGGGTGGAGAAGCGCACGCCGCCGGCCTCGAACACGGTGTGCTCCTCGCCCGGCTCCCAGAAGTGGGTGTCCGCATTGCGCAGCCATTCGTAGACTCCCGGCAGCCAGCGCCGGTATGGGAAGTGTTCGGTGAAGGGCACCAGGCGCAGCTTGCGGTAGGTCTGGCGCAGCTCTCCCCCCTGGAACAGCAGCGTGGCGTTGTAGTCCACCCGGACCTCCTCCCCGCTCTCCAGGCGCTTCAGCCTCCCGTCGTCGTTGCCGACCACGTAAGGCACTCGCTGGCCGGCCAGGAACTCCCGCAGCTGCCGCACCAGCTCGTAGGCCTCCCGGTCCGTGCGGTAGCGCGAGTGCCAGTCGATGGCCGGCACGAAGGAAGTCTCCGACCAGATCACGATCTCGGGGTCCTGCCGGACCGCCTCCAGGCTCAGGCGGCGGAGGATGGAAAGGGTCTGACCGTAGGCCTTGTAGCCGCCGCGCCAGGGGTCGATGTTCTGC
>MIBK01000047.1:5521-5585 GCA_001829505.1 Spirochaetes bacterium RBG_16_67_19 | reverse complement strand
GAGGCCAGGCCGTAGCCCAGGGAGGCGAGGAAGAGCACGGCCCAGGCGGCGGCGGCCGGCCAGT
>MIBK01000047.1:5369-5496 GCA_001829505.1 Spirochaetes bacterium RBG_16_67_19 | reverse complement strand
CCGCCGCCCGTCGCGCAGCAGATGGCTCAACCAGGCGGAGGGGAAGACCACCAGCCAGGAAACGCCCCATACCCCGGTTAGAGCCGCCACCCGGATGAGCGGGCTGAACAGGTATTGCGAGTAGCCC
>MIBK01000047.1:4265-5124 GCA_001829505.1 Spirochaetes bacterium RBG_16_67_19 | reverse complement strand
CCCCGTACAGCGCCGCCCCCAGCCAGCCGGTGCGGCGGATGACCACGAATACCGGCAGGGGGGCCAGATAGGCCAGGGGGAACCAGCCCCAGCGGGAGAGGAAGCTCGGGAAGGAAAGGGCGAACAGCAGCGCGCCCAGCGCGATGAGCGCCAGGTCGACGAGCACGGCCGTCGCGCGCGAGGCCCCATCCTGGGGCCCCGCCAGGGGCGCGGGGCTCAATGGGCTATTTCCTGAGCTCCCAGGCTTTTTGCTTCAGCTCCCGCCCGGGACGGAAGACGGCCACGCCGTGGTTGACCACTTCCACCGCGGCGCCGGTTTTGGGGTTGCGCGCCTTGCGGCCCTTGCGCATCTTGATCTCGAAAGTACCGAAGCCGCGCAGCTCGATGATCTTGTCCTGCAGCAGGCCCTTCTTCACTTCGTCGAAGAACAGGTCCAGGACGGTGTGAATGTTCTTCTTGCTGACCTTGATCAGGGGAAAGATGTTCTCGATGATCTCGGCCTTGGTGAGCTTCTCCTCACCCACCCCGGTTCCTTTCGTGGACGCTCTACTTAGGAAGGCTTCTTGCCGCCGGGAAGCTGCTTGTGCAGGCGATGCTTCTTGCGGGCGGCCGTATTCTTGTGGATGATCCCCTTGCTGACCGCGCGGTCCAGGAGGCTGGCGACGGACTTGTACTGCTTTTCCGTCTCCTCCTTGGCCGGGCCCTTGGTGAGCTCGGCGAACTTTCGCGTGCTGGAGCGCACGCGGGTCTTCACCATCTTGTTCCTCACCCTCCGCTGCTGGCTCTGACGATGACGCTTGGCCGCAGAATTCTTCGCAGGCAATTTATCCCTCCGTAAGTTGAAGCAATACAAGAACCT
>MIBK01000047.1:1830-4180 GCA_001829505.1 Spirochaetes bacterium RBG_16_67_19 | reverse complement strand
GCGGCCAGCCGGCTGCCGCCCGCCCTGCCGCTGCGGTCCGATTCGCCGGGAGCTCCAGCGTATCATGTGGACAGCTGGCTGGATCTGTATTACTCTTATGATATGCGGGAGCATATCAGTATTACGATCGAAGGCGGCATCGCCCAGCGGCTCCGCCGGTACGCGCGCCGCGAGCGCCGGCCCGTCAGCCAGGTCGTCGAAATGGCGATCGAAAAGCTTCTCGAGCAGCACCTCCCCGCCGCCGAGTCCATCGTGACCACCCGGGCCAGCTTTGAAGGAAGATTCTCGCGCGAGCAGACCTATGGGGAGCGCTGAGCGGCGGTTCCTCATTGACACCAATGTCCTGATCTATGCGACTCTGGAGGCAGACCCCCGCTTCGAGCGCTCTCGAAAACTGCTGCTCTCCCCAGGAGGCGACGAGCGCTACGTCTCGGTCCAGAACCTGGCGGAGATGTATCCCAACCTGACCGGTCCACGGATGCAGCCGCCTGACGCGCCGGCCGTGGCACGGGCCAAGATCCTGTCCATCGCCTCCCTGCCAACCCTCCAGGTTTTGCCGCTGACCGGGGATGTGCAGGCCATCGCCCTGGAGTTGTGCGAGAAGCATGGAATCACCCGGCAACGCTATTTCGACGTGCAGCTTGTAGCCACCATGGTTGCCCACGGCATAGGGACCCTGCTTACCGAGAACGACCGGGATTTCCAGGACCTGGCCGAAATCCGGGCCGTCAATCCGTTCACCTCCAGCTCGCGCGCTCCGCGGTAGCGCCTCGAGTCGGGTTAGAAAAGCCGCGGCCACCGGCAGGGCCGGCCGGCCAGCGGGCAGCCGCGGCAGACCGGCGAGGCGCGGCAGTGCTCCTTGGCGTGGCGCACGACCAGGGCGTGGAACTCCTGGAGCACCGGGGCCTGTGCGGGCAGGCCCCGCCCGCACAGGGCGGCCAGCTCCTCGTAACCGGCCCGCTGGCCGGTCCAGCCCAGACGGTGGAACAGGCGCCGGGTGTAGGCATCCGCCACGGGCACCGGCAGGTGCCAGGCGTACAGCAGGAGCGAGTCGGCGGTCTCCGGCCCGATGCCCCACAGCTCAAGCAGCCCTTCGCGGGCGGGCACCCGCCCCCGAGGCAATCCGGCCAGGAAGGCGGCCAGCACGCGCAGCTTGCGGGCCTTCTGGTTGTAGCAGCCGCTGGGCCGGACCAGGGCGGCCAGCCGCCGCGGAGGGCAGGACAGCAAGGCGGCCGGGGTGAGCAGCCCGCCGGCGGCCAGCGCCGACAGGGCCGCCTCAGCGTTGCCCCAGGCGGTGTTCTGGGTCAACACCGCTCCCGCGGCCACCTCGAAGCGGCGTCGAGGCCCGGGCACCCCGTAGATCCCGGGATGATACCCCCGCGGGTCGAAGCCCGGGCGACCGGCGAGGCTGGCCAGCGGCCACCAGCCCTGCGGGCCGTAGCGGGCGGCCAGCCGGCGGTACAGCCTCCCGACCGCCGCGGCGCTCACAGCCGTCGGCGCGCCCTCGGGAACAGTGACAACAGGGCCAGCAAGGCCAGCGCCGCCGCCGCGGCCCGGGGCAGCCAGTCCCCCCAGCGGGTGTAGAGGGTCGTTTCCTGCGCACGGAAGGCTAGGTCCACCACCAGATGGCTCTCCTGGTAATAGGGGACCGAAGCCAGGAGGCTCCCGTCCACGTCCCAGTAGCCGGTCAGCCCGGAGGCGGTGGCCCGCAGGAGCGGACGGGCGTTCTCCACCGCCCGCAGGGAGGAGTTGACCGCGTGCTGCTTGGCCTCCACCTCGGTGAGCGACCAGTAGTCGTTGGAGATGTTGACGATGGCCTGCCCCCCTTCCCGCACGAAGCGCCGGATGTCGTCCGGAAAGCAGTCCTCGAAGCAGATGGGGGTGAAGAAGCTGAAAAGCGGGTGCCGGAAGATCACCCGCTCACTACCCGGCTCCCAGAGGTACACGTCGAAATCCAGCAGCCAGCGGTACACGCCCGGCAGGCTCTTCTTGAAGGGAAAGTACTCGGTGAAGGGCACCAGGTGCATCTTGTGATAAGTCTGCACCCTGCCGCCCCGCTCGTCGAACAGCACGGCGGCGTTGTATTCGCGGCGCAGCTCCTCCCCCTGCAACCTGCCCAGCTCATAGTCGTCGTTGCCCGTGAGAAGCCAGACCCCCAGGCCGCGCTGATAGTCCAGGAAGTCGCGCGTCAGCCGGGCCAGGGGCTCCCGTTCAGGGTCCTCCCGGCTCCAGCGCCGGATGTTGGGCACGAAAGCCGTTTCCGACCAGACCACCAGCTCAACCGGGCGGCCGCTGCCAGCTGCCGCGGCCAGGGCCTGGTCGGTGAGGCGGCGCAGCACCTGGAAGGTCT
>MIBK01000047.1:0-1815 GCA_001829505.1 Spirochaetes bacterium RBG_16_67_19 | reverse complement strand
TGCGGGGATCGGAGCTCTGCTGGATCAGAGCCACGCGCACGCTGCGGGCCACCGGCTGGCGCTCGATCTGCTCCCGGCGCGCGATCCCGAACAGGAGGCAGGCCAGCAATACGGCGGCGGAGGCCAGCAGCGCCCGGGCCCCCGCCCAAGGGTCCTCCCGCCGCAGCGCGCCGGCCAGCACGGAGGCCGCCCCCGCGTTGAGCAGCAGGACCACCAGGCTCACGCCCCACACCCCGGCCAGGGAGGCGCTCTGCAGCAGGGTCGGGAAAAGGTACGGGGCCGTGCCCCACAGTCCCCAGGGATAGCCCCAGTAGCCCAGCGAGCGCAGGTACTCGAACAACACCCAGGCCAGGGCCAGCGCCAGGAAGCGCAGGGAGGACAGACGCCGGACCAGCCAGAGGGCGGGCAGGAAGAACAGGCCGTGGGTCAGCAGGAAAAAACCGGTGGAAAGCTGCAGCGTGACCAGGCTGAAGGTCCCCAGCCAGTAGCTCACCAGCATGCCCTGCAGCACGCCGTAGGCGCTCACGTACAGCCAGCCGGCGGTGAGGGAGCAGCTTTCCACGACCAGGAACAGGGGGACCAGGGCCACGAAGCACAGGAAGCCCAGGCCATCCAGGGCCGCGAAGGAGGGGAAGCTGAGCACGCCGAGGGCCACCGAGAGGAGCACCAGGGGCAGGGCCCAGCGCCGGACTCCCGCGGCCTGCGCCGCGCTCCGGCCGAGCCGGCCGCACAGCCAGGCGGCCAGGTCGGCCATCAGCATCGGCAGGTAGCGCACCGCCGCCGCCAGCCGCTCCGCCCGCGTGTCCAGGGCCAGGCGCACCTTGCCTCCCCCGGCGAAGAAGCGCTGCACGTAGTCCATGTTGGCGTTCAGGGCGAAGATCCAGGCAAACAGGAAGAACACCAGGCTGGCCAGGAAGAGCAGCTCGCTCAGGGCCAGGCGCAGGAACGGCCCGCGACGGGCGCGCGGCACCGCCAGGTACAGGATGCCGGCGGCGGCGTGCAGCGCCGGCAGGGCCAGGAACAACCAGTCGGCGGCCACCAGGCGCCGCCAGGGCAGGGCCCACGGGCCCCATAGGGCCAGGGCGGCCTCCGCCGCCGCCGCGGCCAGGTACAACCAGCCCATGATGCCGGCGGGCCGCCTACTCGACGAGGAACCGGAAGAAACGCTTCTTTCCGGCCTGCAGCATCAGCTCCCGTTTCCCGTCGGCGCCGAGGCGTACATCGTCCATCTTGACCAGATAGTCGACAGCCTCCACCTTGCGATCATTCAACCAGGCCCCTCCCTGGTTGATCAGGCGGCGTGCTTCGCTGGTGGAGGCGGCCAAGCCTGACTTGAGCCAGAGCGTAGCCGAGGGGATGCCCGTGGCCAGGTCGTGGGCCGCCAGCGGCAGGCTGGGCACCGCTTCCAGCGCCGAGCCCTGGCCCTCGAAGACTGCCCGAGAGGCGTCGCGCGCCTTAGTGGCCTCCGCCTCGCCGTGCGCGATCGTGGTGAGCTCCAGGGCCAGCCGCTGCTTGGCCCGGTTGGCCTCTTTGTCCTTGAGCTTCTCCAGCTCCGCGATTTCCGATAAGTCGAGGTAGGTGAACAGGCGCAGGAACCTGCCCGTGTCCGCATCGGGGATGTTCAGCCAGTACTGGTAGAACTCGTAGGGGCTCGTCTTCGCCGGGTCCAGCCAGATGGCGCCGCCCACGCTCTTGCCCATCTTCTGCCCGTCGGAGCGGGTCACCAGCGGGGAGGTCAAGGCGAAGGCCTCCCCTCCCTCCACCCGGCGGATCAGGTCCATGCCGGCCACGATGTTGCCCCACTGGTCGTCCCCG
>MIBK01000046.1:323-16147 GCA_001829505.1 Spirochaetes bacterium RBG_16_67_19 | reverse complement strand
CCAGGGCGGAAAGCTCGCCGGGGAGCTCCTCCGGGCCGACCTCCACGGTGTAGAACTCGGTGGAGTCCTTCACTGCCGGCAGGGCCACGCTGCGGCCCGCGGCCTCGGCGAACATCACGCCCGGGTCGTCCACCCGGGCCGCGGGCGGCGGCGGCTCCCAGGACGGCAGCAGGGTGCGCGAGCGGGCGCTCTCCACGCGGATGCCCTGGAACTCGATGCCGCCGGCGCCCGGGATGTCCGGGCCTTGGGGGGCGGTGGTCTTCCCCGCCGTTTCCTCGGGCAGGAGGCTGACCTTCACCTCCATCGAGAGCACCATGCTGCCGCTCAGGGTGATGCCGGGCTGCACGGGCAGGCGGGCTTCCGCCCCGGGGGGCAGGGTCAGCAGGCCGTCGGCGATGGCCGCGCCCTTGCCCGCGCTCGCCGCCTGCGGGCTGAGGGTCAGGGCGCGGCCGGCCGTGGGGGAGCGCTCCAGCAGGCCGATCTGCACGGCGAAGGCGGCGGCCTGGTCGTGCAGGCCCAGGGGATTGGCCGCCCCGGTCTTCTTGCTCTCGATGACCAGCACCTGCGTCTTGGGGGTGTCCTCCACCACCGAGGCGGCCAGGAGCTTGCCGCCGCGGGCGTTGATGGCGGCGGCCAGCTCCTTGAGGGTGCCGCCCCGGAAGTTGACCTTCACCTCCTCACTGCCGACCGTAAAGCGGTACAGGCCCGCGGGGGCCTTCTGGTCGCGGGGCAGGCTGCGGGACAGGAAGCGGTCCGCCGCGGCGATCTGTTTGACCCGGACCTCGACCTGGTCCTCCTGGGCCGTGCGCCCCGCGGTGGCCGTCAGGATGGACTGGTCGGAGGAATCGGCGATCTTGTTGTTGAAGGGATTCTGGAAGCCGTACAGCTCCCGGGCGCCTTCCCGCACGGAGCTCATCCGCTGGTTGAGGGCCAGCCAGGAGCCGCGCTGGTCCTGCAGGGTCTGGCGCTCGACCTCCAGGCGCTTGAGCCGGATGCGTTCGGTCTCGACCAGAGCCTGGATGCTCTTCTCGGTGTTGTACTTGCTGGTTACACCGGGGATGCTCAGGTCGGACATGTATCCATAATAGCCCTAGATCTGCTCGTCGAACAACAGGCCGATCGTCTCCTTGATCCGGGCGATCAGCCGCTGGATCTCCGCGGGCGGTATCTCCTTGATCAATTTATCGGTTTTGGCGTCGAGCACCTTTACGACGACGCGGTTGATCTCCTCGTTCACGCTGAAGCGCAGCTTCTTGTTGAACAGCCGGAAGGTCTGCTCCAGCAGCTCGACGGAGCGGCGCACCTCCTCGGCGCTGTAATTTGACTCCGGCGCCGCGGCGCGGGCGTCCAGGCGGGCCTCCGGGTGGGCCTCCGTGCCCGCCGCCGTCGGCTCATGCCGGGTCACGACCAGCTCCGGCGGAATGGCGGTGCCCGTTATGCCAGGTATTTTCATCCCCATGGTCTTTCCTCCGTGAAAGAATGGACGGGGAGGGGCGCGACCCCCCCCATCCGGTTGCAGGAGAGGTGACGTCCAGTGACCTCTCCTTACGGGAACGAAGCCCTATCCAATTTCTAGCTCAGCAGCTGTAGCACGCTCTGCGGCTTGAGGTTGGCCTGCGCCAACATCGCCGTCCCGGTCTGCACCAGGATGTTGTTCTTCACGAACTGCACGGTTTCGGCGGCCATGTCCACGTCCCGGATCAGCGACTCCGCCGCCTGCATGTTCTCAGCGGCGATCGCCACTCCCTTGGCGGCCATTTCGAAACGGTTCTGGTAGGCGCCCAGGTCGGCGCGCTGCTTGGAAACCGTTCTCATGGCCGTGTCCACCAGGCCGATGGCCATATTCGCTTTGTCCGGTGTCGAGATCGAGATCGTCTCCGCGGCTGTCGTGCCTTCCAATTTCAGGGCTTTTGCCGTCATGGTACCGATGAACACGCGTTCCCTCTGGTCCATGTTGGCGCCCACTTGGAAGTACATCGTCCGGATTTCCAACCCTCCCGCTTCGGGGTTGGCGAATGCTCCGGTCAGGATGTTCATCCCGTTGAACTGCGCGTGGGAGGCGATCCTGTTGACCTCGTCCACCAGCTGGGACACCTCCACCTGGATCTGCATCCGGTCCTCGTCGGAATAGATGCCGTTGGCGGACTGCACCGCCAGCTCCCGGATCCTGTGCAGGATGTCGTGGGTCTCCGCCAGGTAGCCTTCCGAAACCTGAATGAAGGAGACGGCGTTTTCAATGTTCCGCTCCGCCTGGTTCAGGCCCCGTATCTGCGACCTCAGCTTCTCGGAGACCGCCAGCCCCGATGCGTCGTCGCCCGCCTTGTTGATGCGCATCCCAGAGGAAAGCTTCTCGATGTTCTTGTTCACTTCCCAGTTCTGGAACTTGAGCACCCGGTTGGCGTACAACGCGCTCATGTTGTGGTTGATGATCATCTCACCCTCCTTGAATCCAGCAAGAAAGGCTTCCCTGCCTTTCTTCAAACCATGCCGACAAGGTTTCTGCGGAGGTTCTCGCGCTTGGCTCCGCAGCCGTTCCCGTGCTTCCCTGCCCGGCAAGGAGATCCTCGAGCGGCCGGCCTCGTGCTTTTAGGCCCTTCGGCCGGCGACGCCCGTCGGATCCCTTTCCCCCGCATGGCGCGCGGAGGGTGAGGATTTTCAAAGATCAGAACGGAAAAACCCTTCCTACCCTAAATATAGCCCTCTACCCCAGCAGCTGCAACACGGTTTGGGGCTTCAGGTTGGCCTGGGCCAGCATGGCGGTGGCCGACTGCAGCAGTATGGAGTTCTTGGTGAACTCCACCATCTCGAAGGCCATGTCCGCGTCGCGGATGCGGCTTTCGGAGGCCTGCATGTTCTCCGCGCCGATGGCCAGGCCCTTGGCGGTGAACTCCAGGCGGTTCTGGTAGGCTCCCAGGTCGGCCCGCTGCTTGTTCACCTGCTTCAAGGCCTCGTCCAGCAGGCCGATGGCCCGGTTGGCCTGGTCGGGGGTGGAGACCGAGATGATCTGCTTGCTGGCCTGCTGCTTCAGGCCCAGCCCCTCGCTGGTCATGGTGCCGATGAAAACCCGCACGCGCTGGTCCATGTTGGCCCCGACGTGGAACCACATGGAGGCGGTCACGATGTTCTCCCCGGACTCCCGGGCGAAGCGGCCGGTGAGCAGGTTCATGCCGTTGAACTGGGCGTGCGAGGCGATGCGATCCACCTCGTCCACCAGCGAGGACACTTCCACCTGGATCTGCATGCGGTCCTCGTCGGCGTAGATGCCGTTGGCCGCCTGGACGGCCAGCTCGCGCAAGCGTTGGATGATGTCCTGGCTTTCCTGCAGGTAGCCTTCCGTGGTCTGGATGAAGGAAATGCCGTCCATGGCGTTCTTTTCCGCGCGGTTCAGCCCGCGGATCTGGCTGCGCATCTTTTCAGATACGGCCAGTCCGGAGGCGTCGTCGCCGGCGCGGGTGATGCGCAGGCCCGAGGACAGCTTCTCCATGTTCTTGTCCAGGACCCAGCTGTTGAGCTTCTGCTGCCGCTGGGCGAACAGAGCGCTCATGTTGTGATTGATGATCATAGCTCCTCCCTGATTGGTGTGGGCGCGAGCGTCCTTGCTCGCGCCTGGAAACGGGGCCGGGCCGGCCCGTACGATTCCCCTCAACCTCCTTCAAAAAAAGACGATACTAAAAACGATAGCAGCGAAGTGGGCCCTCCCCCGGGTGGAACAGGCCAAAAATCGCCTCAATCCCTAATTCGGCATTCCCGGCTTAAAAACTTAATTTTCTTTTTCCAAAAGACCGCGGGCGATGGGATCGTCGGGGGCCAGGCGCAGCACGGCCTTGAACAGGCGGCGGGCTTCTTGCTGGTCCCCGCAGCGCAGGGCGGCCACGCCCAGGTTGGAGAGGATCTTGGGATTCTCAGGGTCCAGGCGGGTGGCTTCCCGCAGGCGCAGCCGGGCCTCGGGCGCCTCTCCCAGCTCCAGCAGGCAGATGGCCAGCTCGTTCAAGGCGTCGGGATTGCCAGCGTTGGAGCGCAGGGAGGTCTCGAAGGCTTCCCGGGCCTGGCGGTAGTCGCCCATCCGGCGCCGGGCCCAGCCCGCCAGAAACCAGGCGTTCCACAGCTCCGGGTGCTCCCGGGTGACCGGTTGGAGAAGCTCCAGGCCCTCGGCCTCCCGTCCCAGCTGGATGGCGTCGAAGGCCTGGGCGCAGGTCCGCTCCACCTGCTCATAGCCCTCCAGGCGCGCGGCCAGCGCGCGAGCCTGCTCGACCCGCTCGGGGTCCGTATTGTGCTTCAGAAACAGCCCCAGGTGCTCCCGGGCCTTGCCCGGATTCCCGCTGCGCAGGTGGAAATGGGCGAAGTTAAGGTGGCAGGCGGCCAGCTCCGGCTCGGCCGCCAGGGCGGCCTTGTAGGCGGCGAAAGCCTGCTCCCGCAGAGGTCCGGCCTCCTCCGCCGCCCCGGCGTCTTCCAGGCGGGCGGCCTGCTGCTCGTAGACCAGGGCCAGGTTGTTGCGGGTCTGGCCGCATTCCGGAAACAGGCCGGCCATGGAGCGGAAAATCTCCACGGCCAGGGCCAGCTCGCCGCGCTCCGCCTTGAGGATGCCCGCCCGGGTGAACTCTTCCTTGATGTCCGGCTGGGCGGCCAGGATGAAACGGCGGTAGTAGTCCGCTTCGGAGCCTTCCGGCCGGTAGGCCAGGAGCTTGAGCATGGCCGAGATGATGGCCTGCCAGCTGATGTCCTCCGGCCGCAGGGGCTGCTGGGCTGGAAGCTCGATGGGCAGGGGCACGGCCGGGTCCAGCTGGAAGTCGCCGATCCGGCGGGCTTCCAGGCGGTCGATGGCCAGGAAGGCAATGCGGGCCAGCGGATCGTCAGGCTCGCGGCTCATGCTCTGGGCTTCCTCAAGGCGGCGTTGATGGCCAGCTTGTACTGCATGGGGACGCCTTCCTCGAACCGGATGGCGATGGCCCCGATGTCCTCGCGGTTGGCCATATCCTCCCAGCGCAGCACCCGCCCGGCCAGGCTCACCAGGGTGCGGCGGCCGCTGAACTCCGGGCGCAGAACGATCTGCTTCGATAAAAATGCCGCGGCCTTGCCGTGGACTAGCACCTTGGCGCCGGAGAAGGACAGGTCGCGCAGCAGGCAGCGTCCCTCCACGCCTTCGACGCACAGGCCCGCCTCGCGCGACTCCAGGCCCAGCGCCTTCATGCTGGCCGGGTTCACCTCGACGCGCTCCTCGCCGCGCTTCTGGGCGTTGCAGGTGGCTTCGTGCAGCTCGCCCAGCATCTCGATCAGGTCATCCGGCGGGCGATGGGTGTATTCCAGGGACAGGAAGTACAGGTCGGGAGTCTCCCGGTTGTAGGCCGCGTGGGCCGAGAGGCGCGCCCCGACGAAAAAGCTCAAGGGCGCCGAGGCGCCGTCGCGGGCGAAGCAGAAACGCAAGGAAAGGCCGGCGCCGGACTCCTGCAGGAGCGCCAGGAGCTCGGGGCGCAGGCTGGCGATCACCTTGGCCCCGCGCAGGGAGCTGGAGTACAGCAGGCAGGGGAGGGAGTCGGCCTGGTGCTTCAGGAAAACCTGTTTGGGCAGCAGGCGCAGGAGCTGGCTCACCTGCCGCGTGAAGGTCACCTCCCGCTCCCCGTATTCCTCGTAGTATCTGGAAATCTGTTGGCTGGTGATCACTGTCTGGCCCGGGCGCCTGGACTGGTCGCCCGCACCTGGGCTACTATAGTGAGCCGCGCCGGACCTGTCAACGAAGGAAACGAGATTGGGCCAGGAGTATTCGGTATTCGGGCTGGAGAACCCGCTGTTCGACCGCGTCGCCGCGGTGAGCGACGAGCTGGTGGCCGCGGTGGGCGCCCCGAAGGGGACGATGAACCTGGTGGACCACGCCCAGATGCGCCGCGTGCTGGAACTGGCCAGGGGCTTCCGCAGCATCCCGGGGGGCAGCGCCGCCAACACGGTGCGCGCCGTGGCCGCCCTTTCCCGCGCCAGGGCGGTTCCCCCGCCGGTGTACAGCGGGGCGGTGGGCTGCGACCCGGAAGGTGAGGAGTACGGCCGGATCCTGGAGGCCCAGGGCGTGGTCGCCCGCCTGGCCTGCAAGCAGGAGCCCACCGGCTGCTCGGTCATCCTGGTGACCCCGGATCGCGAGCGGACCATGTTCACCTTCCTGGGCGCCTGCCGGGAGTACACGCCCGCTGACCTGGACCAGGGCCTGCTGGCCCGTTCCCGTTACCTGTACCTCACCGGCTACATGTGGGATACCGAGAACCAGCGGCAGGCGGCGCTGCTGGCCGGCTCCACGGCCCTGGCCGAGGGGGTGGGCGTGGCCTTCGACCTGGCCGATCCCTTCGCGGTGCGGCGCTACCGCCGGCAGTACCTGTCCTGGATTCCAGCCCATGTGGAGGTCCTATTCGGCAACCGCGAGGAGTTCCGGCTGCTGCTGGGCGAGGGCCTCGCGGACGAGGAGTTGGCGGGCCTGGCCGGGGAGCTGGCCCCGCAGGCGGTGCTGAAAATCGGGGCGGAGGGCTGCCTGGTGAATCATTTCGGCCGGGTGACCCGGGTGGCCGGCTTCCCGGTGACGCCAGTGGACACCACCGCGGCGGGGGACTGCTTCGCCGCCGGCTACCTGTACGGGCAGCTGCGCGGTTTTCCCCCCGAGCTCTCCGCGCGCCTGGCCAACCGCCTGGCCGCCTGGATCGTCACCGTGGTGGGCTGCGACCTGGAAGGCCTGGATCCGGCGGAGGTGCTGAAAGCCGCCGGGGAATAAAAAACCCCGCGAGTGCCGTCTGGAGAAGCATCCTCTTGAACCACGAGCGTGTTCAAGTGGGTTTCCGCATCGGGGAATCGTGTTTCCCGGCTTTCGCCGGCAGGCATTCAACCCCGATATATGGAATCCCAAGGATCAGGTTTGACCCAAGAAGATAATCATCCCCCTCGCGGGCACCGCAGGGTCAGTTTTCCACCAGGCTCTGGTCGATTCTCTCGATAAGCCGCTCCGTGAGCTCCTCGATTTCCCGGGAGCTCTCACCCCGCTTGGCCAGCAGCTCGTCCACCACGTTCAGGGCCGCCAGCAGGGCGATCTTCAGGGGATCCTGGGCGCCGGTAGCCGCCTGGATTTCCCGGATCTTATCCTTCAGGTAGGCGATCACCTCGCCCATGTAGCGGGGATCATAGCGGGACTGGATGGTGAACGAGGAGCCCAGGATGTTCACCTCGACGCTGCGCCCGTCCACCGCTGCTTCCTAGAAGATGTCCAGCTCTTTCTCGCCGGGACCCCCGCCCACCGCGCCGGGCGGAAGGCTGGAAGCCTCTTCGGCTGCAGGCGCGGCCTCTTCCTCCGAGGGGCCCCGGGCCCGTTCTCGGGCGGCCTCGCCGCGCGCGGGCTCCTTGCGGCCCTTCTTTTCCGAGACCTCCTCTTCCAGGCGGTCCAGGTTTTCCAGGGCGCGCAGGATGCAGCTCTCGATCTCCTGCTGGTCGCTCTTGAAGTCCCCGACCAGCTTCTCCAGCTCGCGCATGCGCGTCTGGGCCGTGTTCACGGCCCGGCGCAGGGTCTTGTTCTCGTCCTTCAGGCTCCGGATCAGCTCCACCGCCTTGTTGATCCGGGTTTCCAGGAGGCGGATCTGCTCCAGGCTGATCATGCCTGCGCTGCCGCCAGGCTCGAGCGGGCCTTTTCCACCAGGGCCACGAAGGCCTGGGGGTCTTCGATGGCCAGGTTGGACATGGCCTTGCGGTTCAGGCCGACCCCGGCCAGGGTCAGGCCCCGCGTGAAGGCGGAGTAGCTCAGGCCCTGGGCGCGGCAGGCCGCGGAAATGCGCGTGATCCACAGCGCCCGGAACTCGCCCTTGCGGGCCTTGCGGTCGCGGTAGGCGTAGGCCCCGGCCTTCATCACCGCTCCCTTGGCTACCCGGAACAGCTTGCGCCGTCCGCCCCAAAAGCCCTTGGCCAGGCCGAGGATCTTCTTCCGCCGGCTCCGTCTTCTGCTTCCGTCTACAGCTCTGGGCATTTCTCTTTCACTCCTTCAGAATCAACCGTTGGGCAGCAGGCGCTTCACGCGCTTTGTTTCCGCGCTGGAAAGAATCGCCGGCAGCCGCAACCGCCGCTTGCGCTTGGCGTTCTTCTTGGTCAGGATATGGCGCAGCCCCTGCTTTTTGTAGCGCACCTTGCCGCTACCGGTCAGTTTGTAGCGCTTGGCGGCGCTCTTGTGCGTCTTGATCTTCGGCATCAAAGCTACCTCTTGGATTTCGGACTGATAAACATCGACATCATCCGGCCTTCCATGACCGGCGTCTTGTCCACTACAAAGGATTCCCCCAGGTGCTCCAGGACCTTGTTCAGCACGTCCCTGCCGCGCTCCGTATGGGCCAGCTCGCGGCCGCGGAAGCGGATGGTGACCTTGACCTTGAAGCCCTCGCCCAGGAATTCCGCGATGTGCTTGGTCTTGAAGGCCAGGTCGTGCTCCTCGATCTTGGGCTGCATGCGGATTTCCTTGAGCTTGACCAGCTTCTGCTTCTTTTTCGCCTCACGCAGCTTCTTTTCCTGCTCGAAGCGGTACTTGCCGTAGTCCAGCAGCTTGCAGACCGGGGGGCTGGCGGTCGGCGAAACCTCCACCAGGTCCACTCCGGCCCTCCGGGCCATTTCCATGGCCTCCACCGTGGGCACGATCCCCCTCTGCTCACCCTTCTCGTCGATGAGCCGCACCTCTCGCACCTGGATCTTCTCGTTGATCCGTTGCTCTTTGCCTACCAATATGCCTCCAAATTTCAGGGTCCACTATAACATTGCGGGTACAAAAGGTCAAAGGGGCTCAACGGCCGAACAGCTGGTGCCACTTGTCCTGCAGGTAGCGCTTGAAGACGTATTCCTCGTGGTAGTCCTTGGAGAGGTCCTCCGCCGCCTTGGCGAAGTCCCTGAACAGGCCTTGCAGGCTGGCCAGCTGCCGCTCCTCCATGGCCAGCCCGTTGCCCTTCGCGGGCACCTTGAACTCGGGCTCGAACATGGCCTCCTTGAGCTGCCCCGGGTTGCGGGAACCCTGCGCGGCGGCCTGCGGCTCCCGGGCCTCGGCCGCGAGGCGATCCACGTCGACCAGGACCTCGTCGGCGGAATAGGCGGTGACCGGCTCGGACTTGCCCTTGAGCTGCAGGTCGCCCAGGCGCGTGCAGCGCACGTACTCCTTGATCTCCTCGTAGGTGGCCTGGGTGAGCAGGATGTCCCCCGGGCTGGCTGAGCTCTGCATGCGGGCGGCCACGTTGACCGTGTCCCCGAACACGTCGGAGTCCTTGCGGATCACCATGCCGGTGTTCAGCCCGACGCGCACGTTGAACTTCTCCGCCTCGGTGCGGAACTGGTTGTACTCCCGTATCTTCTTCTGGATCTGCACGGCGGCCACGGCGGCGTTCAGGGGGTGCTTGAACGTCGCCAAAAGACCGTCGCCCAGCTTCTTGACCAGGGTGCCGTGCAGCGAGGCGATGGCCGGCAGGGCGATGCCCTCGTAGGAGCCGATCAGCTTGATGAGGCTGGAGGCCGCCATGCGCTCGCTGGTCGGGGTGAAGCCGACGATGTCGGTGAACAGCACGGTCAGCACCTGGGCGTTCTCGCGACGGAACTTGAAGTCCAGCTTGGCCTGCTCGATGAAGCCGGAGTCGGGGGCCGATACCGCGGTCACCACCAGGGCCCCGTCCTTGCCCTTCAGCGCCTCCACCAGGGCGACGCGCAGCTCCTCGGCATTGGAGCCCTGGCAGAGGTCCGGCAGGAGGCGCCGCAGCTCCCGGTGCACCTCCGCGCTGGACAGGGGCAGCACCTTGAGCAGGAAGCCGACCGTTTCGCGCGACAGGGGGCGCGCCAGGTTGGCCAGGATCTGGACGATGGCCTGGGCGTCCTCGGAGGCCAGGTAGTCCTCCAGGATCTGGGTGGCGTAGTCGTCCTTCAGCACCATGAGGGTGAGCAGGGCCTCCACGCGCACGCTCTTCTGCTTGTGCTCCAGCAGCAGGTACAGGCGGTGGGTCAGCACGTCCAGCGGCAGGTTGTGCTCCCGCAGGGCCAGGCTGCGCACCGAGCGCAGGCCCAGCTCCACCAGCTGCTGGTCCGGGCTGCCGGTGAGCTCCAGCAGGGGCTGCAGGATGCCGGCGTCCCCGTAGCGGGCGATGATGGCGGACAGGTCGGTGAGGCGGCCGCGGTCCAGTCCGGGCAGGCGGGCGGCCCGCAGCAGAGCCGCCGGCAGACCCTTGATCTCCGCCAGGTCCATGGTCTTCAGCGAGTCGATGGCCAGGTCGCGCAGGCGCGGGGGCAGCTCGGGCTGCAGCAGGAGCCGCAGCAGGGCGGAGGCGAAGATGCGGGCCGGCACGTGGCGGGCCCCGCGGATGTAGCCGCTCAGGGAGTGCGGGTACTTGCCCGGCGAGGCGAAAACCACCTTGGCCTGCTCGATGGCCGGGCGGTTGAGCAGCTGGCAGAGGGTGACCACGGAGGACTCTTCCAGGAAGCTCACCCGCTCCTCGCGGGCGAAGGCCAGGATCTCCATGATCTTTTTGGCCGAGGCTCGCACCTCCAGGATCCCCGCCACCCGGATCAGGCGGTTCAGGCGCCGCAGCAGCGCCGGGGACCCCCGGTTGGCCCTGCCCAGGGTATGGGCCACGTTCATCCGCGCCAGGCGGTCGCTGGTGCTGAAGAGGGGCAGGCAGGCCTCGAAGCGGTTCTGCACGTCCTCGGGCGCGGAGATCAGCGCCTCCTTGATGCGCCCGAGCAGGGCGGCGGGATGGAAGCCTCCGTCGCCCTTGAAATGGGACTGCGTGTCGGCCAGCAGCTCGGCGGAGGCGTACTGCTCCAGCAGCTTGGCCAGGATCACGGCCAGCAGGGCTTCCCGCTCCTTGAGCCCCTTGAGGGAGATGTGCTGCTTCTTGATCTTGGCGAACACGGCCTCCAGGTTGGCCGAGGTGGTGAACACGAACTCGTTGACCAGCAGGGGCGAGTGGGAGCGGATCTCCCCCACGATCTTGGCGATGAAGGTGCCCGTGTGCGTCTCGGTGTCCTGGTCCACGTAGGGCAGGCGCAGCAGCAGGCGGAAGATGCGCCCCGGGTTGGAAATGCGCCCGTTGAAGTTGGACAGCGAGATCAGGAAGGAGGTGGTGGCCCGCGGGTCGGAGCCGGCCAGCAGCTCGACGGCGAAATTGGCCGGCGGGTTGGCCGTTTTCAGCTCGAAGGCGCACAGGTAGCAGCCCAGGGTGTTGGGGTCCAGCTGCCCGGTTTTGTCCTGGAAATACTCCAGGAAGCCTCCGACCTCCTCGCTGCCGCCGCCCAGCAGGCGCTGGAAGATGGAGCGCTGCACCTCGGGCGGGGCCCGCAGCAGGTGGGTGCGCACCGGGTCCAGGTCCCCGGACTCCAGCAGGCCGCCCAGGCTGGTTTCGTAGTAGTCGCGCGCGGCGGTGGGCTCCACCAGCACGGCCCGGTTCAGCTCCCGGGCCTTGGGGTGCATCGCGGAGATCTTGTTGATGGCCCGCAGGATCTCGCGCCGGATCTCGGGGGCGGTCAGGATGGTGAAATACTTGGCCAGCTGGTCGATGGAGGAGGGGGCGTTGATGGCGGCCAGGGTCTGCACGGCGGCCAGTTTCTGCTGGGGCTTGCCTGCTTCCAGCATGCGGTACAGGTGGGGGATGGCGACCTCGTTGCCCAGGGAGGCGGAGGCGCCGATCGCCGCCAGGCTCACCTCCAGGTCGGAGTTGTAGAAATCCTTGACCAGCAGGGAGAAGATCTGCTCGTCGTAGAAGTTCTTCAGGGCCCACAGGACGGTGATCCGCGTTTCTTTGGATAGCGGTGTGCCTGCTTTGCGGGCTAGCGGAGGAGAACTGCTGGTAGCCACGTGCAACCCCAAATCTAAAGCATGGCCTCCCCCGATGTCAACGAGATATAAGGTTCACCTGCCGGTTCACCTGAGAGGTTCACCTGCCGGTTCACCTAATAGGTCTTGCCAAGGCGGCCCGCTCTCCGGTACGGTTGCTGCATGGAATGGAGAGCAAGCCACATCCTGGTCAAGGACCGCGCCCTGGCGGGGGAGCTGTTGAAGAAGATCAAGCAGGGAGCCAGCTTCGAGGCCATGGCCCGGGAGCATTCCACCTGCCCCAGCAAGTCCCGCGGCGGGGACCTGGGCTGGTTCGGCCCGGGCAAGATGGTGAAGGCTTTCGAGGAAGCGGTCAGCCGGCTGGGCAACGGAAGCCTGAGCGAGGTTGTCTCCACCCAGTTCGGCCACCACCTGATCAAGAAAACCGGCCAGCGCTGAGGAGGCAGGTCTTGTACAAGCCCGTGGATCCCAAGGTCGACTTCCCCAAGATGGAGGAGGCGGTCCTGCGCTTCTGGCAGGAGAACCGCATCTTCGAGAAGTCACTGGAGGGGCGGCAGGGCGAGTACGTGTTCTACGACGGCCCTCCCTTCGCCACCGGGCTGCCGCACTTCGGGCATTTCGTGCCCGGCACCATCAAGGACGCCATTCCGCGCTACCAGACCATGAAGGGCCGCCGGGTGGAGCGGCGCTTCGGCTGGGACTGCCACGGGCTGCCGGTCGAGTACGAGATGGAGAAGGAGCTGGGCATCTCGGGCAAGCGCCAGATCGAGGAGTACGGGGTGGCCCGTTTCAACGAGGCCTGCCGTTCCATCGTGCTGCGCTACACCCGGGAATGGCGCACGATCATCACCCGCCTGGGCCGCTGGGTGGACTTCGACCACGACTACAAGACCATGGACCCGGACTACATGGAGTCCATCTGGTGGATCATCCGGGAGCTGTGGAAGCGCGAGCTGCTCTATGAGGGCTACTACATCCTGCCGTACTGCCCGCGCTGCTCCACGGCCCTGTCCAATTTCGAGCTGAACCTGGGCGGCTACCAGGACGTGCAGGATCCTTCGGTCACGGTGAGGTTCCAGGTCAAGGGGCAGCCCCACACCTGGTTCCTGGCCTGGACCACCACTCCCTGGACCCTGCCCTCCAACCTGGCCCTGGCCCTGGGCCCCTACATCCGGTACGTGAAGGTGGCTGATGGGGAGGATTTCTACATCCTGGCCAAGGAGCGCCTGGCCGCCTATTACCGCAACGAAAACGAGTACACGATCGTCCAGGAGTACAGCGGCCAGGAGCTGGCCGGACTGGAGTACGAGCCGCTGTTCCCGTATTTCTCCTCGCTTTCCGCCAAGGGAGCCTTCCGCACCTGGACCGCGGAGTACGTGTCCACCGAGGACGGCACCGGCATCGTGCACACCGCCCCCGGCTTCGGCGAGGACGACTACGCCCTGCTGAAGGGCACCGGGGTGCCGACGGTCTGCCCCGTGGACGCGGAGTGCCGCTTCACCGAGGAGGTGAGCGACTACCGGGGCCTGTTCGTCAAGGAGGCGGACAAGCCGATCCTGCGCGACCTGAAGGCCCGCCGCGCGCTGGTCAAGCAGGAAAGCATCACCCACAGCTACCCGCATTGCTGGCGGTGCTCCTCGCCGCTGATCTATCGGGCCATCACCTCCTGGTTCGTGAACATCGGCAAGGTCAAGAAGAGCATGCTGGCCGCCAACGCCCAGATCTACTGGATGCCGGCCCACCTGCGCGACGGCCGCTTCGGCAACTGGCTGGAGGGAGCCCGGGACTGGGCCATCTCCCGCAACCGCTACTGGGGCAACCCCATCCCGATCTGGAAGTGCGAGGCCTGCAAGCGCCTGGAGTGCATCGGCAGCCGGGCGGAGCTGGAGAAGCTCTCGGGAAAGAAAGTGACCGACCTGCACAAGCACTTCATCGACGAGATCACCTTCCCCTGCACCCACGGCTGCGGCGGGACCATGCGCCGCATCCCGGAAATCCTGGACTGCTGGTTCGAGAGCGGCTCCATGCCCTACGCCCAGAACCACTATCCCTTCGAGAACCGGGAGCATTTCGAGGCCAATTTCCCGGCGGACTTCATCAGCGAAGGGCTGGACCAGACCCGCGGCTGGTTCTACACCCTGGTCGTGCTGGGCGCGGCCCTTTTCGACAAGCCGGCCTTCAAGAACGTGGTGGTCAACGGGCTGGTGCTGGCCGAAGACGGCAAGAAGATGTCCAAGAGCGCCCGCAACTACACCGATCCCATGGGGGTGATGAACGAGTTCGGGGCCGACGCCCTGCGCCTGTTCCTGATGCATTCGGCCTGCGTGAAGGCCGAGGACCTGCGCTACTCGGACGTCGGGGTGCGGGAAGTGCTGAAGAACGTCATCATCCCGCTGTGGAACTCGTACAGCTTCTTCGTGACCTACGCCAACATCGACGGCGCCTCCCCCTCGGCCGCTCCCGCCCAGGCGGCCAACCCCCTGGACCGCTGGCTCCTTTCGGAAGCCGCCCGCCTGGTGGAGGAGTGCACCCGGCAGATGGAGGCCTACGATCTGCAGAAGGCCATCGACCCGATCGTGGAGTTCATCGACCTGACCAACAACTGGTACATCCGCCGTTCCCGGCGGCGGTTCTGGCGCTCGGAGAACGACGCGGACAAGGCCCAGGCCTACCAGACCCTGTACGCGGTGCTGATGAGCCTGGTGAAGGTGGCCTCGCCCATCGTCCCCTTCATCACCGAGGAGATCTACCGCAACCTGCGCGCCCCGGACACGCCGGAGTCCGTGCACCTGTGCGACTACCCCGCCTACGACGCTTCCCGGCGGGACCTGGGGCTGGAGCGCGAGATGGCCCTGGCCCGGCGCGCGGTCTCCCTGGGCCGGGCGCTGCGCACGATGCACAACCTCAAGATCCGCCAGCCGCTCAAGGCGCTGCATTTGGTCACGCGGGACCCCGCGGAGAAGGCGGTGCTGGCCTCCCTGCGGGAGCTGATCCGCGAGGAGATCAACGTCAAGCAGGTCGTGCTGCGAGACAACGAGGAGGAGCTGGTCGAGTACTCGGCCAAGGCCAACTTCAAGGTGCTGGGCAAGAGCCTGGGCAAGGACATGAAGGAGGCGGCCGCCCGCATCGAGGCGCTGGGAGGGCGCGACATCCGCACCCTCCTGGACGGGGGCAGCCTGGAGCTCGCCCTGTCCGGCCGTTCCGTGCCCCTCACCGCGGAGGGCGTGCTGGTGAGCCGCACCGAGAAGGAGCACCTGAAGGTGCTCAATGAAGGCTCCCTGACCGTGGCCCTGGACCCGGAGCTCACTCCGGAGCTGGTGGCCGAAGGGCTGGTCCGCGACCTGGTGCGCGGGGTGCAGAGCCTGCGCAAGGAACGCGGCCTGGCCGTTACCGACCGCATCCGGCTGGAGCTTTCCGGTTCCGAGGAGCTGCGCGGGGCCGTCGAAGCCTTCCAGGAGAGGCTTACCGGCGAGACCCTGGCCGACGGCTGGAGCTGGCGGCGGCACCCCGAAGCCGTCGAGGTGGAGTGCGGGCAGGAGTCCGCCTACGTGCACCTGCGCAAAGCCTAGATTCGCGGCCCGGCCGGCCGTCCTGGCGGCCGTCGCCGCAATGCTGCTTTCTTCCTGTGCCACCTTGCCGTCCGCCCGGCTGGCCGAGTCGCCCTGGGCAGCCCTGCCCGACGACGGGGATGTATACCTGTTCACCGATGTGCGGCAGGCCCGGGGCCTGCTGGAGCCGCTGGCCGGGAGCCTCGGCGGCGGCAAACCCGGGAGCCTGGCACCGCTGTTGGACCGGGCCGAGGAGGCCTACGCCTGCCTGTATCTGCCGGACGGCGGTGACCCTGCCCGTACCGGTGCCGCCGAGCTGGCCGTGACCGGACGCTGGTCCCCCGACCTGGTGAGCCTGCGCATGAGCTTCGCCTGCGGCTGGGTACGGCACGAGCCCGCCCTGCCTTCGCCCTCCTCGCCGACGTCGCCGGCGTATTGGAGAGCGCGGCGCGGCGCCCTGGAGGTGGGTT
>MIBK01000046.1:0-218 GCA_001829505.1 Spirochaetes bacterium RBG_16_67_19 | reverse complement strand
CCGCGGGTCGGCCCGTTTCTGGCCGGCGCCGCCCTCTATGCCTGCCTGCCCTCGCTCCGCGCGGCGGAGCTGTCCCTCGGAACGGAGCAGCCGCCGGCGGGCGAGGTCTCCGGCCTCCCCATGCACCAGCTATGGCTGACCGCCCGCCGGGGCGAAGCCGGGCAGAGCCCGCAGGCGGACCAGTACGAGCTGAGCGCCCTGGCGGCGCTGGAGGGGGC
>MIBK01000045.1:4794-7888 GCA_001829505.1 Spirochaetes bacterium RBG_16_67_19 | reverse complement strand
CAGGAAGTGGACCGTATAGTCGATGCCCAGGCCCATGGAGATGCTGCCCAACAGCACGGTGGCCACGTCCAGGGGGATGCCGGCGGCACCCATGACCCCGAACAGGACGAACAGGGTGAAGGTGACGGGCACCAGCCCGATGAGGGCCCCGGCCAGGGAGCGCACCAGCAGCAGGTTGCACAGGAACATGAATGCCACGGCCGCCAGCAGGCTCCACAGCTGGCTGGAGGCCAGCGCCGAGTCCAACCGGGAGTAGATGACCGCAGTCCCGCTCAGGCGGAAGCCGCAGGGCCCCTCCCCCAGGGAGGCGATGTACTTCTCGGTGTCCCGGATCAGGGCGCGAAGCTGGCGGTAGTCCAGGTTGCCCAGGGTGCCCTGGATCAGGGCTTCCTGGCGGTCCGGCCGCACCAGCTGGTCGAGCACCGGCTCCCCCTCCAGCAGGAAGAACAGGCTGGCGGCCTGCTCCCGCGTTTCCGGCAGCTCGCGGCGGTCCACCAGGGCGAAGCTCATCTCCTCCAGCAGCTCCACCGCCGAGTGCACGTTGGCCACCCCGGGGCGGGACTGGAGAAAGCCCTCCAGGCGCTTCATCTCCGCCAGCACCCGCGGGTCCTGCACGTCGCCCTCCACCAGCACCTGCACGGTGGTGGAGCCGCCGAAGTCGGCCTTCATCATCCGCTCGGCCTGGCGGATCTCCGTCCGCCGGCTGAAGTACGACAGCACCTCCACTTCCCTGCGTACCATGGGCAGGAAGGCGATGGCCACGGCGGCCACGGCGCCGCCGACGGCCAGGATGATCTTCGCCCGGCGCCGCACGAACGCCCCGAAGCGCTCGAAAACCCGCGCCCCGGCGCCTGACGCGGGGGTCCCCAGCCGTTCGGCTGCCGGCGGCGAAAGGTAGGACAGCACCGCGGGCACGAAGGTCAGCGACACCACCAGGGCCAGCGCCACCCCCAGGCTGGAGAAGATCCCGAACTCCCGGATCATGGTCAGGTAGGACCCGAACACGAATGAGAGGAACCCGGCCATGGTCGTCAGGCCGGCCAGGAGCACGGGCAGCGCGACCAGGCCCAGCGAGCGGGAGGCTCGCTCCCGGCGGCTCTCCCCAGGTGGCGAACTCTCGCCCGGCGGTGCGGTCTCGCCGAAGGCGCTGACCACGTGGATGCCATAGGCGCTGCCGGTGGCCAGCAGGACCACGGGGATGACGTTGGTGATGATCGAGAAGGAGACGTGGCACAGGTTCATGATGCCCAGGGTCCAGATCGTGCTGATCAGCACGGCGGACAGCGGCAGCAGCACCCCGCGCAGGGACCGGAAGCTCAGGGCCAGGGCCAGCAGGATCAGGGCGGCGGCGATGGGCACCAGCACCAGCACGTCCCGGGAGACCAGGCGGGTGATTTCGGCGACCTGAAAGGGCAGGCCCGCGAAGTAGAGCTTCTCCTCGATGCCCAGCCCCCCCACCGCGGCGCGGATTTGCCGGGCGGTGTCCCCCGCGTCCGCGTCCTCCCGCAGCCGGCAGGCCAGAATGGTCACTCGCCCGTCCGCGGACACCAGGCGCCCGCGGTACATGGGCTTGGCCAGGGTGTACTCCCGCAAGCCCTCCTGCCCTGCCTCCAGGAGTGGTGAGATCCGCAGGTCATCCTCCACCTTGCGGATGTCCAGGACGTTGGCCAGGCTGGTGACCCAGTCCACCCCGCCCACCGCTTCCAGCGCGGCGGTGAGTCGGCGCACGGTGTCCAGGGTGGCGGGGGTGAACACCTCCTCGGCCTCCAGCCCGACCACGGCCAGCTGCGTGCCGGCGTACTGCTCGCCGATGTAGCGGTTGAGCTGCACGGCCGGGTCGCTGCCCGGCAGGTAGCTGAAGACGTCCGCGTTGATGCGGGTGTCCTTCAGGAAGTACCCCAGCGCGGCCGTGAGCAGGGCCGTGGCGATCAGGATGGGCAGGCGCAGGCGAACCACCGCCCGGGCGAAGCCATTGGGGCTCAAAGCTGCACCCCCAGGGAGCCGCGGGCCATGAACTCCACGAAGCCCAGAATGTCCTCGCTGCGGATGCCCAGGGAGCTGCGGCGGGCGATCTTCACCGCATTGAGCACGCCCAGGAAGATCACGATGAGCCCGGTGCGCAGCATCTGCCGCGAGACTCCCGGCCAGCCCTCCGCCCCCGCCCGGTCGGACTTCAGCAAAGTGAAAACCAGATCCGTGATCCTCTCCACCTTCTCTTCCAGGCGCGTGTAGTCGATGGCCTCGGAGAGCAGGATGTGGATCAGGGGCAGGTCCTGCAGCAGCTCCGGGAAGAAGCCGCCGATCAGGAGCTTGAGCTTGTCCTGGACGCTTTGCGCTCCGGCCATGGCCGCTTCGATGCGGGAGTACAGGCTGCTCCAGCCCTCCTCCACGATGGCCCTCACGATCTCGTCCTTGCTCTTGAAGTAGGTGTAGATGGTGCCCACGGACATCCCGGTCTCCCGTACGATGTCGGCAATCGAGGTGTTCATGAAGCCCTTGCTGGAGAACAGCAGCTTGGAGGACTGCAGCACCGCGATCCGCTTGTTTTCGTCCTTTTCCCTGGCCATTTCCTCTCCTTGAAAAACGAGCGCTCGTTCTTTTATAAGACCCAAGAAAAGGCGTCGGGTTGCACCGCGCCTGATAAAAAACGAACGCTCGCTCTTTTATCAGAGCATAGCACACGATTCTTGGAAAAGCAACCATTCAAGAGCTATTGCGGTTTCGTGGCAGTCAAAAAGAGGGTGACCGCGGTCCAGTTGACTTCTTTTCCGGCCAGCTGGGCCGAAGCCAGCGCGCGCAGGCGGGTCAGGTCCGCCGCAGGCAGGCCCAGGCGGCTGCCATAGTTGCTCCGCTCTCCCAGCCAACGCTCCAGGTCCTCAGGCCGTATCCAGCGCGGTCCGGCGTGTGACTCCAAGGCGGCGCCCACTTCCCGCAGCCCGGTCTCCCCCGCGGCCCGCGAGTAGTCCTCCAGGTCCCAGGCGGTCAGGGGATCCTCCGCGTCCCGGTAGACCCGCTCCTCGGCTTCCCGCAACCGCTCCGCGAACTCCGGCGGCTCCCCGCCGAGGTCCAGCAGCGCAGCCAGGTGCGTGCCGCG
>MIBK01000045.1:2930-4764 GCA_001829505.1 Spirochaetes bacterium RBG_16_67_19 | reverse complement strand
CCCGCCGGGACTCAGGAGGCCGGCCAGGAGGCCAAGCAGGCCTGCCTTGTCGGCTTCCCGGGCCAGGGCGCCGCGCCCGACCACCGCGTCGAAGCGCACCGCCTGGTCACCGGACTGGGCCAGCAGCCGGGGCAGCTCGGCCAGGTCCCCAGCCAGCGAATGCGGCCTCTCCAGCTCCGGCAGGGCCTGGGCCCGGGCGGCCAGCAGCTGCGCCTCGGCTTCGTCGCGGGCCAGGGCCCACACCCCGCCCTCGGGGACCCGCCGCAGTGCCTCCCAGCTCAGCAGGCCGTCACCGGCGTTCAAGACCAGGACCCGGTGGTGGCGCTGCAGGTCCAGCTTGGAGAAGAGGCGCTCGCGCTCCGCGGAAAGCCGAGCCCCGGCATCGCTCACCGCCCGCTCCAGCCACAGGTCCCGGGCCTTGCGGCTCCCGCTGAAGGTCAGCACTTCCCGGGGGCGGCTCTCCGCCTCCAGCATGGCGGCCAGCTGCGCCTCCCGTCTCCTCTCCACCTCGGCGCGCACGCGCGCCTCCGCCCCCACCGCCGAAGGCTGGTAGAACACGCGCCCCTGCAGGCGGTCCGGCAGGTACTGCTGGGCCACCCAGTGCTCCCGGTAGGAGTGCGGGTACAGGTAGCCCTCCCCGTGCCCAAAGCCCTCCGCGTCGCGGCTGGGATCGCGCAGGTGGCTGGGCACCTCCCCGGCCTGCTCCTTCTCCACCACGGACAGGGCGTCGAAAAAAGCCAGGGAGCTGTTGGACTTGGGCGCGGTAGACAGGTATAGGGCGGCCTGGGCCAGGTGGAAGCGCCCTTCGGGCAGGCCCACCCGGTCGAAGGCCGCGGCGGCGGCCTCGGCCACCACCAGGGCCTGCGGGTCGGCCAGGCCCACGTCCTCGCAGGCGAAGATCAGCATGCGCCGGAACAGGAAGCGCGGGTCCTCCCCGGCGTACACCATGCGCGCCAGCCAGTACAGCGCGGCGTCCGGGTCCGAGCCGCGCAGGCTCTTGATGAAGGCGCTGATGGTGTCGAAGTGGTAGTCGCCTTCCTTGTCGTAGAGCACCACGCGGCGCTGGATGCTCTCCTCGGCGATGGTCAGGGTGATGCGGATCGCCTGGCCCAGCGGAGGCGGGAAGCGCTCCGGGGTGGTCTCCACGGCCAGCTCCACGGCGTTGAGCAGGGTGCGGGCGTCCCCGCCGGACACGTCCACCAGGTGCTCCAGCGCCTCCGGTTCGATGGAAACCTGAAAGGCGCCGTAGCCCCGCTCCTTGTCCTGGAGCGTGCGCTCGGCGATGACCCGCAGATCGGCGGAAGTCAGGGGCTTCAGCTGGAAGATGCGGGAGCGGCTGACCAGGGCCGGATTCACCTCGAAAAAGGGGTTCTCCGTGGTGGCCCCGATCAGGACCACGGTGCCGTTCTCCACCCAGGGCAGCAGGGCGTCCTGCTGGGCCTTGTTCCAGCGGTGCACCTCGTCCACGAACAGGGTCGTGCGCCGGCCGTGGTGCTTGCGGCGGCTGTCGGCTTCGGCGGTGGACTCGCGGATCTCCTTGACCCCGGCCAGCACGGCGTTGATGCTCACGAAGTGGCTGGCGGTGGTGTTGGCGATGACCCTCGCCAAGGTCGTCTTGCCCGTTCCCGGCGGGCCGTAGAAGATCAGCGAGGAGAGCTGGTCGGCCTGGATGGCGCGGCGCAGCAGGCGCCCGGGCCCCAGGATGTGCTCCTGCCCGACGAACTCCTCGACGGTGCGGGGCCGCATGCGCGAGGCCAGAGGCTCGCCGTGCCCCGACCCTGCGGCCGCGTCGAACAGGTCCTTGTCCATATCGACGCCCCAGCATAGCCGATAT
>MIBK01000045.1:1277-2742 GCA_001829505.1 Spirochaetes bacterium RBG_16_67_19 | reverse complement strand
CTGCCTCTCCCGGTGAGCGGCACGGGCGGCGGACTGCTGCCCGGCGTGGAGTGGAGGCTCCTGGAGCCCGCCGACCCGGCGGCGGAGGAACACCGGTGATCCTGTGGGACGTGAACCTCTGGGTCTACGCCTTCCGGTCCGACAGCCCGCTGCACCGGATCGCGCACGCGGAGCTCGATCGTGGCTCGCGTTCCGGCGACGCGTACCTGTTCTGCCCCTTGGTGGCCGCTTCATTCCTGCGGCTGGTCACCAATCCGCGGATCTTCGTCCGGCCTTCGGGGATCGAGGAGGCCTGGGCGTTCGCCGACGCGCTGGAGTCCAGGGAGCGCGCCGTCCGGGCCGACCTCGATCCGATGACCTATGGGGTTTTCAAGCATGTCTGCCTCATTGCCAAGGCGGCGGGGAACAGAGTCCCGGACGCATTGCTCGCCTCCATAGCAATTCGCCACGGCGCCACCTTCGTGACCGCGGATCGAGGATTTGGGCGCTTCGCGGGCCTGGCCTGCCGGTATCTGGACGCATAGAGGCGCCGCGTAGCCGATCCGTCCACGGCGTGTTATCCTGCACCTCCATGGAAATGCGCTCTGCCCGGCTCGCTTTCCTGCTTCTGGCGCTTCTCCTGGGAGCCTGGGGCCAGGGCGCGGCCGCGGAGGAGGACTCCGCGCCCGCCTTCCGGGCCGGCCCGGAACAGCCGGAAACGGCCGCTCCCTCCCCGGCGGGCCTCAGCGCCGGCAAGGCCCTGCTGCTGGGAGCCATCGAAGGGCTCACCGAATTCCTGCCGGTCAGCTCCACCGGGCATCTGCTGGTGGCCGGGCGCCTCTTGGGGCTCTGGCAGAACGAGCAGGCCAAGGCCGCCGCGGACGCATACGCCGTCTGCATTCAGCTCGGGGCCATCCTGGCCGTGTTCGTGATCTCCTTCCCCTGGATCCGCCGGATGGCGCGCGGGCTCTTCGGGCGGGACCCCGGCGGCCTGCGGCTGCTGGGCTGCCTGGTCCTGGCCTTCCTCCCGGCCGCCTTCATCGGCCTGGCCTTCGAAGGCCGGCTCAAGCAGTACCTGTTCAATGTCCCGGCCGTGGCCGCCGCCTGGGTGGCCGGAGGACTCTTCATCCTGCTGGCGATGCGCAAGGCAGGCTCCGCGGGAGGCAGGGCCCTGGAGGACCTGGGCTGGCGCACCGCCCTGTGGATCGGGCTGGCCCAGGTGCTGGCTATGTGGCCCGGGGTGAGCCGCAGCCTGGCCACCCTCGGGGCGGGCATCCTGCTGGGCCTGAGCGTGCCGGCCGCGGTGGAGTTCAGCTTCCTGCTGGGCCTGCTGACCCTGGGGGCGGCCACGATCTACGAGGCCCTTTCCATGGGCCGGGAGATCGTGGCCCTTTTCGGCTGGGTCAATCCCCTGCTCGGCCTGGCCGCGGCCACGGTCACCGGCTTCCTGGCGGTGCGCTGGATGGTTTCCTACCTGAACCGGAAG
>MIBK01000045.1:940-1243 GCA_001829505.1 Spirochaetes bacterium RBG_16_67_19 | reverse complement strand
GGGGCCGCGGCGGCCGCGCTGCTGGCCGTCGGGGTGCTGTAGGAGTCCGGTGTTGGCCGCGCGTTCCCTGGTCCAGCTCATCCGCGAGCGCCGCTCCGTGCGGGCCTATTCCGGACAGGCCATGCCCGCCGCGGCCTCCACCGAGCTCGGGGCCGCCTGCGGCGCCCTGACCCGCGGGCCCCTGGGCACGGAATGCCGAATCCTGCTTCTATCGAATGTCTGGACGGTCTGGGGGGCCCGGCACTTCCTGGTCGGGGCGGCCCGCGGCGGGCCGCACGCGCTGGCGGACCTGGGCCGCCTGCT
>MIBK01000045.1:693-848 GCA_001829505.1 Spirochaetes bacterium RBG_16_67_19 | reverse complement strand
CCTTGGCCCCGGGGGAGATCCTGCCAGCGGTGATCGCCGTCGGCGAACCCTCCGGCCGGACCACCGCCTACGGGCTGGCGGCCCGGCTGGCCACGGGCGCCTCCCGGCGCAAATCCTGGGACGAGCTGTTCTTCGACGGGGACTTCCGCGCACCA
>MIBK01000045.1:317-575 GCA_001829505.1 Spirochaetes bacterium RBG_16_67_19 | reverse complement strand
AGAACCGCCAGCCCTGGCGCGTGGTGCGCGAGGGCCCGGAAGAGCGCGCCCGGTACCACTTCTTCCGGCAGCAGCCGGCCGGGCTGCTGTCCTCCCGCCCGGACTGGCTGCGTCTGGACATCGGCATCGCCATGGCCCACTTCGAGCTCGCCCTGGCCGAGGCGGGGGTGCGCGGGCGCTGGTCCGCGGACGGCCCGCTTCCGGTCCTCCCCCTCCCGCCGAGGACCGATTACGTGGCCAGTTGGCTGCCCGGGGAGC
>MIBK01000045.1:0-74 GCA_001829505.1 Spirochaetes bacterium RBG_16_67_19 | reverse complement strand
GGCCGCCGAAGGCGCTGAAATCGCCGGCGAAGTGGACGCAGCGCGCAGGGCGGACTTCCGGGCCCAGCACACCG
>MIBK01000044.1:33926-37884 GCA_001829505.1 Spirochaetes bacterium RBG_16_67_19 | reverse complement strand
AGCCTACTCCCACGAGGTGAGCAGTGCCGGGTTCTGGCCGGGAGCGGGTCTAGGGGAACCGGCCTTCTACTCCTACGCTTACCCGGAGCCGCCGGGATTTGCCGAGTATCCGGTCCAGCCGCAGAAAGCCTACTACCACCCCGACATGCGGGAGTTCGTCCTGCCCTACGAAGCCATCCGGACCGCCGGGGAACCGGACCACGCGCTGCTGGCCTTCCTGCAGAGCACCTACGAGGCGGCGGCGGAGAAGGGTCGCTGGGACCGCTCCGCCCTGGAGCGACCTCCTTTATGAAGGCTGCCTGCAAGCATCTGGAGCAGATCCGCGCAGTGGAACCCCGGACCCCCGAAGGCTGCGAGGAATGCCTGAAGACGGGCGGGCAGTGGGTCCACCTGAGGCTCTGCCTGACCTGCGGCCACGTCGGTTGCTGCGACCAGTCGCCCGGCAAGCATGCGACGAAGCATTTCCACCGCAGCCGTCATCCGCTCATTCGCAGCCTTCAGCCAGGGGAGGATTGGGGCTGGTGCTACGTGGATGAGCTGTTCATAGAGCCGGCGCCGGCACCACATTTGCGCTAGAACAATTCCTCCAAAGCCTGATGTTTTCAGGGAAGGGCTGGGCAAATACTCAGCCCGGGAGGATCAAGTGAGCAACAACGAAGCTCTGGCCGCCAACACCTGGCTGGGGATCGTGATTGGAATCATTGTCTATATCGGGTCCCGACAGACATGATGTCCAAGATCTTCGGTGCCGCCTGGGACGACTACTGCCAGAAGGTCCTGATATCGTGGCTATGACACCAGCTCAGGGAAGTCGTAACTCTTCTCCACGAAGTAGCGCAGATCGAAATCCTCGTGGGTGACCACCAGGAGGATGGTCGGATTCTGCGCCATGTAGTCCGAAATGGTGCGCATCACCCGGGCCCGCGTTTCGAAGTCGATATGGGCGAACGGCTCGTCGAGCAGGAGGACCTCGGGCTTGGCGGCCAGCGCCCGCGCGATGTCGATGCGCTTCATTTCACCCGAGGAAAGCGCGCGGGGATGCGAGTCCAGGTGGACGCTCGACAGGCCCACCTTCGCCAGGTGTTTCAGCAGCTCCTCCCGGTCGAAGCTGCCCGGCCCCCCCTGGAGCTCGGCGATGTGCCGGAAGGAATCCCGGATGCGGCGATCCGGGAAAAAGGCGAATCGCGAATCCTGCTGGACGACCGCCATCTTGCGCCGGAAGGCCCGGAAGGCGCCCGGATCGCGGCCGCGCTCGCGCGGCTTGATGCGCACCAGGTCCTCGCCGTCCAGGAGGATCTCTCCCTTCGTGCCGTCCAGGAGGCGCAGGATGGCCTTGATCAGGCTGGACTTGCCGCAGCCGGAAGGGCCGGTGATCCCGTAGATGGTCGAGCGGCCGAACTGGATGGAAAGCCCGGTAAAGGCCTTGAACGAGCGTTCGCCGAATATGCCGCGCTTGAAGTAGCTCTGGGAAAGGTCGCGTATCGCAAGTCCCTCCGCCGGGGATTTCTTCGCCTCCGGCTTCTGGAAACCGTTGGCGCTGGGTAGACCGTCCAGTCGCTGGAGGCTCGCCTTCTCCAGGCTGTAGACATCGTCCAATCGCAGGGCACGGATGAAATCCAGGTCGTGGCTGGCCATCAGTACCGTCTTGTCCCGGGCGGGAAGGATTTCCTTGTTGAGGAAGCTGATGAAGCGCCACCGCAGGTTCCTGTCCAGGTTCACCGTCGGTTCGTCCAGCAGCACCAGGTCCCCCCGCCGGGAAAGCAGGACCATCAGGGTGATGCGCTGCAGCTCCCCGCCGGAAACCTCATCCGGGTACAGGCGGGCGAAGGAGGCGAAATCCAGGCCGAAATGGCCCTTGAGCCGGCGCTCGATGAGCGGCCTTGAGTCGGGAGCCAGGAGCTTCAGGTTCTGCTCCAGGGTGAGGGCCGGATTCATGGCCTGGGCGCTCTCCGCAGGGACGAATACCAGGCCCCGGTTCATGATGTTCGACCAATGCGCGTGCCCTGTCTTGCGGCCGTTCACATAGGCGTCGATCCCCTGCACCCGCATGGCTCCTCCGAGCCGGAACGTCCGGGCCGGCAGGAGCCCGGCGATGGTTTTCAGAAGCACGGATTTGCCGACGCCGGTCGGCCCGATGACCACGGAGGAGCTGCCGGGCGCGGGAGCGAAGGAGCTCTCCTTCACCAGGGGACGCTCGCCGAGGAAGATGGAAAAGCCGCTGAGGGAGATGGGGGCCGCTTTCATGCCGCTGCCTCCTCCCGCTCGCCGAGGGTGAGGAGGAAGGAGGTGCTGATGGCCACCAGGAGCAGGGACGGCAGCCAGAACAGGGCGGGCGTGCCTCCCTCGAAGAGCGCGTCCCGGTTGGCCGCGATCAGGGCGCCGGGGCTGGCGTGGGCCGGGGTGCCATAGCTGCCGAAGCCCAGCTGGATGATGAAACCGAACGAACAGTCCAGCACGAGGGTCTTCAGGAGTATGCCCGCCGCAATGCGCTTCAGGGTGCCGCGCATGACGTGCGAGCCCATCAGGACGGCCAGGATGCGCCGTTTGGTAAAGCCGTAGGAACGGAAGGAAAGGCTGTATTTGCGGTGGTACAGGTCGCCGAGGGGGATGGCCACGCCCCGGACCGCTTCCGGAAGCAGGGTCAGCGTGGCGGCCAGGATGAACACGAGCAGGGACACGGTCTGCGAAGCGCCGCTGGAATGGCGGGCCAGGTAGCCCGAAACCGGCGCGTAGCAGAATAGGGCCACCAGGATGGCCGGGACGGATTCGACCGCCTTCAGGATGCTCGCCCCGGTCCTGCCGAAGCGCTGCCACAGCACGCTGGCGTAGCCCAGAACGACGGTGAGCAGCGCCGCCAGGGCCAGCGTGGCGGCGAGGGTGATGGAAAGCTGCCGGAAGGAGGATTGCAGCACCGCCTGGAAAGCGGGCTCCAGCCGGAGCGGCAGCCGGTCCGGCGGCAGCCAGGCCAGGCCCAGCGGGGAAAGCAAGGCGAGCAGAACAAGCGCCCTGGCGATTCTATAGAGCTTTTTCATACCACCTCGGGTAGATCAGGAACAGGAAGGATTTGACGATGAACGCGACCACCGCGTTTACGCACAGGAGGATGAAGACGGAGGCCACCAGCAGGTCCGTATTCGTGGCCAGCAGGGCCTCCAGCAGCGTGCTGCCCAGGCCGGGAAAGGAGAAGACGATCTCCCCGATGGTGACCGCCCCGATGATGGCGGGGACCTTTCCCGCCAGGTAGGGGATGAAGCGCGGCAGGCTGGAGGAGAACAGGTAGCCGGAAAAGGTGCCGGGGAGAGGGAACAGCCCGCCCAGCGGCCGGCCCAGGGTGGTGAAGACGGTGGCATGGGTAGACTCCACCTGGCGCAGCATGTCCGACATGAGGAAGCGCGTGGCGTCCCAGGCCAGTCCGCCCAGGAGGATCGTGGAAATCGCGATCAGCAGGAACGGAGCCTGGCTGCCGAACCCGTTGGCCAGCACCCAGAAGCCGACGAACAGCGGCACGGCCGCCAGCACGGAGGCCAGCAAGCCGGTGGAGCGCTTGAGCGCCTCCGCGCCGAACTGGCCGTGCTTTCCCGCGAGGTAGCGCGCGGTGGTGGCGAAGGCGGAGGCGAACAGGGCGACCACGGTCAGCAGCAGGAGCGAGGCCAGCGCCAGGGGGAGCGTCACGGCGGCCCCGCTGGCGATGATCTGGCCGGCGCTGAAGCCGGGATGGTCTATGGAGAAATCCCGGGAGCCCGAGAGCAGGAGGAGGAAGGACTGTCCGGTCCGGGCGAAGCTCTCCGGCGGCGCGCCGATGGACAGCAGGTAGAGCAGGGAGAGGATCGCGGTCCCCGCCACGGTGAACAGCACGCCGTGGATAAGCAGCTCGCGGGCGAGAAAACGGATGAAGCGCATCCGCCCTATCCCCCGATCGACCAGTCTTCGATCGACAGGAACGGATTGTCGGTGGCGA
>MIBK01000044.1:31688-33906 GCA_001829505.1 Spirochaetes bacterium RBG_16_67_19 | reverse complement strand
TCCCTTCAACCCGCGGGAATACACGTCCTTCTGCAGAGTGCACAGGAAAATGGCCGGGGCCAGTTCCGCGATCCTGCGGTTGACCTGCAGGGTGAGCCGCACCCAGTCCTCGGTGACCACCGCCTTGCCCCAATCCTCCAGAAGGGCGTCCAGGCCGGCGTCGGCGATGCCGGAGATGTTGTCCCTGCCCTGGGAGTGGAACCACTGGTCCAGGCTCGAATACAGGTTGTCGAAGCCGTCGCAGTACAGCAGGGCCAGCTCGAAGGATTTCTCGGAGAACACCAGGCGCTTGAACACCTGGTCTCCGGTCCGTTTGGCCTCGACCTTCAGGCCGATGCGGGCCAGCTGCGCGACGATGCTATTGGCTATCGCGGTCCCGAACTCGCCAAGGGAATCGGGATAGAGGAGTATGGCGTTCTGGCCGGTCAAGCCGCCGGATTCGGCCAGGGCCTTCGCTTCGATTTCGTTCTGGGGCAGCAAGTTGGGAACAGGCGTGGCGATGTATTCGGGGATGTTTCTGGCGAAGAGGTCCGAGGGAAAGGGCCCGTAGTTCAGCACGACGCCCTGTTTGCGGTTCGTGATTGCGGGCACCAGGCTCGCGCGGTCCAGGACCATCGACATCGCCTTGCGGGCGTCAGCGCTGCGGAAGAGCCTGGTGTTGATGGCCACCTGATAGAAGGCGTAGGGCAGGAAGGATTCGATGTCCACCCGGGACATCTTTTCGACCTTCGGCCGGTCCAGGGGGGAGGTCTCGAGGATCAGGTTGATCCTGCTCCTGCGCAGCTCGTTCATTCGGATGATAGGATCTATCACCCTTTTGATCACCAGCGAGGTGGCCTGCGGGCGTTTCTTGAAGTAGGTCCCGTTCGCGTCGAAGCTCACCCATTTCCCGATTTCCCACCCCGTGAGCTTGAACGGCCCGGTCCCGACCGGCTCTACCGAAAAGTTCCGTTCGTTTTCCCCCGACCGCATATTGGTTTCCATCTTTTGAGCGCGGTAGTTGGCCGGTATGATCTTGAAGGTCAGCACGGGGTAGGCGCGGAACGGGGGCAGCGGCTTGGTGAACTCTATATTCACCGTGCGCGCATCCACGGCTTTCACGCTCTTGATGAAGGACAGGAGGTAGTCGCGCTTGGGCGAATCGTTCTCCTCGTCGGTATAGGCGGCGAAGGAGTACTCGACGTCTTCCGCGGTCAGCTCCGTGCCATCGTGCCAGTAGACCTGCCGGAGGAGGACCGAGTAGTCCTTCTTGGTGGCCGGATCCTGCTCGATCGCCTCCGCCAGGGCCAGCTCCGGGTAGAGCTTTCCGCTCTCGGGGTCCACCTCGAAGTTCACGAGGCCGTCGAAGACCAGCTCGTCCGCATTGAGACCGGAGATGTTCTGAGCCAGCACCGGGTTCAGGGAGTCGGGAAGGTTGGAAACCGCGACCACGATGCCCTTGGGCTCGGGTTTCCACAATAAAAATACGCCGAGGCTGGCCGCTGCCGCCACGACCGCGAGGGAGACGGCGATGATGATGGTTCTGTTTTTGTTGGTCATTAACGCATCCTTACGATAAAAGAGCTGTAGACAACGACCTCGCCCTCATAGTTGGGGGTCTTGCCCTTCTGTATCTCGAAAAAGTACTTGTCCGTGGTGAGCTGCTCGCCGGCGTTCAGCACCGGCCAGGAGTTGCCGACCTTGTATCCCCGATTGACCAGGTCCTTCATCTTGTTCTTCTCGATCAGGGTCCCGGACTTGGTGTTGTCCATGAAAACCCGCACCGCCCTGCTGTCATTTACCGTGACCACCAGATCGTTCAGGGTGCCTCTGGGGACCGAGACCATGCCCCACCAATACTCAGTGTCCTTGACGCCCTTGGCCTGGAAGATCGCGGGGCGGCTCTTCTTGGCCTCCGCGGCCGTCCCCGGCTGGGGATTGAACAGCCCGATCATGATCGGCATGACGACCTTGCCCCGGCTGGCGATCTCCTTGGCGGTCCGGATCTCGGCGTTCACCTGCGCGATCTTGGCGTCGAGGTCCTTCTTCTGCTCCTCGATCTCCGCCATCATCTCGGGATCGACCGCCTGGGGATAGCGGGCCGCGAAGCGGGTCATCTCGTCGTACGCCGCCTCCACGTTGGCTTTCACGCCTTCCTGGTGCTTGAGCAGCTCCTCGAGGGTCATGCTGCCGACCTTGTCCTTGTCGGGAACCCGGGCGAACTCCTCCCCGATGCGGT
>MIBK01000044.1:29579-31628 GCA_001829505.1 Spirochaetes bacterium RBG_16_67_19 | reverse complement strand
GCTTCTTGCGAAGCTTGGAGGCTTCCCGCACCACGCTCTGGCTTTTCGAGACTTTGGCCTTGGAGGCGTCGTCGGCCAGCAGGGTCTCCGCCCTGGCGTACGCTCCCGAGGCTGCGTCGATTCCCGCGATTTTTCCGTCGAAATCCTCCGCTTCCCTGCCCTTGCCCCATACGGCGTCCGCGTCGGCTTCCCGCTTTCGGGAAGCGGAGATCACGTCGATCTCCGCGTTCAGCGAATCGATGGCCTCAGATCCCCCGAATGTCCGGACCGCCGCTCTGGCCAGCTCCCGGGCATTGGACAGCCTGTCCGCCGCGATGAAGGAACGAATTCTCCCCTCCGCGACCGCATTGCCGCTCGCCCGCGTTTCGTCGGGAAGCTCGAGATCCTCGGGCAGGCCGGCAAACGCCTTCTGCGCCCTTTGGTAGGATGCCAGGATGCGCGCGTCGTCTCCCGCCTTGGCGGACTCTGCATCCGCCAGGTGCCCGGAGCCGGAATCGAAAGCGTCCACGTAGCCCGTGTAGGTGCCGCGGGCGGTCTTGTCCTTGATCTCGATCCAGTACGGCTTCGCCGCAGCTGGGCCCTTCTGGTTCCAGGCGGCCGTGCCCCTGGAGATGGCCTTTTCATCCGGCGTGGCTTTCCTCGCCGAATTGTCAAGGGTCGCGCAGGATGCGAGTAGAATCGCCGCCACGGCGGCAACCGCGGCCGCGGCAGCGGCGAGTATTTTCCTATTCATGAGCAACCTCCCTTAAGAGTCGGAAACCGACGTCGACGTATCCCTTGGAGGGATCGATCTCCCGCCGGTTGGAAACGCGCAGATCCGCGGGGCCATCCATCCAGGATCCGCCCTTGACGATCAGCCTCCCGGTTCCTCTATTGGTGGACGTCCACTCCCAAACGTTCCCGGCCATGTCGTATATGCCGTATGCGTTCTTTCCCGCCTCAAAGCTGCCCACGGGAGACGTGGAGCTGAAGCGCCCGTTGCCGCTGTAATTGGCCCGCACCCCGTCGGTCGGGCTCTGATCGCCCCAGGGGTAGATCACGTCCTGTCCCCCGCGGGCGGCTTTCTCCCACTCGTCCTCGGTCGGCAGGCGCTTCGCCACGCCTAGCTGCGCGGACAGCCAGGAGGCGAAACCGACGGCGTCGTCGTACGAGATGCCGATGACGGGCTGGTCCGGCTGGTTGTACTGGGGATTGTCCCAGTATTCCGGGAGGTCTTGAGCCTTCGTGTCCTCGAGGTACATCTGGTACAAGGCATTCGTGACGGGATAGCGGTCGATGTAGATGTCCGGTGTATCCGCCTGGCGGGGGGCTTCCTTCCTGGCCGCCCGCTTGTCCCGCGCGACGGCGCCCGCGGTAAAGGGGCCGCCAGGGACGAGGACCTCGCCGCTGAAGAATTTGCCGGCGTCGTCGAAGTGCCGGAAGCTGGTCTGGACACGGGAAGCCCCGTCAATGTCCTTCAATACCTCCGAGGAAGGAGCCCAGCGGGAGAAATCGGTGGAAACAGCCAGGCGGAGGCCCGTGTTGCGGAACGACTCTGCCTCCGGGTAGGCGAGGGCGAGCATTCCATCCGGTCCGGAGGTTGCCGCAATGGCGGCGGGTTCCGCGTCCTTTGCCGTCCACTCCACGCGCAAGGGCAGGGAGCCGGTCGGTTCGTCGTCCCCGCTGCGGATCACGGCAGCGAACCTGGTCTCCAAGCCGATGAAACCGCTCCCCGGGCTCGTCGAGATGGATATACGCGAGGAGATATCCCGGCAGAAGGCCTCAATCGCGGCGGACAGGAGGAAACTGTCCTGCCCGGTCAGCCCTTCCCTGGCCAGCCGATCCAGCATCCTTCCCGCCTCCAGCATGCGGTCCGCCAAGGGCTGCCCGTATCCATCCTTCAAAGATGCGAACTTCTCCTGGAGCTCGGTCCTGATCCTGGTTTCCCGCGCCCGCTCGTATTTTTCCCATTCCGTGGCCTTGATGCGGAGCACCACCGTTTCTTGGCCGCCCGTCTTGCCCTTGGCGATGGACTGCAGCTTGGGAAGCTCGTAGGACTGCGCGGCTTCA
>MIBK01000044.1:23623-29523 GCA_001829505.1 Spirochaetes bacterium RBG_16_67_19 | reverse complement strand
GGTCACGCTTGGCTTCCACCGCGGCTTCTGAGGCCGTAACGCCGGAGCCGAACCCATAGTAGAAGCCGCTTTCCTGCTTGACCTCCTCTGGGCCGATCGTCGCGCAGGAATAGAAGAGTGCTGCGCACGCGGCGATGAGAACTCGTTGTGCTATGTTTCGCATATGCAGCACTATGCAAGACACATGCCAGACAACCGAGATTATGCAGAAAAATCTAATGAAGTACTAATATAGAAGAAACCTGTCAGGTGAGCGCCTGGCTTGTATTACTTTGGCGGTCAGGCTTGCATATCTTGAAATCGGATGACGTTTTTGTGAGCGGATACCTCTAAAAAAGCCCGGGGGGTTATCCCCCCCCGGGCTTGGTCTCGATGCGGTCAGGCTTCCGTAGAGGGCGGCTCCTCCCGCAGATAGCGCCGCAAGTGCCTCTTGCGTTTGCGATCGCTGCGGTTGTCACCGTGCCCTGAGCCGAAACCCTTGAACAGGATCGTGCACAGAGCAAGCAATCCCCAGGCCTGCCAGTAACCCAGGCGCTTGAGGCCGAAGAGCTCCGGCATCAGCCAGTTCCAAAGCAGCATGACGACCCAGCCGAAAAGGGCCAGCAGGCCGATCCCGAGGATGCCGAACCCGATCCCCAGAAGGATTTTCTGCGCCAGGCTGCGCTCTTCCCACCATTCACCCATGTCACATCCTCCTTGCTTGGACATTCCTTTCCTCCGATCTCATTCTTCGATCCAGTGCCTCAGGGCCCGGGCGAGATTGCGCAGCGCGTAGCGCTTGCGCGACGTCAGGGTGTCGATGCTCTCGCCCGTGGCCTCCGCGATTTCCCGAAAGCTCCGGCCGCCGAATACCTGGGCTTCCACCACCTGGCGCTGCGGGGCCGGCAGGACCCGCAGGGCGTCGTTCAGCGCCTCCAGGAGGCTGTCCCGGATGAAGGCGTCCTGCGGGTCCAGGCCCATCGCGGAGATGATTTCCCGCAGCGTATCCTCGGTCACGTCGGTTTCGCCGGATGCGACGCGGACCCGATCATGGCGCCAGGCGTCGATCAGCCGCCGGGTCAGCAGCGAATTGAGCCAGGCCGGCAGGTTGTGGATGTCCGCCACCAGGTGAAGGCGTTCCATGGTCTCGGCATAGACGTCGTGCACAATGTCCTCGGCTTCCTCCAGGTTGCGTCCGGCGGCGCGCAGGCGGGCCAGGAACCGGGGTTTTTCGCTCCTGTAGGCTTTCTCCAGCCGTTCATGGGAATCGTTCATGGCGTACACCCATATCGACGGGCGGGCAGCGGTTTTAGTGTGGGCGGAGGTCAGCCGGGGTTGGTTTTTTCCAGGTAGTCCACGTAGCGCTTGATCGCGTCATCGCTGATGTAGCCAAGCTGCAGGGCGATTTCCCCGAATTTCCGCGGGTCCCCCGCTTTCTGGAGGCGCAGCACCTCGTCGACCTGGGAGGCTTTCAGACTGCCGACTCTGACCAGAAAATCGCCGATTCGTTCAGCCATGCCGGCCTCGATTGTAATACATTGTATACCGGATTGACAACAGCAGGTGCAAATACTACAGATATACTCATGAATCATCGCCATAAGCACGTGTGGTACGGCTTCCTGGTGATGGGGATCGCCAGCCTGCTGTGGTTTGTAATCCGCACGGGCAGCAAGCCGTCGCGGGCCGCCTACCCCTGCCAGAAGGCCGCCCTGGTCAACGCCTCGGCCTGGCTGGGAATGCTGGCGCTCCCCGCCATCGCGCGGCGCGACGCCCTCCTGGCAGGTCCGGCCCCTCTGCGCATCGTGGTCTTGTTTCTTGCGGCAGTGGCCGCCGCGGGCATCGCCGGGCAGGCGGCAGGCTTTTTTACCAGCGCCTCCTTCCAGCCTTCCCAGCCGGCGGGACAGGTGGTGGACTTGAGGCTGGCCGCAAGGCGGCTGCCGGCAGGCACCTTCTCGGACATCTATGCCGTCCAGGGCACCACGGGCGCGGATGAAGGTTTCCAGCGCCTAATAGCGAAGATGGAGGGCAGGGATCAGTCCTTCTACGCCCTGTTCAACCGGGACGACGTGCTCATCCTCAAGGTCAACAGCCAGTGGGACGAGCGCGGGGGAACGAACACGGACCTGGTCAAGGCGATCGTCGAGGGCGTGCTCGGACATCCCGACGAGTTCGCCGGGGAGATCGTGATCGCCGACAACGGCCAAGCCCAGTACGGGGCCGCGGGCAGCGGGGGGAGCCTGGACTGGGAGCGGAACAATGCCGTCGACCAGACCCAGTCCATGCGGAAGGTGGCGGAGAGGTTTTCCGCCCGGCACAGGGTCTCCACGGTTTCCTGGGACCGCCTCACTTCCAGCCGGGTGGAGGAATACGTCCGCGGTGACGCGAGGGACGGGTACGTCGTGGAATCCTCCGCGTCGCCGGAGACCGGCATCATCGTTTCCTACCCCAAGTTCGCCTCCCGGTACGGCACACGCATCAGCTTCAAGGAAGGCATATGGGATTCCGGCTCCGGGAGCTACGATTCCGGACGCCTGAAAGTGATCAACGTGCCCGTGCTGAAGTCCCATTCGATCTACGGCGTCACCGCCAGCGTCAAGCATTACATGGGGGTGGTATCGGATCGGCTGGCCGGCCACACCCCCCACCGGAGCGTCGGCACGGGGGGCATGGGCACCCAGATGGCCCAAACGCGCTTTCCGGTGCTCAATGTCCTGGACGCCGTCTGGATCAACGCGGCTCCGGGACGGGGCCCGCGGACCTCGTACTCCCAGGCCACGCAGGTGAACATCATCGCCGCCTCCCGGGACCCGGTGGCCCTGGACTACTGGGCGGCGAAGAGCATCCTGCTGCCCGCGGCGCGGGAGCTGGGATACGGCGGCGCGGATTCCATGGACCCCGACCTGACCCGCCGGGGCTCTTTCGGGGACTGGCTGCGCCTTTCCCTGAAGGCGCTGCAGCGCGCGGGCTACCCCGTGACCATCGACCTCGAGAAGGTGAACGTCACGGTGACTTCCCTGGAAGGCTTTCGGGTGCCGGCCGACTGAGCGGCCGGGCCCTTACCGTCCGCGAGTCACCGCCCGTAGACCAGGCAGCTCTTCAGCTCCGTCAGCTTCTGCTTCATGAGCTCCGGAGCGATGGTGCCCTCCTGGGCCAGGTACAGCGAGTAGCCGAAAGGGGAGTCGGCGTCCGACAAGCGCAGCACCGTGCCGATGTCGGTCCGGCCGTCCTTGGAGAAGGGGACTTCGTTATACGGGTAATCCAGGCGGCTGAAGCCCTGCCACTGCTTCTCGTATCCGGCGTCCAGGCCTTCCGGCGGCCGCAGGTAGCGATAGGAAACGAAGTAGTTGTGCCGCCTTTCCTCGTCCAGGCTGACCCGGCGCAGCCCCCAGACCACCTTGCCCCGGTCCAGGTAGAAGTCGTGCATCAGGCCGAGGTACATCTTGTCCGTGATCTCGAACTGGCTGTTGTCGCAGGACAGGCGGAAATCCCCCCACTCCACCCGCAGCGACGCGCCGGGCTGGTAGAGGACGCGGGCCGTGCTCAGGGGAGGGTAGAGATGGGAGCTTTGCTGCAGGAAGCCCTGCCACTGGACCAGCGTGCCCACGTACGGGATATAGATAAGGTCCGCGATCTTTTTCAGATCGTACAGCCAGGATTCCAGGTCGTCGTAGTCGCAGAAGCGCAAGCTGGCGACCAACCCATCCGGCGTCGGCGTGGACAGCAGGATGGCCACCTGGTCGGAGAACTCCACCTGCCAGTAGTGGATCCTCCATTGCCGGCGATAGGAGTCCTGGTAGGAATCCTCGCCGTACGGGGAGCCGAGGGATACGATGCGGATGTCCTGACCCGCGAAGGCGCGGGGAATGGTGATCCCCCGCAGGATCAGGTCCATGGTGAGCCGCGGGTCGCCATACAGACTGGCGTGCGTGACGTTGTCCGGCTTGACCAGGTCCAGGAAGATCGTTCCGTCCACCGAAGAATGGAAGACCTTGGCGTTCTCCGGCAGGGAGGAGGTGGACTTCTCCAGGGAGCTGAAGTACCACTTGCCGTCGTCCTTGTCCTTGTAAAGCAGCTGCAGCCCCGAGGAGTCGCAGGAATCCTGCAGGGCCTGCGCCGAGCTCCTGCCGTTGGGGAAGTACTCCTCCCCCTGGCTGGCCATGAAGCGGTCCATGCCCTTGCGGCAGTGCTCCACATAGGCGGCGTGGGCGATGCGCCGGACCTCGGCCAGCGGCTTGGGCAGGTCCAGCTCCAGGTCGAAGTCCATCGGCTCCGAGGACTTGCCCGGCAGCAGGCTGAAGCGGAAATGGATCCGGGCATGGAAGACGCCCTTGTCCGCGGGGCTGTCCTGGACCTCGGCCGCCGGCAGGGAGTAGCTGAAGTTGTTGTCCTTGCTGGTGATGATGCCGATGACGTTGAAATCCTTGTCCAGCAGGGGCCCGCCGCTGGAGCCCTCGCCGTTGGGCGGCGAGCTCTTGATGTACTGCCAGCGCCCGTCCTCCGACTCCGGCAGGGTGCCCAGGATGCTGCTGGGCACCGCCACCAGGCCCTGGCCGTAGATGTTGCCCACCGCGTAAACCGCCTCGTTGAGCGAAAAGGAGGGACGCAGCTTCAGGAAGCGGGCGGCCTTGAGGCCGGAGCAGGTGAAGACGGCGAAGTCCTTTTGCACGTGGAAGCTCTGCAGGGCGGAGATGGGGTAGACCTGGCCCTGCTTGTCGCGCAGGCTGAGCTCGCCGTACAGCCTGGTGTCGTCCATGAGGCTGACCACGTGCGAAGCGGTGAGGAAGCGGTCCGGGGCGATGGCGAAGGCGGTGCCCAGGGGCAGGTACTTGTCGTTGCGCACGTTGAAGGGGATCAGCTCCCAGGGCAGCGGCTTCTCATAGGTCAGAGAGTCCTTTTCCACCCGGGGAACGACCACCTCGAAGCAAGCCGCATTGATGACCTCCTGCAGCCTGCCCGCCTCTTGGGCCGGCGGGGCCGCCGACGCACAGCCGAAGAGCAGGATGGCACAGGCCGACAGGCCAAACAGGACGGTCAAGCGTTTCATGGATCATACTATGCCACGCCCGGCTCCAGGCGTCCATGCGTTCCGGCGATTGCTTGCGCGGCGGCTGCGACGGTCCTATAATCGTCGGAAGCAGGAACAGCACGAACCTGGAGGAGGTCCATATGCCGATCATGAAGCGGGCCGGGGCGGAGTTGCTGGGGACCTTTTGGCTTGTATTCGGAGGATGCGGCAGCGCCGTGCTGGCGGCGGCCTTCCCCGGGGTGGGCATCGGGCTGCTGGGGGTTTCCCTGGCTTTCGGCCTCACCGTTCTCACTATGGCCTACGCCATCGGCCATATTTCCGGCTGTCACCTGAATCCGGCCGTGACCCTCGGCCTGTGGGCGGGCCGCCGCTTTCCATCCAAGGACGTGCCGTACTATATCATTGCCCAGGTGCTGGGCGGGATCGTCGGAGCCGCGGCGCTGTGGCTGATCGCCAGCGGCAGGGCGGGCTTCAAGCTGAGCGGCGGCCTGGCGGCCAACGGCTATGGCGCCCACTCCCCGGGGCACTACACCCTGCTGGCCGGCCTGGTCATCGAGCTGGTGCTGAGCTTCGGGTTCCTGATCGTCATCCTGGGCGCCACCGACAAGCGGGCGCCCCAGGGGCTGGCTCCGGTGGCCATCGGCCTGGCCCTCACCCTGATCCACCTGATCAGCATCCCGGTGACCAACACCTCCGTGAACCCGGCGCGCTCCACCGGGCCCGCGGTGTTCGTGGGCGGCTGGGCCCTGGAGCAGCTCTGGCTGTTCTGGTTCGCCCCCATTGCCGGAGCCGTGATCGCCGGCTACGTGTATCGGTTGCTCTGGGAAAAGAAGAGGTAGCCCGCTACCGGGGCGGCCTCAGGCGATTCTCAGGACGCGGGCCCAGCGCGGCG
>MIBK01000044.1:16823-23597 GCA_001829505.1 Spirochaetes bacterium RBG_16_67_19 | reverse complement strand
AGTGAGGTCTTCCCCGCCGTCCAGCAGGTCGGTGAATGCCGCGCCCGGGTCCACCGGCAGGACCAGCGACGCGGGTTGGGCGGAGGCGTTGGCCGCGACGATGACCGCCTCTTCCGCGCACCGGCGCTCGAAGGCGAACTGCTCCGGGCCCACGAAAAGCTGGCGGTAGCCTCCCCGCCGCAGTGCGCGGCTGTCGGAGCGCAGCCTGGCCAGGCGGGTGATCGCCGGGGCCAATTCCCGGTTCGGGCTTTCGCGTGCCACCGTTTCCAGCTCCAGGCTGGGGCGCAGCGCCTGGTCGCTGCCCGCGCTCCTGGCTCCGGGGATGCCCCATTCGCTGCCATAATACAGGCTGGGCACCCCCGGCATGGTGAACAGCAGGCAGTACAGGGGGTACAGGTGCCCCGGCTCGCGCAGGCTGGTGGCCACCCGGTCCACGTCGTGGTTGTCGGCGAAGTTGTACAGCGGCAGGTCGCGGTACAGGCCGCGCTCCCCGAACTGGCGGTTCAGGGAATAGGCGATCTCGAAGTAGTTGCGGTCGTTGTGGCTGGAGTACAGCCCCTTGTAGCACTCGTAGTTGGTGACCGAGTCCAGGAGTCCCGGGGCCAGCCAGCGCCGGTAGTCCCCGTGGATCACCTCGCCGAGCAGCCAGAAGTCCGGATTCAGGGCACGGCAGCGCTCGGCCAGCTCGCGCAGGAAGCCCTCCTCCAGCAGGTAGGCCACGTCCAGGCGCAGCCCGTCCAGGTGGAACTCCCGGATCCAGCCCTCCACCGCTTCCAGGAGGTGCGCCCTGACCTGGGGGTTGCCCGCGTTGAGCTTGACCAGTTCGGCGTGCCCTTCCCAGTTGTCGTAGAGGAAGGGGTCGCCCAAGGGGCTGCGGGCGCAGAAATCCACGCCGCAGAACCAGTCGCGGTACGGGGAGGCCTGCCCCTGGGCCTGCAGGTCGCGGAAGGCCCAGAAGTCGCGGCCGACGTGATGGAACACGCCGTCCAGGACCAGGCGGATGCCGCGGCGGTGCAGCTCCGCGGACAGGGCGGAAAGGGTGGCGTTGTCACCCAGGCGCCGGTCCACCCGGCGGTAGTCGGCGGTGTCGTAGCCGTGGCTGGTGGACTCGAACAGCGGCCCCAGATACAGGGCGTTCACCCCGAGCTTCGACAAATGGTCCAGCCAGCCGCCGAGGCGCTCCAGCCGCGGGGAGGGAGGGGAGGAGAAGTCGTTGCGCTCCGGGGCCCCGCAGAACCCGAGCGGATAGACGTGGTAGAAGAAGGCCTCCCAGGACCAGTCCGGCATTGCCCGATCTCAGCCCTCGCCCAGGGTCAGGGCCACTTCTTCCGCCCCGTCGACCAGCTCCTCGATGGTGCCGAACAGCTTGTAGGCGGTGGACAGGGCTTCCCCGGTGCGCACGTCCAGCATCTTGGCGTTCAGGATGTAACGCTGGCCCACCTTGCCCAGGCTGCCCACCACGATCCGGTCCGCGGCCAGCAGGCGGCCGATCTCCAGCTGGCATTTCTCGTCCGCGCATAGGGACAGCGAGAACTCCACCTCCTTGAGGATGTTGTCCCGCTGCCCGCGGTCCAGAACGCGGTACTTGCGCGCCGAGACCAGGGCGCTGAAGACCAGGTCCACGATCAGCCTGCCGTCCGACTTGGGGATGTTCTCGATCGAAAAGTCCAGGACGGTGATCAGGGGCAGGGGCCCCGCAGGCCGCGCGGCGGCGGCGCCCGTGGCGCCGGCGGCGGAGCCAGCGGCGCCACGGCCGGCAGGCTCCTCGCCGGTCCCGGCCAGCTCGGCGTACAGCTCGGTGCGGCGGTCCTTGGCCCATTTGTACTCCGGGTCGATTTCGATGGCCTTGTCGAAGTCGGCCAGGGCTTTGTCCAGCTCGCCCATTTCCCGGAATACCTGGCCCCGGCTGGCGTAGGGATAGGAATCGCCGGGGGCCAGCTCGACGGCCCGGCTCAGGTCCGCCAGGGCGCGGGGGTAGTCGGCGGTCATGCGGTAGGCTTCGCCCCGCCGGGCCAGGGCCCACTGGTAGTCGGGGTCCAGCTCGACGGCGCGGGAGAAGTCCGCCAGTGCCCGGTCGTAGCGCTCCAGCATGCGCAGGGCATCGGCCCGGCTGGCCAGGGCCCAGGCGAAGTCCGGCTCCATCGACAGGGAGCGGTCCAGGTCCTCCAGGGCCCGTTCGTACTGCTCCTTGGCCCGGTAGCACTCCCCGCGGTGGGCCAGGGCCCAGGAGTTCTCGGGGTTCAGCTCGAGGGCCCGCGAGAAGTCAGCGATCGCCTCGTCGTACCGGGACAGCAGGCGGTAGCAGTCCCCGCGCTGCCCGTAGGCGTAGGAGTCCTGGGGGTCGGCCGCCAGCACCTGGCCGTAGGCGGCGATCGCCTCCTGGTACTCCCCCGCGTTGTAGAGCTCATCGGCTGTGTCGCGCTGGGCCGCGTTCAGCGAGGCCGCGGTCCGCTGGGCGTTCAGCATGTTGTCCTGGAAGCTCAGGCAGGAGCTCAGGCTGGCGGCCAGGGCGGCCGCGGCGAGGAAAGACGGGACGGGCGCTGCTCTCATGCCTGGATCGTAGCACAATTCGCGGGCCTGTACACGGGGGAGCGAAAATGGAATACTGGCTCCGGAGCAGCGCGTGCAGAGGACCAGCGACCTACGGATCCGCTCGATTTCTCCCCTGATCAGCCCCCAGGAGCTGGTCGATCGCCTTCCCCTGAGCGAGAAAGCCGCGGCCGCGGTGGTGGAATGCCGGGAGGCCATCCGCGGGATCCTGGGCCACCAGGACACCCGCCTGCTGGCGGTAGTAGGGCCCTGTTCGATCCACGACTCCCAGGCGGCCCTGGACTACGCCCGCCGCCTGAAGGCCCTGCAGAAGCGCTACGCGGCCAGGCTGCACATCGTCATGCGCGTGTACTTCGAGAAGCCGCGCACCAGCCTGGGCTGGCGCGGCCTGATCATCGACCCGCGGCTCAACGGCACCTACGACATCGGCGCCGGGCTGGAGCTGGCCCGCCGGCTGCTGCTGGAGATCGCCGGTCTGGGCCTGGGGGCGGGAACCGAAATGCTGGACCCCATCGTGCCGCAGTACATCGCCGATCTGATCGGCTGGGCGGCTATCGGGGCGCGCACCACCGAGAGCCAGACGCACCGCAACATGGTCAGCGGGCTTTCCATGCCGGTGGGCTTCAAGAACTCCACCGACGGCAACCTGCAGATCGCCGTGGAGGCCATGGCCGCGGCGCGCCAGCCGCACCACTTCATCGGCATCGACCCGCGGGGCCAGACCAGCCTGCTGGAAACGGCGGGCAACGAGGACACCCACATCATCCTGCGCGGCAGCCGCACCGGCGCCAATTACCGCAAGCCGGACGTCGTGTACGCCTCGGAGCTGCTGAAGGAAGCGGGCTTCGACCCGGCCATCATGGTGGACTGCAGCCATGGCAACTCCGAGAAGCAGCCGGCGCGGCAGGAAGAGGTCCTGGCCAGCCTGCTGGCCACCCGCCGTTCGGGCTGCCGGGAGCTGATCGGCTTCATGCTGGAGAGCAACCTGAAGGAGGGCCGGCAGCCCATCCCTGCGGACCCCCGCCAGCTGGAGTACGGGGTCTCCGTAACGGACCCCTGCATCGGCTGGGAGACCACCGAGCGGCTGCTGGAACAGGCCTACCAGGCCCACGAGGCGTGATTTTCGTTGTGATTTTCCGCCAAGCGGGCTATAGTAGTAGAGTTAATAGCCTGGCGCTCCGATAAGAGAAACGCATGGGCATCCGTGCCAAGATCATACTGGTAGTACTGCCCCTGATCATCACGACCCTGCTGCTGACGGGGGCCTCCTCCTTCTTTTCGGCCACCAACGCCATCACCGGGGTGGCCAAGGAGTTCCTGGGCTTCAAGGCCGTGGAGCTGGAGAAGTACGCCGCCGGCCAGTGGGGCCTGCTGGTGGAGAACAACTTCACCGAGAATCCCGCCATGGTGGCCGCCACCCAGGCGGCCATCGAGAGTTACGCGGCCAGCATCGTGCGCAGCCCGACGGAGGTGATCTTCGCCCTGGACGCCCAGGGGGAGCTGGCCATGCAGACCGGCGAGCTGGAGGTCCGGCCCGGGGAGAAGGCCGCCCTGGCGGCGCTGGCCGCCGGGCGCAAGCGGGAGCTGGCCACCCCGCGCATCGGCGGGGCGGACCGGGTGGTCAAGGGCTTCTGGTTCGAGCCCTTCGGCTGGTACCTGGTGGTGAGCGAGCAGCGGGCCACCTTCTACAGCCGGGTCAGCCAGATCACCACGCGCACCCTCTACATCCTGGGCGGGGCCATCCTGGCCGGGGTCGTGCTGATCATGCTGTTCGCCAACTACCTGACCCGGCCGCTGACCAAGGTGGTCGGCACCATGGAGAAGATCATCCGCACCGGCGACCTGTCCAACCGGGTGGCCGTGGAATACCACGACGAGATCGGCAAGCTGGCCCATACCTTCAACCTCATGGTCGGACAGCTGGAGAAGGCCTACAACGACATCAAGCGCTACGCCTTCAAGGCGGCGCTGGCCAAGAACCGCGAGTACAAGATCCGCAACATCTTCCAGAAATACGTGCCCGGGGAGGTGATCGACCAGTTCTTCAAGAACCCCGAAGCCATGCTGGTCGGGGACAACCGGGTGCTGTCGGTGCTGTTCTCCGACATCCGCAGCTTCACCAGCATTTCCGAGAAGATGGCCCCGGACGACCTGGTGAGCAACCTGAACCGCTATTTCTCCGTGATGGTGAAGATCATCCAGGAGCGCAAGGGCACGGTCGACAAGTATATCGGCGACGCGATCATGGCCTTTTTCGGCGCCCCGGTGAAGCACGAGGACGACGCCCTGCAATCGGTGCTGGCCGGCATCGAGATGGACGAAGCCCTGGCCAGCTTCAACGCCAACCAGGCCAGCCTGGGCAAGCCGGAGTGGCGCATCGGGATCGGGATCAACTATGGGGTGGTCACGGTGGGCAACATCGGCACCGACACCAAGATGAACTACACGATCATCGGCGACATGGTGAACCTGGCCTCCCGGCTGGAGGGCCTGACCAAGGAGTATCGCCAGCCCCTGCTGATTTCCGAAGGGCTGCAGACCCGGGTGGGGGACAAGGTGCCTTTCCGGCTGATCGACAGCGTGGCGGTCAAGGGCAAGAAACAGGGGGTCAAGATCTATACGGCCCGCCGGAAGCTCAACGACGCGGAGTCCGAGGCCTGGGCCCTGCACAACGGGGCCATGGAGATGTACTACCACCGTGACTTCCAGGCCGCGGCCGAAAGCTTCCAGAAGGTGCAGCACCTCCTGCCCCAGGACTACGCCGCCGGCCTCCTGGAGGGGCGCTGCCGGAACTTTCTGCAGAACCCGCCGGCCAAGGATTGGGACGGCGTGACTGTCATGGAACACAAATGAGCGGTCTGTTCGAGAAAGCCAAGGCCATGATCAACGCCGGCCCGCCGGCGCCCGCCGGCGCTTCTACCGGCGCCCTTGCCGGCCCCCCGCTCCCCGAGGAGCCCACTGACCTGCTGCCGGTGGAGAGCTCACCCGCCGGCCTGCCGGCCGAGCTCAGCGCGAGCGGGGAGATCGTATTCGACGAGGACTCCGGCATCTCCAAGGAAGATCAGAAGGACATCCTCCAGGAAATCGAGAAGGCCGCCAGCGAGAACAAGCTCACCGCCGGCGCCTTCGTGCTGCACGCCGAGCGCAAGGGCGTGTTCATGCCGATGCTGGTGAACCTGGTGGCCGTGGCCCTGCTGGCGGTGGGCGGGCTGGTGCTCTACTACTTCTTTCAGCGCGGGGAGACCACCCTCAAGGAGGAGACGCTCACCATCACCTCGGCCGAAGGCAAGCTGATCGAGCAGCTCAAGAAGGAAGCCGAGGAGAAGCTGCTGGCCAAAAACCGGGAGATCTCCCAGATCCAGGGCCAGCTTTCCGAGATCGACGAGCAGCGCCGCGACCTGGTGGCCAACATGGACGCCAAGGTGGCGTCCCGGGAGCAGGAGCTGCGCCAGGGCATGGAGGCGGCCCTGGAGCAGGAGCGCCAGCGTCTGCGCCGGCAGGGGGTTTCCGAGGACGACATCAACCGCCGGCTGGTGGCCCTGGAGGCGCAGAAGACCGGCGAGTTCCAGGCCCAGTTGAACGCCTTCCGGAGGCAGGCCGAGGAGGAGCGCCTGGCCACCGAGAACAACCTCAAGACCATGCAGCAGGAGTTCCAGGCCAGCCTGGCCAAGGCCGGCGAGGAGCGCCAGCAGGTGCTGAGCGAATCGCGCCGGCGGGAGGACGAGCTGCGCAGCCAGCTCGCGGCCCGGGCCGAAACCCTGGAGGCCGAAAGCCTGCAGGCGCGGCAGGAGCTGGCCCGGATTTCCGAGCAGCGCGACAAGGAGCAGCTGGCCTCTAGCCAGCTCATCGGCTTCTACAACCGGGTGAAGCAGGACATGCAGGCCAGCATGATGGAGCGGGCCCTGACCAACCTGGAGGGCATCCGCCAGTACCTGAACGACCCGGCCATCGGGGCGCTGCCCGGCATCCAGCAGCGCCGCGAGGTGGAGTTCTTCGTGGTGGACTCCCTGGCCAGCCTGGTGCGCGGCGAAATGCGCAAGGGTTCGGCGGACACCACCACCCTGGTGGCAGCGGCCAACCTGCTCACCGAGCTGCGCAAGCGCGTCCAGGACGGTGACGCGCTGCTGGCCCGCGCCGATACCGCCGGGGCGGAGAAGGAGTACGGCGAAGCCCTGGCCCTGGTGCCGGAGGTGGACAAGGCCCACCGCTACCTGCAGGACCGGC
>MIBK01000044.1:12005-16815 GCA_001829505.1 Spirochaetes bacterium RBG_16_67_19 | reverse complement strand
GAAGCGGAAACCGCCCTGGCCGCCCGGGAGGCCCAGGCATTGGAAGCGGCCGACCAGGCCCGCCGGGAGGCGCTGCGCCAGGCCCTGGCCTCAGCCCAGGCGGCCTTCGAGGCGCGGGACTACGCCGCGACCGTGCAGCGCTACACCGCCGCCCTGTCCTACCTGCCGGAGGAACCCGCGGTAGTCCAGCGGCTGGTCGGGCAGCTGCGCCAGGCCGGCTACGAGCTGGCCGCGGACAGCTTCAGCAAACGGGACACCGCCGCGGCGGCCGGTCCCCTGGCGGCGGCCGAGCGCCTGCAGTCCCAGGGCCGCCACCTGGAGGCGATTACCGCTTTTGGGGAGCTGTTGGACAAGTACCCGGCCAGCGCCCAGGTCAGCAACGCCCTGCAGGGCATCGGGCGCTCGGTGGAGGCCCTGAGCCGGCAGACCGAGGCTGTTGCCGCCGGAGGCGCCTCGGGGCGCAGCCGCCAGGTGGAGCAGCGCGCCGCGGAGGCCGAGAGCCTGCGGGCTTCCCTGGCCAAGGTGGAGCAGGACCTGAAGGACCGGGTGGCCTTGACCGAGAGCCTGCAACGGGAAAAGACCATGCTGTCGGCGGAGGTGGCTTCCCTGCGGGCGGAGCTCGCCACCTCCCGCCAGGCGGCCGCGGACGCCGAAAGCAAACTGGCGGCCTTCCTCAACGACGACGTCATGAAGCAGAAGCTGGCGCGCCTGGAGGCCATCGAGGCCAGCTACAACCGGATCGTGGCCAGCTACCGCGACTACGCGGCCAAGGAGGACTCCCTGGTTTCCGCCAAGGGTGAGGACGCCCTGGTGGAGGCCAAGCTGCACCTGAACGCTTTCCTGGCCTCCAGCGAGGAGAGCTTCCCCGGGCTGTGGAACCGCATCAAACGCTACGACGGGGCTTTCGAGCAGGCCGGCCGCACCGGGGCCCTGGAGGACGTGAACGATATACTCTACGAGCTCTCGGTGCGCCGCGCCGCCGCCGAGCGCCGGCAGTTCCTGGACGCCGAGATCCAGCGTCGCCGCGGCGACGCTTTGATGAGCCAGCTGCTCACCGACCTCAAGGGCCTGCAGAGCCAGTAAAGGTTGCCTTCCTCGATACGCGTGCTATAATTACCCCAAATCAAGTTCCCTAAGGAGGCGCGTATGAGAAAGGCTCTGGTACTCGCGCTGCTGTCGCTCGCCGCGGTCGGGCTGTTCGCCCAGCCAGTGAGCGTCGAGTTCTGGCATTCCATGGGAGGCAAGAACGGCGAGATCACCGCGGCGATCTGTGAAAAGTTCAACGCCAGTCAGTCGGATTTCAAGGTGACGGCTGTGTTCAAGGGCTCCTATCCCGACACCATGAACGCCGGCATCGCCGCCTTCCGAGCCGGTTCCCCGCCGGCGATCCTGCAGGTGTTCGAGGTCGGCACCGCCACCATGATGGCCGCCAAGGGGGCCATCAAGCCCGTTTACCAGCTCATGGCCGAGCAGGGGGAGAAGTTCGACCCCAAAGCCTATATTCCCACCATCACCAGCTATTACTCCACTGCCAAAGGCGAGATGCTGTCTCTGCCCTACAATTCCTCCACCGCTGTGTTCTACTACAACAAGGATGCTTTCCGCAAAGCCGGCCTGAACCCCGACAAGCCCCCGGCGACCTGGCCGGAGCTGTTCGAGGCGGCGCGCAAGCTGAAATCCGCCGGCTACGAGTACGGCCTCACCACCAACTGGATCTCCTGGATCCAGCTGGAGAATTTCTGCGCCTGGCACAACATTCCCTACGGCACCCGCAGCAACGGTTTCGAGGGCTTTGACACCCAGTTCGTCATCAACAGCGAGCTGCCCGTTCGCCACTTCACCAACATCTACAACCTGAGCAAGGAGAAGGTGTTCGTGTACGGCGGGCGGGAGAACAAGGCCAACTCCCTGTTCACCTCCGGGCAGGTGCCCATCCACTTCGAGTCCATCGGCGGCTACGGGAACATGAAAGCCGCCTGCAAGTTCGACTTCGGCGTGGCCCGACTGCCTTATTACCCGGACGTTCCCGGGGCCCCGCAGAACTCCTGCATTGGGGGGGCCAGCCTGTGGGTCATGGGCAAGAAGAGCCGCGAGGAGTACAAGGCCGTGGCCAAGTTCTTCACCTTTCTGTCCAGCCCCGAGATCCAGGCCCTCTGGCACCAGCAGACCGGCTACCTGCCCATCACCCGGGCGGCCTACGAGTTGACCAAGAAGCAGGGGTTCTACAACGAGAATCCTGGCCCGGAAGTCGCCATCCTGCAGCTGCTGAACAAGCCGCCCACCCCCAATTCGATGGGCATCCGGTTCGGCTTCATGCCCCAGATCCGGGAGATCATCGACGAGGAGTGGGAGGCCATCCTGGCCGACAAGAAGACCCCGCAGCAGGGCCTGGACGACATGGTCCGGCGGGGCAACGAGAAGCTGCGGGAGTTCGAGCGGATCAACAAGTAGGTCCCGACCGTCGAGAAGCCGCCCCGGGGCCCCCCGCGGGCGGCTTCGTTGAAAGAGCTTATGGCAAAACAGTACGAGTTCTCGGCCAGGGGGCTGCCGTACCTGCTGGTCCTGCCGCAGATGATCGTCGTCTTCCTGTTCTTCTTCTGGCCGGCAGCCCAGGCCATGTGGCAGTCCCTTTTTATCCAGGACGCCTTCGGCCTGTCACTGACCTTCGTGGGGATGGAGAACTACGCCAAGCTGTTCCAGGACCCGCTGTACCTGGATTCCCTGGTGCGGTCCTTCGTCTATGCCGGCTTCGTAGCGCTCATCGCCATGAGCGTCGCCCTATTCCTGGCGGTGCAGGCCAACCGCCGCATCCGCGGGGCCCTGTTCTACAAGACCATGCTGGTCTGGCCCTATGCGGTGGCCACCCTGGTGGCCGGAGTGCTCTGGATGTTCATGTTCAACCCCAACATTGGGGTGCTGTCGTACCTGCTGTTCAAGCGCTTCGGCGTGGAGTGGAATTACCTGCTCAACGGCAGTCAGGCCTTCCTGCTGGTCACCCTGGCCGCCTCCTGGAAGCAGATCTCCTACAACTTCGTCTTCTTCGTGGCCGGGCTGCAGAACGTGCCGGCTTCCCTGGTGGAGGCCTCGGCCATCGACGGGGCCGGCCCGGGCAAGCGCTTCTGGCGCATCGTGTTTCCCCTGCTTTCCCCGACCACCTTCTACCTGCTGGTCATGAACCTGGTGTACGCCTTCTTCGAAACCTTCCCGATCATCCACCAGGTCACCCAAGGGGGACCGGGACAGGCCACCACCATGCTGGTGTACAAGGTCTACCGCGACGGGGTGTTCAACCTGGACCTGGGCAGCTCCTCGGCCCAGTCGGTGGTGCTGATGGCCCTGGTTATCAGCCTGACCATCCTGCAGTTCCGCTTCGTGGAACGGCGGGTCACCTACTGAAGGGGCGGGCCATGATCGAGCATTCCATCGTTCGCCGCATCCTGCCCCACCTGTTCCTGGTCCTGGCCATCGTGGTGATCGTTTTCCCCATCTGGCTGGTCTTTTCCGCTTCCACCCAGACCCTGGCGGATGTGCTGGACGCCCCGATGCCCGTCGTGCCCGGGATGCACCTCCTGGAAAATTACGGCCGGGCCCTGCTGGAAGGCACCAAGAGCCTGGGCGCCTCGGCCCTGACCATGGTGAAGAACTCCCTCATCATGGCCCTGGGCATCTCGGTAGGCAAGATCGTCATTTCCCTGCTGGCCACCTTCGCCATAGTATTCTTCCGTTTTCCCCTGCGCGGTTTCTGCTTCTGGACGATCTTCATCACCCTGATGCTGCCCGTGGAGGTGCGCATCATGCCCACCTACAAGGTCATCTCCGACCTGGGCCTGCTGGACAGCTATGCGGGGCTGATCCTGCCGATGATCGTCTCGGCCACCGCCGTGTTCCTGTTCCGGCAGTTTTTCCTGTCCGTGCCGCGGGAAATGGCCGAGGCCGCCCAGATCGACGGGGCCGGGCCCATGCAGTTCTTCGCCCGCGTGCTGGTGCCCATGAGCCGGACTCCCATCGCAGCCATGTTCGTCATCCAGTTCATCTACGGCTGGAACCAGTACCTGTGGCCTCTGCTGATCACCACCAAGGAGCGGTACTACACACTGCTGATCGGCATCAACCGCATGCTGGCGGTCAACGACGCCCTGGTGGAGTGGCCGGTGGCGATGGCCACCACCCTGCTGGCCATGCTGCCGCCTGTGTTGGTGGTGATCCTCATGCAGCGCTCGTTCATCGCCGGCATGACCGAGACGGAAAAGTAGGGCCGCAGGGCTACTTCAGGCTGGACAGGCTGGTGGTCGGGATGGAGTACACTTCCACGTAGAGCTGGTCGGATTTCTCGTCGCGCCCCCACAGCCAGTAGGCCAGGGAGAAGAACAGCTCGAAGCGGCCGTCGACCGGGTCCCACCGCTCGTAGCAGAACTTCAGGCTGCCCAGCGGGAAGTCGTAGAGCTTTGCTCCCGCCTCGCTGTAAACCGTGCAGCGCCCGTTCTCGAAGCTCAAGAGCTGTCCGCTGCTCAGCACGGCGTCGATGGGGCCGTCGATGCCGCTGAGGCGCTGGAAGCCCGAGGCGGCGGTGGCGGCGTTGTCCGTGTCCCAGGTCCAGGAGCAGCTGACATAGCCCGATCCCGATGGGTAGCTCAGATAGCTCTTGTCATGGAGAGGATCGTGGAAGTAGAAGGCGCTGCTGAGGCCCAGCGGCACAAGCCCTCCCAGGATTGTCCCCGGACCGGTGACAATTGAGGCGAATCCCGAAATGCTTGTCTGGCCGGCACACTCATAGTAGCTGCTTGCCCCGCCTCCGTAGCCAAGAAAATAC
>MIBK01000044.1:9394-11956 GCA_001829505.1 Spirochaetes bacterium RBG_16_67_19 | reverse complement strand
CGTCCATCCCCGCCACCAGCGGCGCGGAGGAAAGGGATATCGCGGTCGAGTATTGGCTTACGGACGCCGGGCTCATGGAGGAGATCGTCCGCAAGTCATTCGGCAGGTTGCGGGTGAGGCTCAGGAAGTAGTAGCCGGCCATGGAGGATTCGATGGCCTCCAGCAGGAAGTTGAACGTCGTGTCGCTGCCGTTGTCCAGATCGATGGACCACGAGCTTTCCAGTCCGGCGGAGTAGTCGGCCAGGTACCAGACGCGCAGGCCGTAGCTGGTCGTGGCCGCAAGGAAGCCGCCGGAGTTTTCCGGATCGTCTCGAGTCGGCAGGAAGTAGAACTGGTTTTCCTGGGCGCTCGGGTCCAAATTCGCGTAGACCGGGCCGATGCGGTTCACGGGCTCCCCGAGCTTGGAGCGCGTCACCTGGGCGAGCGATAGCTGCTCGTTGTAGGGAGGCATGCTGCAGGCGGCCAGCGCGAAGGCCACGGACAAGGCGAAAAGAAGCGTATGTTTTCTCATATCTGCCACCTAAATCCCAACCTCAGATTCAGGAAATAGAAGGCGCCCCAGTCGAAGAAGGCATAGCCCGCCAGCCTCTGCTCGGGGGGGAAGGAGCCGATCAGCAGCAGGGTGTCGCTGGTGAAATACAGCAGTGGATCCAGCTCCAGGTAGAAGCGCTGCTTCAGGCGCCGAGAGTACTCAATGCCCAGAAAAGCTTGCAGGCCGCCCGGTGCAATGGGCTCCAGGCCGAAGTATCCCTTGGCGGTGACCAGGCGCAGAAACCCGCCCAGCCCCACGTATGCCCGCAGGTTGCGGTCCGCATCGTTCAGGTACATCCCGGCTCCCAGATCGATCAGGCTCAGGGTCTGGCTCACAAAAAGGCTGGTTTGCTCGCTGTCCCCCGAGAACAGGAGTCCGGCCAGGTAGGTGGTGAAGCCGCCCCGCACGAAAAGGAGATTGGGCATGGGGAACCAGGAAAACTCGAAGCCCGGGAAGATCATGTTGTTCAGGTAGACGTCGAAGGCGAAGCGCGCCCCGCGACGCTGCTCCAGCTCCAGGGTGGTGAGCTCCTGGGTCACGTAGAACTTGTCCTCCACTGGGTAGAAACCCTGCCGCCGGGCGCGGATCGACAGGGTCAGCGGGAGCTGCACCTGCAGGCTGGACTGGCCGACGGCGTCCGCCAGCAGGTCTTCCGTGCCGGCCACCTCGATCTGGGTGCCGGGCAGGGTCTGGAACACCACCGTTCCCGGAAGCGACTTGGCCGCCGCCGCCTGGCTGTAGTACTCCGCGGCGGCCTGCAGGACCTCCGACCAGAAGCCGCGCTCCAGGCCTGCCGCCCCGCGCGCCAGGCTCTTCTGCGTCTGCACCTGGAACACGGTCTGGGAAACCAGCAGGTCGTAGGAGGAGGCCTCCACCCGCAGGGAGTTCATGTCCCCGGCAAGCCCCACCCGCAGCCAGGAGTCCCCGCCCAGCTTGCGGGCCAGCAAGGCGCGCTCGGAGTCGGTGGCGGGGGACTTGCGGCCCGGGGCCTCCAGTACGGCCACCTTGCGGCTGGCGTTGCCCAGCTGCACGAGCAGGGACTCGTACAGCAGCAACTCCTCCTCCGGGCTGAACTTCGCCCCGGGGGCCAGCTCGAAACACAGCAGCAGACGCCGGGTCTCCTCCCCGGAGGCCGGCTGCTGGGCGGCGGCGTGCGGGGGCAGGAGCAGCAGGGGCAGAGCGAGCTGAAGCGCGAGCACCAGCCTTGCGGCCCTGCGCTTTACCATCCGGTGTTTCCCTGGTAAAGCATCTGGTTGTCAGGATCGAAAAGGCAGAAATGGTCGCCTGCGATGTCGAAGGCGATTCGTACCTCCCCGCCGCGCCCCAGGTCCAGCTTCTTGCCCGTCTCCTTGCCGTTGAAGTCCATCAGCACCGCGCTGCCGTCCCAATCGGCCAGCACGATTCCCTTGCGGGTGTAGATCACTCTACCGCCGTCCACATCCTCGAAGGTCAGGGGAGGATAGCTGGCGGTCAGCGGCGCGACCATTAACTCCGGGACGGGGGTGCGGAAGACGTAGACGCGGTTCAGTTGATTGTTGAAGAACACCATGGCCACGGCCTTGTCCGCGGCGGCTGTCGAATCGTACCATACGGCCCGGATTTCGAAGCCGTATTGGTAGTCGTCGATGTTCGGGCCTCCGGAGCCGGCGCTTGCCCAGCCGCCGCCGAAGGACTGCCACTGGAGCTGGTTGGAATACATGCCGTCGGAATGAAGCAGGTAGTTGATGCCCGCGGCCGAGAAGCCGATGTATTCCTTTATGATCCCGGCAACAGGCGCGGCGGAGGCCAGGGAAGCGGGGGGAAACTGGTTCTGGCCGACCACGAAATTGCCGTTGGCGTCCAGAAGGTGGAGGTTGCCGAAGTCCGGATCATCCAGCATCTGGAGGTTGCCCGCCGAATCAGCCAGCAGCAGCAGCTTGTTGGGCAGGCTGTCGATTTCGACCAGCACGCCGCTGTAATCGGCGTCCGCGCCGGTGGTCAGAATGAAGGCCTGGCTGTACCAGCGGATCTCCGTACCGCCCAGGGGAGTC
>MIBK01000044.1:7306-9332 GCA_001829505.1 Spirochaetes bacterium RBG_16_67_19 | reverse complement strand
GGCGGTGAAGAAGCCGCAGCCCGCCAGAAGCAAGGCCGGCAGCGCCAGAAGCAGCAGAGAGGCTCTTCTTACCATTTCCACATGAACCCCATGGTCATCGGCGGTGGGCCCTGGGTGAGGCTCAGCATTCCCGAGCCCAGCAGGTTGCGCCCCCAGCCCAACGCGTACTTTTCTTCCGCGCGGAAATACACCAGGAAGCGGAGGAAGTTCAGCTCCAGGGAAACATTGATCAGGTTCAGGTACCAGTCGGCGTACAGCCCCTGGTCGGCAATCGTGAACCAGGTGAGAATCACGCCGGCACCGCTGGACCAGCCCAGGCGGAACACCTCGTCGGGCCCGGTGAAAAGATACCCGCCGTACAGCAGGCGCAGGTCATGGTGGAACAGGGGGTGGCTTTCGCTGAAGTTGGTCTGCGCGTAGTTGTATAGCTCGGCGGCAACGTAGGAGGCGTCGGGCTTCAGGTAGTAGCGCTGGGCCACCCCGAAGCCCAGCACCGCCCCGTAGGTCCAGTTGAACTCCGTGCCCCAGCGGGTCTTGGGGTGCAGGGGCTTCAGGCGGAACTCCTGCACGGGCGTGTCCAGCATCAGGGCCTCCCGCGAGGGGTGGTAGCCTTCCTTGCGCTTCTCCACGGTGATGGCCGAGCCCACCGGGAAGGGGATGGGCGGCATCAGCAGGCTGCCGTCGATGATCGTGCCCACCGTCTGGCTGCCGGCCAGCAGGATTTCGGCGCCCTCGTCCTCGGAGCGCAGGGTGACCATCTCGGCGATGACCGGTCCCGGCGGGGGAGGCGGCTTGCCCACCAGGCGCACCTTGGGCATCAGCTCCTTGACCGCCCCGTCCAGCAGGTTGTACATGGCCAGGGTCAGCCGCCCGGTCTTGAGCACGCCCTGGATGAAGGCGCGGGCCTCCACGTCGTAGCACTTGATTTCCAGCACGAACTGGCGGTTTTCCACCCGGTAGAAGCCGGTCACGGCGAGGCGCGCGCCGGCCTCCTCGGCCACCTCCAGGGCCTTGCTTCCTTCCAGCAGGTCCACGTCCTGGTAGCCGCGCTTTTTGCGCACCTGGTCCCACTTGCCTTCCGGCAGCACCCCGAAGCCGGAGTTGGCTACCTCGGCCTGCAGCATGCCGGTCAGGATGAAGTGGTACTCCCCGTATTCGCGGGTGGGGGACAGGTCCACCGCCCGGAACACAACCGCCGGCAGGGTCTGGGCCTGCAGCGCGGGAGGCAGGCCGGCCGAGGCCGCGAGCAGGAGGAGGATCGACGGCAGGAAGAAGCGCCACTTCCCGGTTTTTCTCACGTTCTTCCTATTCTATCGTATAAAATAGCACTGGCAAGAGAAAAAAAACGGTGTTATCCTGCGCACGAGCCTATGCAGAAGTCCAGGGTCGCCGTGGTCCAATGCTCTTCCTACGACGGCGAGGAGGTTTTCGCCGCGTTCCGGGAAGGAGTGGACCTGTTGGGCGGGGTGAAGTCCTTCGCCGCCTCGGGGGAGACGCTCTTGCTGAAGCCCAACGTCCTGGCCGGCGACCCGGCGGAGAAAGGGGTGTGCACCCATCCGGCCGTGCTGAAGGCCGCCGCCCGCCTGTTCTCCCCGGTGACCGGCCGTTCCGGCCGGGTGAGCTATGGGGATTCTTCAGCCGGCGGCCGGCCGCGTGACAATCTGGAAGCCTGCGGGATCGCGGCGGCGGCCCGCGAGCTGGGGCTGGAGGCCGCGGATTTCGAACAGGGGCGCAGCGTGGCCTTTCCGGCCTCGCCGCACCACAAGAGCTTCCAGCTAGCCGCCGGGGCGCTGGCCGCCGACGGCATCATCAACCTCTGCAAGCTCAAAACCCACACCCTGACCCGCATGACCGGGGCGGTGAAGAACCTGTACGGCTGTATCCCCGGCAAGCTGAAGACCGCCCTGCACGTGGTCTACCCGGTGCCCAGGGAGTTCTGCCGCATGCTGGTGGCCCTGAACCTGCTGCTGCGCCCCCGCGTGCGGCTGCACGTCATGGACGGGGTCATGGCCATGGAGGGCAACGG
>MIBK01000044.1:5823-7265 GCA_001829505.1 Spirochaetes bacterium RBG_16_67_19 | reverse complement strand
TTTCCACCGATCCGGTGGCGCTGGACGCGGTCATGTGCCGCCTGGTGGAGCTCAATCCGCTCTACGTGCCCACCGCCCGGCCGGGACGGGCCTGGGGCCTGGGCACCTACATGGACGAGGAGATCGAGCTGGTCGGGGAACCCGTGGAGCGCCTGCGCAACGGGGACTTCCGGGTGAGCCGGGGAGCGGAGCTGGGCCTTTCCCAGGCCGGGATGATGAGCTACATCAGCAACGTCATCGGCAAGCGCCCGGTGATCGACCCCCGCAAGTGCACGCGCTGCGGGCAGTGCGTGCAGGCCTGCCCGGTCCGGCCCAAGGCCGTGGACTGGCACGACGGGATTCGGAAGCACTCGCCGTCCTACAAGTACCTGCGCTGCATCCGCTGCTACTGCTGCCAGGAGATCTGCCCGGAGGGGGCCATCTCCGTGAAAAGGAGCATGCTCGCCCTATGAGAGTATTAGCCTTCGGCTGCCATCCCGACGACATCGAGTTCTCCGCCGCCGGCACGCTGGCCCTGCTGGCCCAGCGGGGCTGGGAGGTCCACCTGGCCACCATGGCCGGGGGGGAGGTCGGCTCCCCGGACCTGCGCCCCCAGGACATCCGGGCCAAGCGCCTGAAGGAGGCCGCGGCCTCCGCCGAGGTGCTGGGCGCCCGCTACCACTACGCGGGAGGCCACGACCTGGAGATCGAGTACAACCAGGCGCTGCGCCGGCAGGCGGTGCGCGTGCTGCGCGAGGTGGACCCGCAGATCGTGCTGACCCACCCGCCCACGGACTACCTGCTCGACCACGAGGAGACCCACCGCCTGGTGCGCAACGCCGCCTTCATCGCCTCGGTGCCCCTGTTCGACTGCGGCCTGCCCACCCGGCCCATGGAGAGGATCCCCTACCTGTACTACTGGAACGCCGCCGGGCAGGCGGACATCTTCGGCCGCCCGCTGCCCGTGCACTTCGGGGTGGACGTCAGCTCGGTCATGGACACCAAGGTGCGCATGCTGGCCGCCCACGAGTCCCAGCGGGAGTGGCTCCGTTTCATCAACAAGTGGGACGCCTACATCGAGAACATGAAGGAAGGCACGGCCCGCGACGGGAAGCGCATCGGGCGGCCCATGGGGGAGTGCTTCCTGCAGCACCGGGGTCTGGGGCATCCCACGGACAACATCCTGGCCAAGGTGCTGGGCGACCTGTGCGTGAGCCTGGAAGACTCGAAGGGAGGAACAAAGTGAAGGTCAAAGTCAAGAACAACGTGTCCTGGGTGGGCAAGGTGGACTGGGAGCTGCGCAAGTTTCACGGCGACGAGTACTCCACGCATCACGGCTCGAGCTACAACTCCTACCTGGTCCAGGAGCAGAAGACCGCCCTGATCGACACGGTCTGGATGCCGTTCGCCAGGGAATACGTGGACAACCTGGCCCGGGAGATCGATTTGAAGAAGATCGACTT
>MIBK01000044.1:5213-5489 GCA_001829505.1 Spirochaetes bacterium RBG_16_67_19 | reverse complement strand
GAAGCCCTGAAGTACTACGCCAACATCCTGACGCCGTTCAGCGCGCTGGTCGACAGGAAGATCAAAGAGTTCCTGGCCCTGAAGCTGCCCCTGGAGATCATCTGCACCAGCCACGGTGTGATCTGGCGCGACAATCCGGTCCAGATCGTCGAAAAGTACCTGGCCTGGGCGAACCAGTACCGAGAGAATCAGGTCACCATCGTGTACGACACCATGTGGAACGGCACCCGGGTCATGGCGGAGAACATCGCCCAGGGCATCGGCGCCGCGGATCCC
>MIBK01000044.1:1557-5185 GCA_001829505.1 Spirochaetes bacterium RBG_16_67_19 | reverse complement strand
CGCAGCGGGACAAGAACGACATCGTCGCCGAGATCTTCAAGTCCAAGGCGGTCGTGCTGGGCTCCCCGACCGTCAACAAAGGCATCCTGACTTCACTGGCGGCGCTGCTGGAGGAGGTGCGGGGCCTGGGCTTCAAGGGCAAGAAGGCCGCCGTGTTCGGCACCTATGGCTGGAGCGGGGAGTCGGTGGTGGTGCTCAAGGAGTCCCTGGGCAAGGCCGGCTTCCAGGTGGTCGATGACGGCCTGAAGGCCCTCTGGAACCCGGATGCCGACGCGCGGAAGCAGTGCCTGGAGTACGGACGGAGGCTGGCCGCGCTGTTGGACTGAAGCGCGGTAATCAGCCGCAGCAGTTCGAGGAGCCGGAGTCCCCGCTGCAGTCGCAGGAAGGCTCCCCGCCCCGCAGCAGTCCGTTGAGCACGGCGGCGGCGCAGCCCACCCCGGCGCGCACGGTCAGCGCCCCTTCCGGGCAGTTGGACATGCAGGCCCCGCACTCCATGCACAGGGCCGGGTCGGTAAGGGCCACCTTGCCGTTGGAGCGCACGAACACGCCGCGGGGGCAGACTTCCAGGCAGCGGCCGCAGCCCGTGCAGGCCTCGGCCTGATACCTCAGGGTGACCACGTCTTCCAGATACTTCATAACAACCCCCAGTATCGCAGCACGGCCAGCACTGCGCAAGCGGCGGTCACGGCCAGGGCGGCGATGTACAGCGGCAGGGCGAAGCGCATCTCCTTCTGCACCCCGGACAGGCCGGTGTACACGGTGGTGCCGGTGAACATCAGGGCCAGGTAGGAGCTGGCTGCCGGGAAAAAGGCGGCGGCCAGCACGACCAGGAACAGGTTCCCGCTCAGGGCGCCCCAGCGCAAGGCCAGGAAGGCCCCGGTCAGGACCGCCCCGGCCAGCCAGCCCTTCAGGGCGAAGGAGCGGAAGGGGACGCAGGGCAGAAACAGCGGGACCAGGAAACTGCCGGTCAAGATCGCGGCCAGGCCCAGCAGGGCGAAGCTCCAGCCCCCCGCCAGAGCGGGGCGGAATAGGATGCCCTGCGGCTGCAGGCCGAACAGCAGGAACAAGCCCAGCAGCAGCCAGGGGTAGCGGCGCAGGGCCGGCAGCAGCTCCATGGGCGTAAGCTCCAGGCGGTCTTTCCAGCCGAAGCGCACGGCGCGCATCTCGGGGGTGGCCTTGCGCCCGGCCCGCAGGTAGGCGGGCAGGTCCTCGGCGCGCACAGGGCCGTAATCCACGGCGAAACCGCTCTCCTGTTTCACTACATGCGCCTGCACGCCCGGAGCCCCCAGTTGCGGCAGCACCAGCCGGCGGTGGCTGACCACCTCGGCCAGTTTCACGGACTGCAGGCGCCGGAGCAGCTCCCCGGTGCCGAAGGTGCCCTTGCCCGCGGCGCACCACACGTTGATGCCCTTGGTGTCCAGCACCAGGATCCAGGCGTCGATGCCGGGAAGCTCCCGGCGCAACAGGTCGAAGCTCAGCTTGTAGTTGGCCGTGACCAGCACCGGGGACTCGGGGGAGGGATTGCCGGCCGCGTACAGCCCAGGATCCACCGTGTAGCTCATCCGGAAGGCGTTGCTCCAGCGGCACAGGCGGCGGCCGCGCTGCTCCGCCTTGCCCCAGGCCACGGCCACGCGCGGAATCCGCCCCGCCGGCGTTTCCTGGAAGCCGTCGGCCCACGGGGGCGCGGTTTTCTTGGGGACCCAAAGCACGTCGCTCATCGGGCACACCCTACGGCGCGCGGGGAGGCGTGTCAACCGGCCGATAGGTATGTTGGCGCCCCGCGCGAATCAAGACACTGGAAATGAGCCGATTTTCAATCTGTAGATTGAATTGACAAATTGTAAAACCGCGCTTATTCTACAATGTGTGTGAGGGTCTGAATGAATCAGGCACAACCTCTCGCTCCCCGGCCATTGTCGTGGAGTGTGAAGACGTATTCCCAATATTTATCGCAATCAGGCTTATCGATGGAAAAGCTGTGGAAGTCGGCAGATCTAACAGCGAGTAGGTGACTATAGTACAGAACGAAAGGCAGAAATCTATTGTGAAAATCATCCCTATATGCTAATATATCGCGTCGATTAGACGAGCCAAGCGTTTCGATTGTTCAACGCTTCAAGATTGCGAACTATTGGGAGGGGAGTAGTCGGAGCGTGGAGTGGCGCTCCAATGAGGGTGGGGGTCTCTGATGAGGGGTGTTCAAGCCTTCTGGAAGGCACCTCTGGCAGTTTTATTCGTTCTCCTCACTACCTGTCAGTTCGAGTTTAATCTAGTAGAACCTTCGATTGAATTGCTAAATGCTCAATCCGCTTATCAATCCGGTAGCAATCTCGTCATAGACTATATATTCACCGCGGATGAATCTTCGCTTCGCTGCAAATACGCTGTGGACAAAGATACAGGTACAATACAGCAGGGAATAACTAACGAGTTTCTGCCAGGAACCCTCCAGCATTTGCCGATTGCAGTTGATCCAGATCCAGCCAAGGCTAAGGGCGAATACACAGTAAAGCTCGTGGCCCAAGCTCGTCGCGGATACGAGTTCGTTGATCTGGCATTCTTAGAGAAAACCTTCGAGTTCTATCTCGACTTAGACGAACCAGCAGAGCCTGAATTCGTCCCAGCCAGTCGTCTTTTTAACGCGAATGCCAGTATTCAACTATTACATGGTGAATGGACGAACCCTCTGGGATCGCCGGTTCGAGTATTTTACTCCACAGGTCCGATTGATCCAAATGAAACCTCGAGCCAGTATATAGTTGGATCGCCGATTATCGTTGAGCTTTCGGAAGCTCCAATCGAAATACAGGCTATAGCAATCGATGATTCTGGGCGGCATAGCCCAATAAAGTCTGAAGTATATACCTTCATCAATATTGAATCTTGTTCATCAGTTGATACCACGGAGCTCGATGAATTCGTTTTGCCTCACGGCTACGGATTCTCGAATATTAGTACTGTAGAACTGATGGATTGGAATGGTACTACTGTCTATGCCGTGATCACTTACAAGACACTTACGGATATAACGGTAGCGGCAAACTTAAGGCCTACAGACTTTCTGGCACCGGGGGACGATAATCAGTTCCATGGCAATGGTACAGCAACAGATGGGCTACTGCGATTAATAGATGCTAGCGGAATCACTGATGAAATAGCGATCGATCTAGTACCTTGAGCCTTTACTCCCAGCTCTAATTATGCAAAATTGGCTGGTAATGCTTCGTAGATTTCTAGTGCTGAGCCTTATCATTTTCGCTGTTCCTCTTGCGGTTTCTCAAGAAGCCGTTTCTTCCCGCATTATGCTTTTTCTTTCTTCCTCCCCCATCAACGCCCAGGTCATTCACAACGGCGAGCCGCTGGCGGTGGAAACCCCGCTGCTGCTGCGTGACCTGGCTCCCGGGAAGCACACCTTCGAGCTGCGCAAACAGGGCTACCCGGCACGACGGGTGAGCATCGAGCTGACGGCGGGGGAGGTGAAAGCCCAGGTATTTGACCTGACCGGGGGCAGCTTCCAGCCGGCCTTCCTCAACGAGACCGATCTGGTTCTGGCCGGGAAGCCGGAAAAGACCGCGGGAGTGCTCTTCCAGCTCCCCGAAGGGGACTACCGGGTGCGCCGCAAAGGGGA
>MIBK01000044.1:0-1102 GCA_001829505.1 Spirochaetes bacterium RBG_16_67_19 | reverse complement strand
CTGGAGTTCCAGCTCTTGGTCAACCGCTATCCGCTGCAGGATCTGTACGACAAGTCCCAGAAGAGCCTGGCCGACCTGTACGCCCGTCAGGGCGACTTCCAGGAAAGCCTGATCCACCTGGATGCCATGGTGTTCGCCGACCCGCTGTATTCGCGGGAGGACATCAACCTGTACCGCTGCGAGGTCCTGGCCCAGTGGACCGCGGCTGACCCGGAGCAGCACCCGGCGCTGCTGGAGGCTTGGCGCGACCTGGTGGAGCGCTACCCGGGCTCCCCGCGCGCCCAGGAGTACCAACAGCGCCTGGACCAGCTGCAGGGCGGGGGAGGCTGAGCGTGCGCGCCTGGCTGCTGGGCCTGCTGCTGGCTTCCGGCGTAATTGCGGCGGCCCAGCAAGCACAGGAGGCGCCCGCGGCTCCCGCCCTCCCCGAGGTCTCCGCTACGGACAAGGCGGCTCACGCCCTCATGCAGGACACTCTCGTGGAGGCCGAGCGCTGGCTGCTGGAGTTTTTCGTTCAGCCGGGAACCGACGTGCCCAGCGTAGTGCTGAAGGATTTCGAGAAGCTGGACACCGCGGTGCAGGAGAGCTACTTCCGCGACTTGGCCCAGCGCAGCGGCATGCTCCTGTTCGTTACCCGGGAGGAGGTCCGCTTGGTGCAGGAGCGCCGCAAGGCGGCCGAGACCGCCCAGCGGCTGCTGCGGGAATCCCTGGTGGACCGCCGGCGGGAGCGCAGGCGGAGGACCACGGCCACCCTCTTCTGGACCTCCCTGGGCACGGCGATCGCAGGCTTCGCCGGCTCCTACGGCTGCTGGTACCTCTCTGATTACCTGGACCAGCGCTACCTCGCCACCGCCTCTCCCCAGCAGGCCGCCCTGTTCAAGGCCTGGTCCGACGTGCTGCAGAGCGCCAGCTACGCCAGCGCCGGGATCGGCGCGGTGGGGATCACGATCGCGCTGCCGGCCCTGGCCGGGATGCGCTCGCGCCCTACTTCTCGGTAAGCACGCGCAGGCCCGTCCAGTCCGGGGGCGGCGGTGCCTTCTGGAAGCCGACGCAGTCCTCGTAGAAGCGGGCGGAAACCACGTCGTCCGGAAGCAGCGCGCCCACT
>MIBK01000043.1:26339-30597 GCA_001829505.1 Spirochaetes bacterium RBG_16_67_19 | reverse complement strand
ATCTCCTCAATGGAGAACACCCCGCGGTCGCGCCCCTGGCCGGCGAACGGGCGCACCCCGTCGAAGGGATTCACCTGTAGCAGGCCCAGGCGCTTGGCCTCGCTCAACATGACCCTCAGGCTGCCTGCGATGTTGTTGACCCGTTTGTGCGACAGGCCTTTGTCCAGCAGGTCGAACATCCACCGCTCGATGATCTCGGGGCGGATGCTGGATAGCCTCATGGTGCGGAAGGCCGGCAGGACGTGCTGCTCCAGGGCGGCGCGCATGTCCGCGGCGTGGCGCTCGGATATGGTCGGGTGCTCGGGAGCGGAGCGCGCCAGGCGGCCGCGGCAGTAGGCGCACTTGCCCCAGACCCACCAGTCCACGGCGTAGGCTTCGAATCCTGTTTCCTTGACGGGTACGAGCTCCCCGGCTTTCAGTAGCGCGTTACAGTGGCGCTCGGCCAGGGTGCGGTTGGATTGGCCGGTACTCTTGCCGCTGGTGCGCCGACCGTAGCGGTCGAACGTGCGGTAGTACCAGATTTTTTTTCCGTCTTTCGTAGCGCGACGGTACAGGGAATAGTCTTTTCGAAGTCTGCCCATGTAGCCTACCTCCTCGCGGACATCGTATAGGCTACGCGGTGGCTACCGGACTCGCTCTCGGTATCGTAACTCCTTACCCCGAAAAAACTTAACAAACGGGAGCGACGGGGTTTGAACCCGCGGTCTCCGGCTTGACAGGCCGGCGCGATAACCAGACTTCGCCACGCCCCCAGGATGAAACCCAATATAATTGGCTCCCCGCTCCCGTGTCAAGACGGGCGGCTGCCCGCCGTTGCGCTGGAACCGACCGCGTTGACAGGCCCGGGCCCGAGTGCTAAGGTGGCTGCCATATGCCGTCACGAGAGTTCCGGCGCGCCATGCGCCGCAAGGATGAGGACAAGGAAAACGTCGTCGAGAAGCGGCGCGAGCGCCACCCGGTGCTCTACGCCCTGAGCGTGGCCATCCTGGTGGTCATCGTGGTCACCTTCATCTGGGCGCCCGCGGGCGGACGCGGGCGCGGGGCCGGGGGCAAGATCGAGTTCGGCACCTACAAGGGCAAGCCGGTGGAGTACTACCCCTCCAACTTCTTCGCCGAGCGGGTCGCCGCGGTCAACGAGCAGCTGCGCGGCAGCAACCAGGAGCCCGAGGACCTGGAGGCCGTGGCCTACCAGGTCTGGCGGACCGCCTTCGACCAGACGGTGGTGCACGTGGCCTTCCTGGCCGAAGCCGACAGGGCCGGGGCCTGGATCTCCGACGACCGCCTGGACGAGGTCCTGATCCAGTCCGGGCCCTGGAGCCAGGGCGGGGTGTTCAACGAGGAGCGCTATCGCGCCACCTCCAATGCCGACAAGTACGCCTACCGCAAGCTTTTCCGCGAGCAGCTCCTGGACGAGCAGGTCCAGCGCGACCTGCTGGGGGACATCCAGTACAGCCAGAAGGAGGTCGATTTCTTCAAGGCCATGATCTCCGCCCAGCGCAAGTTCTCCTTCGTGAGCTTCGCCTTCCGGGACTTTCCCGACGCGGAGGTGAAGGCCTACGGGGAGAAGAACCCGGAGCGCTTCCGCCGCATCAAGCTGAGCCAGATCCTGATCAAAACCAGCGAGAGCGAGGCCCGCGAGGTCCGCCGCAAGCTGGAGGATCGCTCGGCCAGCTTCGAGGAGCTGGCCCGGGCCCATTCCAAGGACGCCTACGCGGAGAAGGGCGGGGACGCCGGCTGGCGGTACTTCTACGACCTGGAGAGCGACTTCGAGCAGAAGGAGCCGCTGGAGGCCGTGATGGGCCTGGCCGAAGGAGCCCTTTCCGACGTGCTGCACAGCCGCTACGGCTGGGTCATCTACCGCTGCGACTCCCCCGCCCTGCGGCCGGACCTCAGCGACGGGGAGACCACGCAGATGGTGCGCGGCTACATGATGCGCTACGAGAAGGGCCAGGTGGAGGACTACATGCTGAAGCGGGCCGAGGACTTCCGCCTGCGCACCAGGGACCTCGGTTTCCTGGGGGCCGCCCTGGCCCAGAACCTGAAGGCACAAGCCACCGAGTACTTCCCCCTGAACTACCAGGGCGTCTATTTCCTGGCCCCCGTGCGCGCAGTGGGCCAGGAGGTCGACATTTCCTCCGCGGCCGCCAACGAGGAGTTCTTCCTGAAGGCCTTCCGCCTGGCCCCGGGCGATATTTCCGAGCCCGTGCTCCTGGAGGACCAGGTGATCGTCCTCCGCCTGGAGGACGTCCGCGAGGCGCCGCAGGAGCAGCTGGACCTGAGCGCGGAGTACTTCTCCTATTTCGCCAGACAGGCGCTGGAGGCTGACCTGCAAGCCGGGCTGCTCAAACCGGAATACTTGAAAGACAACTTCCACGACACCTTCTACACTTCCATTTTCACCGCCCAGCCAGCGCCGAGCGAATGAGCGCGGATGAGCCCCTCCTAGAAAACACCGGGAGGGGCTTCACCGTTTACTATCGAAACAGAAGCCTCTACTCCTCCTCCGAGCCCCGCGAAGGGGCGCGCCGCCGCGCGGCCGCCGCGCGCCTGGCCGAGCGCGCCCTGGTCCTGGTGCCGGGGCTGGGCCTGGGCTACGGCCTGGAGCTGCTGCTGCAAAAGCTGCCGGCCGGCAGCAGCCTGCTCTGCGTGGAAACCGACGCCAGCCTGTGGGCGCTGGCAGCCTCCTTCCCTCCACCGACGGACCCCCGCCTCAAGGTGGTCTTCAGCCTCCAGGCCGCAATAGGCGCCGCCCGGGAGCTGGGGCTGTACCGCTTCCGCCGTGTGCAGCTCGTGCCGTTGTGCGGCTCCTACCACCTGGACCGGGCAGGCTATGACGCCATACTTGGAGCGCTGGAAGAAGAGATCCGCCAGTTCTGGCAGAACCGCATCACCCTGGCCCACATGTCCAGGCTGTGGCTGCGAAACCTGTTCGCCAACCTGGCGGCCCTGGCCGGCGGCGTCGAGTCGCCCGCGCCGCAAGAGCGTGCTCGCGCCCGGCCGATCCTGGTGGCCGGGGCGGGCCCTTCCCTGGAGGCCGCGCTGCCGCGCATTGCGCGGGTGCGGGAGCGGCTGACGCTGCTGGCCGTGGACACGGCGCTGCCGGTCCTGGCCGACGCCGGCCTGCCCCCGGACTGGGTATACGCATTGGATGCCCAGCACTACAACCTGGAGGACTTCCTGCCGTCGCGCGATCCGGCCCTCCTGCTGCTGTGCGACTTGAGCTCCTGCCCGGCCGTGATCCGCCAGTTTCCCCGCCGCGCGGCTTTCGCCACCCGCTTCGCTCCCCTGGCCCTCTTCGACCGCCTGCAGGCCGCGGGCCTGCTCCCGCCGGAGCTTCCCCCCCTGGGCTCGGTGGGGGTCACCGCGGTGCAGGCCGCCCTGGGCCTGACCTTGGGACCGGTGCTGCTGGCCGGCCTGGACTTCTGCTATCCCGGCGGCCGCACGCACGCCCGCGGAGCCCCTTCGCACCGCCGCGCCCTGATGGCCTGCTCGCGCCTGGCGCCCCCGGGCTCCGCCGCCTTCGAGGCCCTGGCGGCTCGCCCGCTCCTGCGGGTGGCCGGCAAGGGGGGCCGGCGGTACCCCAGCGACCTGGTGCTGCGATCCTACGCGCAGCAGCTTCAAGCCCTGGCCCGGGACAGCGGCCGGCTCTACGATCTGGGCGGGGAGGGCCTGGAGACCGGCGCCCGGCCCCTGGCCTCCGACAGCGAGCTGCAGGCCGTGCTGTCGGCCGGGCCCTGGCCCCCCGCCCCTCCCCCGCGGCCTTTCGGGCCGCTGCCCGCGCAGGTCCGGGATTTCCTGCGCGGCGAGGCCGGGCTGCTGCAAGCGGCGGAGAAGGAGCTGGAAGAGGCTCTTGGCAAGGGATCGGGAGCAGGATCGGCACCGGGACCGGCGGTGGCCCTGGTGGACTATGTGCTGCTGGCCACCCCCGAGGCCGACCCGCAGCGCCAGGCCGAGCAGGGCAACCTGGCCCTGGCCCTGGCCAACGCCCGCTGGCTGCGGGCCCGCCTGCAGCGCCTGGTCTAGAGCAGGCTCAGGATCCGCTCGATCGCTTCCTCGGCCGCCAGGCCGTCCTCGCCGGAGGACACGGGCCTTCTTCCCGGCTCGCGCAGCACCGCCACCGCGTCCGCCAGCATGCCGCTGAAGTAGCCGGTTCGGCGCTGCGCCCGCCGCCGCAACCGGCGCAGCGAGCGGAAGCCCTGGTAATAGGGGCTGAGAGCGCTCACCCACTCCTCGTACAGCCCGTTGCCGATGCGCAGGC
>MIBK01000043.1:22228-26318 GCA_001829505.1 Spirochaetes bacterium RBG_16_67_19 | reverse complement strand
GCTCGAAGACCAGCGGCTCCAGGCCGCCCCCGACCTGCAGGCTGACCGGCACCCCGCCGGCCCGCAGCAGGACCTGCAGCACTCCGCCGGGGCTGGCGGCCTGCCCGCAGGCATAAAGCGGCTCCAGCTCGCCCCCGGTAAGGAAGCGCAAGGCGTCCAGCAGATGCGTGCCGTCGTCCCAGAGCGCGTCGGCCGCCGGCCGGGATCCCACGTGCAGGCGGCCGGAGACGGCGGCCAGCTCCCCGAGGCCTCCGCCGGCCACGCGTTCCCGGGCCGCCCGGTAGTCCCGCGCGTAACGCCGCTCGTGGTTGACCAGCAGGGCGGTGCCGCTTTCCCGGCACAGCTCCACGATCCGACGCGCCTCACTCGCGCCGCGGGCCAGGGGCTTTTCGCAGATCACCACCGGCACGCGCGAGGCGGCGGCCAGGCTGACCAGCTCCAGGTGGGATTCGGGCGGGGTGGCCACGTGCAGGATATCCGGAGCGTGCCGAGCGAGCATCCGCCCGGCGTTCTCGTAGAGGTGGCGGCAGCTCCAGCGGCGGGCGAAGGCCTCGCGCCGCTCCGCGGAGAGGTCGCAGCCGGCCTCCAGGACGCAGTGCCGGCTGGCGTCCACCGCGCCGGCGTGGCTGGCCGGCTTCTCGCGGAGCCGGTCCTCCTCGAGCAGGGAGCCAATGCGGCCCAGTCCGACGATGGCGCAGCGGGCGCGCGGCCGTCCGGGGCTGGCCACGCCGTCAGTCCTCCGAGGTCTTCAGGACGGAAAGGAAGGCGCTCTGCGGCAGCTCCACGTCGCCGACCATCTTCATGCGCTTCTTGCCCTCCTTCTGCTTTTCCAGCAGCTTGCGCTTGCGGGTGATGTCGCCGCCGTAGCACTTGGCGGTAACGTCCTTGCGGAAGGGCGAGACGGTCTCCCTGGCGATGATCTGGCTGCCGATGGCCCCCTGGATGGCGATCTTGAACTGCTGCCGGGGGATTTCCTCGCGCAGCTTTTCGCAAACGGAGCGGGCCCGGCGGTAGGCGTTCTCCCGGAACACCAGCTGGGCCAGCGCGTCCACGGGCTTGCCGTTGATCAGGATGTCCAGCTTGACGATGTCCGTGGCCCGGTATTCCCCGATCTCGTAGTCGAAGGAAGCGTAGCCACGGGAAACGGACTTCAGGCGGTCGTAGAAGTCGAACACGATCTCCGCCAGGGGCAGCTCGTATACCATCTCCACGCGCTTGGTGTCCAGGTAGGTCAGGCTTTTCTGCTCCCCCCGCTTTTCCAGGCACAGCGGGATGATGCTGCCCAGGTAGACGGCCGGGGTGATGATGGTGGCCCGGATGTAGGGCTCCTCGGTGGTCTCGATCAGGCCGGGGTCCGGGAAGGTGGCCGGGTTGTCGACGAACGCCGAACGGCCGTCGCGCAGGGCGAGGCGGTACTTCACCGAGGGGGCCGTGAAGACGATGGAAAGCTGGAACTCGCGCTCCAGGCGCTCCTGCACGATCTCCAGGTGCAGCAGCCCCAGGAAACCGCAGCGGAAGCCGAAGCCCAGCGCCACCGAGGAGTCCTTCTCGTAGACCAGGGAGGCGTCGTTCAACTTCAGCTTCTCCAGGCCGGCGGCCAGCTCCTCGTACTGATTGGCGTCCACCGGGTAGATCGAGGAGAAGACCACCGGCTTCACCTCCCGGAAGCCGGGCAGGGGCGCCGCGCAGGGCCGCTGGTGGTCGGTGATCGTGTCCCCCACCCTGGTGTCCGAGATGTTCTTGATCCCCGCGTGGATGTAGCCCACCTCTCCTGCGCACAACTGCGGGGTGGGGCGCAGGACGATCTGGAAAAGGCCGGTCTCATCCACCTCGTAGGCCGAGCCGTTGGACCAGAAGCGGATCTGCTGCCCGGCGCGGAGGCAGCCGGAGAAGACCCGCACGTGGATGATCACCCCGCGGTAGGCGTCGTAATGCGAGTCGAAGATCAGGGCCTGCAGGAGCCCCTGCGGGTCGCCCCTCGGCGCCGGCACGCGCGCCACCAGGGCCTCCAGCAGCTCGTCCACGCCCGTGCCCGTTTTGGCCGAGACCAGCAGGGCCTCGTCGGAGTCCAGGCCCAGGTCGTGGTCGATCTGCCGGCGCACGGCCTCCACGTCCGCGCCGGGCAGGTCGATCTTGTTGATCACCGGCACGACGGTGAGGTTGTGCTCCATGGCCAGGTACAGGTTGGCCAGGGTCTGGGCCTCCACCCCCTGGGTGGCGTCGATCAGCAGGACCGCGCCCTCGCAGGAGGAGATGGCCCGGGACACCTCGTAGGTGAAGTCCACATGCCCGGGAGTGTCCACCAGGTTGAGGGTGTAGTCCCGGCCGTCGGCGGCGCGGTACGGCAGGGCCACCGCCTGGCTCTTGATGGTGATCCCCCGCTCCCGCTCGATGTCCATGTTGTCCAGGATCTGGTCGTGGAAGTCACGGTCCGATATGATGCGGGCGCGCTGGATGAAGCGGTCGGCCAGGGTGGACTTGCCGTGATCGATGTGGGCGATGATGCAGAAGTTGCGGATGTGGGCGCTGTCCATTGGCGGGGGGGCTAGATAAAGTTGTCCCGCTCGAGATAGGCGGCCATCTGCACCGCGCTCTCCAGGAACCCGGATTTGCGCTTTTTCACGTAGATCTGCACCATGGCGTAGCGCTCCTCCTCGTTCACCTTCCAGGCCTGGATGGTGAGCGGGTCGCCCTCGGACAGGCCCGTCTCGTCGGCCACCGAGCCGGCCAGGACGCGCTCCACCACGTAGGATTCGCGCCACAGGAAGGAGCCGGTCTTGGCCAGGCGCATGCCGAACAGGGGGTAGAGCACGCGCTCCCGCCGGTCCTTGGACAGCGCCTCCTCCAGCGGGCTGAACGGGCGCTCGGCCAGACTGAGGTACCCGGACAGGGTCTCGGAGCCGCGCTGCCAGGACAGGGTCACCAGGGTGCCCGGCTCCAGGTCCAGCAGCGCCGACTGCAGCGGCCCGAGCTTGCGGTACTCCGCGCCATTGAGCTTGAGCAGGACGTCCCCCGGCTCCAGGCCGGCCAAAGCGGCCGAGGCCCCCGGCAGGGTGTACACCACCTCCAGTCCCCTGGCGGTCTCCTGCACGGCCATGCCCAGCCAGGGGTGGCGGGCTTCCCCGCCGCGATACAGGCCGGGCAGGGTCTTGTTCACCCAGCTGAAGGGGATGACGAAGTTCACCCCTTCGAACTGCTCGATCCCCGCGAAGACCACCCCGACCAGCTGCCCGCCGGCGTCCAGCAGCGGACCACCTGAATTGCCGTAGTTGATGGGCACGTCCACCTGCATCGTGTCCCCCAGCTGCAGGAAGCGCCGGCCGGTGGCCGAAACGATGCCGCCGGTGACGGTGTTCTCCAGCCCGGCCGGGGAGCCGATGGCCAGGATCGGGTTGCCCACCTTCAGCTCCGGATCCGCCGCGGAGCTGAAGACGTACTCAGGAACGACCTCCACCTTGACCAGGGCCAGGTCGAAGATCCGGTCGTAGCCCACGACCCTGGCGGGGATCCTGGCCTCCACCCGGTCGGAGGGGCGAATGAACAGCCGTGAGTAGCCCTCGTACTTGGGATCCACCTCGCTCTGGATCACGTGATAGTTGGTGAGCAGGTAGCCGCGCGGGTCGATGAAGAAACCGCTGCCGATGACCCGGTCCGGGAGACCCACCCCCTTCTCGATCTTGATGCCCTTGTCCACCCAGAGGGTTACGGTGCCGCGAACCATCCGGTCCATAGGCGGCGGGCCGGTGAGCTTCCCGGAGTACTCCGCAGGCAGCTCCAGCCCCGCGGCCCGCATGATTCCGGCCACCCGCTGGTGGACCGGGAGGTTGCCAAGCTCCGTGGCCAGGCGCAGGACCAGGGACAGGAACTCCGGGCCGCGCTCACCGCCGTCCAGCGCCCGCAGCGCGTACAGGAAGGCCACGGGCAGCTCCTGCTGGGCGGCCCGCTCCGCGGCCATCTCGGCCAGGAGCCGGGCCTGGGTCCACTCCGGTGCGCTCTGCCCGAGGGCGGCCAGCGAGTTGAAGCGCGAAAGGGCCGTGGCGTACTCCCGCCGCCGGACATGGTCCTGGAAGCTCTCCCCCAGCCCCGCGGC
>MIBK01000043.1:21858-22075 GCA_001829505.1 Spirochaetes bacterium RBG_16_67_19 | reverse complement strand
CGGGATCCGGCTTTCCGGCCCGCCGGCGCAGGAGAGCAGCACCGCCGTCAGCAATACCCAGGGTCCGAATCTTCTCATAGCTGTTCCACGTACCGCCTGTCCCCGTAGGTGAAAATGAAGAAGCTGCCGCCGTCGATGCGGTGCAGCCCGTCGGGCAGCCCCAGGAAGCGCTCCGGCCGGCCGGCCGGCCGGCCCAACCAATACCAGCCCGCGGCGG
>MIBK01000043.1:13048-21782 GCA_001829505.1 Spirochaetes bacterium RBG_16_67_19 | reverse complement strand
GTCGAACACCCCGTCGCGGCGGCTGGAGAACTCCCTCACCAGGCTGTCCCCCGACCGCAGCTCCCGGCTGTCCGCCCGCCCGTCCCCGTCGTAATCCCAGAAATGGCGGCTGCCCTCCGTTCCGTACCTCTCCCAATACTCGGGCCGCCCGTCTCCATCACGGTCCTCGGACAGGCCGGAGAGCTGCCCGCCGGCGTAGCTTTCGCTCACCTCGAAGGTCCCATCGCGGTCCAGGTCGCGCCGGCCCGCGGCCGGCCGGCCCTGGGAATATTCCACCACCCGGCCGTAGCGCCCGCTGGAATCGGGGGCCTCCTCCAGACGGGCCACCTGCCCGGCCAGCAGGGTGTAGCGGCGCTCGGCCCCTCCGGGTCCGGAGGCGGTTTCCCTCATGGCGAAGGAGAGCCGGGCCACCTCCGCCTCCCCGGGCCAGCGGCCGGAGGAGAGGCGCAGGAGAGCGGAGCCGAAGGGGGGTGAACCGGCGAACAGCACCAGGCGTTCCTTGTAAGGGGAAAGCTCGTAGATCCGCAGGCCCCGCTCGTCTCGTGCCGTTATCCCCTCCAACCAGGGGTAGGAGCTGTAGCGGAACTCCAGGCTGCCCGATTCCAGGCTCCGCGGCAGTCCGGCCTCGAACCGCACCCGGGCGTCCGCGATTCCATCCTGGTCTCTGTCCAGCACCCAGCCCCGCAGGCCGCCGTCCTGCAGCTCGTAGCGCTCCTCGTAGAAGCCGTCCTCGTCCTCGTCGAGAATCCTGGACCCGGAGTATCCCTGCACGGCCGTGAGCAGGGGCTGCGGCAGGGTGCGATAGAAGGCCAGCAGGTCGGCCAGGGGCCGTGCCGCGGCGGTTCCCCCCCAGGACAGGAAACGCTCCTGCCAGGAGGCGGGGCTGCGCGGGCGCAGGCTCAAGGCCAGCGCCGCCGCCGCGGGGTTGTTTCCGCCCCGGCGGGAATACTCTTCCAACAGCTCCAGGCGGCGCGGACGGTCGCGCTCCAGGCGGGCCGCCGCCAGGATGAGCTCCGGGGAACCAGGAAGCGCCCGCTGCCCGCGGCCCAGCACCTCCAGGGCGCCGGCGGTTTGCCGCAGGGCCTGCCTGGCCCGGGCCAGCTCCAGGTACAGCCGGGGGTCGCGCGGATAGCGGGCCAGGGCCGGCTCCAGGTGCCGGGCGGCCGCCGAGGGGTCGCCCAGCCCCAGCAGGGCGCGGCCCCACAGCAGCGCGGCCTCCGGGCTTTCCCAGGCGCCCAGGCCCGGCCCGGAAGCGCCGTCGGAAAGCGCGGCGAGAACCGGCCGGGCCTCCGCGAAGCGCCGCGTGCGCACGAGCACCGCCGCCAGCTCGGTGGAGGCCTGGCGGGGGTCCGTGACCGTCCAGGTGCCGGAGGATAGGGCCCGGGCGAGCCAGTCCCGGCCGGCCCGCGTGCCTTCCTGCTCCCGCAGACTGATCCGGGCCTGCAGCAGGCAGGCTTCGGAATATTCGGGAAAGAACTCCAGGCAGCGCTCCAGCAGGGCCGCGGCCTGGCTCCAGGCGCCGGCAGCGGCCTGCAGGCGGGCCTGGGCCAGGTACTGCTCGGCGGCGTTCCTGTCGCTCTGGCGGCCTTGAGGGAATCCGGCGGCCGCCGTCAGCAGAAGGGCCAGGGTCCAGGCGACCCGGTTTGCGCTCATGTGCCTCGCTTCCGGGGACTAAAAGCGCCCGCTCATTCTTCCAATCTGGGGCGGGCGGGCATTTTCAGGAGCTCCCGGATCTGATTATCGTCCAGGGTTTCCTTTTCCACCAGGGTCTTGGCCAGCAGCTCCAGCTCGGCGCGGTGCTCGGTCAGCAGCCGGCTGGCCTTTTCCAGACCGGCCTCCACGATGGACCGCACTTCCTTGTCGATGGCCCGGGCCGTGTCCTCGGAGTAGTCCTTGTGCCGGGCGATCTCCTTGCCCAGGAAGATGGGCTCCTCCTTCTGGCCGTAGGCGATGGGGCCCAGGCTCCCGGACATGCCCCACTCGCAGATCATCTTGCGGGCGATTTCCGTGGCCTGCTCGATGTCGTTCTGCGAGCCGGTGGTGGTCTCGTCGAAGATGATCCGCTCGGCCGCATAGCCGCCCATGATGATGGTGATGCGGTCGGTCAGCCAGGCCTGGCTGCGGGAATAGGTGTCGCTCTCCGGCAGGCTGAAAGCCACACCCAGGGCCTGGCCGTGGGGCACGATGGTCACCTTGTGCAGCGGGTCGGCGTTGATCAGGTAGTAGTGCAGCAGGGCGTGCCCGCCCTCGTGATAGGCGGTCATTTCCCGCACCTTGGGCGGAATCACCTTGGACTTGCGGGCGATGCCCATCAGCACCTTGTCGCGGGCGTCCTCGAAGTCCAGCATGTCCACCTTCGGCTTGCCCCGGCGGGCGCCCAACAAGGCCGCCTCGTTGACCAGGTTGGCCAGGTCGGCCCCCGAGGAGCCGGGGGTGGCGCGGGCGATGCGGGAGAGCTCCACGTCCGCGGCCGTGGGGATGTTGCGGGCGTGGATCAGCAGGATCTTCTCCCGCTCCTTGGTGTCCGGCATGTCCACGACGACCTGCCGGTCGAAACGGCCCGGCCGCAGCAGGGCGGGATCCAGCACGTCCGGGCGGTTGGTGGCGGCCACGATGATCACCCCGTCCTTGGTGTCGAAGCCGTCCATCTCCACCAGCATCTGGTTGAGGGTCTGCTCCCGCTCGTCGTGGCCGCCGCCGTAGCCGGCGCCGCGCACCCGGCCCACCGCGTCCAGCTCGTCGATGAACAGGATGCAGGGGGCGTGCTTGCGCCCTTGCTCGAAAAGATCGCGCACGCGGCTGGCCCCCACGCCGACGAACATCTCCACGAAGTCCGAGCCGGACATGTGGAAAAAGGCCACGTTGGCCTCCCCGGCGATGGCCTTGGCCATCAGGGTCTTGCCGGTTCCCGGCATGCCCACCAGGAGCACCCCCTTGGGTATCTTGGCCCCCAGGCGGGCGAATTTCGTCGGGTTCTTGAGGAACTCCACGACCTCCTGCAGCTCGTACTTAGCCTCCTCCTGGCCGGCTACGTCGTTGAAGGTGATCCGTTTTCCCGTGTCCAGGTACTGCTTGGCGCGGCTTTTCCCGAAGCTGAAGGCGCGGTTGCCGCTGCCCTGCACCTGCCGGAACATGAACCAGATGAAAAACAGGCCTACCACCCAGGGCAGGATGTCGAAGAAGATCTGCAGGGGCGGCCGGCCCCGGGGCCCGCCGCTGATGAGCACCCCCTTCTCCACCAGCTTGGCCACCAGCTCCGTGTCCGGGTAGGGGATGGAGGTCCTGAAGCTGCTGCGCTCCCCGTTCGGGTCGCGCAGGGTGCCGGTGATCTCGGAGTTGTCCACGATCTTCACCGCTTCCACCTGGCCCTGCTTCAGGTGGTTCAGGAACGCCGAGTAGGCCAGCGGCTGGCTGCTGGTGCGCTCGCTCTGCACGAAAAAGAACACAAAGAAGGCGATGAGGATGAGCAGCGCGATCAGGGCGATGCGGTTGTTGAAGTTGAAGCGGGTGAAACCCGGGCCGGGTTCCTGCCCTTTGCGGTCCTGCTTGTCGTTGTTGCTCACTCTCCCTCCAAAACCGAGACCTTCACGGCGAGCCTCCCCGCCGCGGGCCGGGCCCCGGGGCGGAACCGATCGCTCCCCCCCAGCCCCCCGCCCAGAACGGCGAGCACCCCGTTCCTGTCCGCCACGATGGGCAGTTTCCAGCGTTCTGTCAGTGGAATTCGCCACGCGGAGCACAGCTTGCTCACGGCCGTGCTTCCGGCCTCGGTCCGCAGGCGATCCGCCGCCGTTGCCGACCTCAGCACCAGGGGGGCGAGCTCGGGCTTGCCTGGGCCCACAGCGCCGATTTCAATGACGCGGCCCGTCGCTTCGTAACGGCGATGCGGTTCTATCGTGATAAGATATCCTTTTTTGCCGACCCCGACAATATCCCTTTCCAGCACGAACCGGCTTCCTCGCCGGCGCAGGCGCACGCCGCGCCCGGCCAGCAGCGTCGCTCGGCTGGCCGAGCCGCCTGCGGCCCCCAAAAGGAAGCGGGCGGGAAGCCGCCCCCCCCGCGCCCCCAGGGCCGCCAGCGGCGCGAACAGGGACTGGCGGCGCAGCAGGGCCGGCGCGGCCAGGAAGGCGCGGGCGTCCACCGTGAAAGCCCGCCCTGCCCGCTCCCACTGCAGGAGCTGCTCCGCCTGGCTTTCCAGCAGCTCCCGCACCTGGCGCATGGTCGCCGCCAGCCCGGCCAGGCTGCCGCGATAGCCGGGGAACAGCTCCGCCAGCAGGGGGGCCAGGCGCAGGCGCACGGCATTGCGCAGGGCCACAGCCTGGAGGTTGCTGGAGTCCGTGCGGTATTCCAGCCCGCGCTCGGCCAGCCAGGCCTGCAGCTCGGCCCGCCCGCAGGTCAGCAGCGGCCGCAGGTAGCATCCCCGGCGCTCCGGAATACCGGCCAGGCCCGCCGGGCCCGTGCCCTGGAAGAAACGCATGATCAGGGTTTCGGCCTGGTCGTCAGCCGTGTGCCCGAGGGCCACGTAGGGGCAGCCCAGCGTCCGCGCAACCTCCAACAGGAAGCCGTAACGGTGCTCGCGAGCCACCTGCTCCAGGCTCCGGCCGCGGGCCTCGGCGGCCAGCGACCCCGGCGGCAGGGCACCCGTGCGCAGGGGCAGGTTTAGCTCGCCGCAGGCGCGCCGCACGAAGTCCAGCTCCGCGGCGCGCTCCGCTGCGGGGCGCAGACCGTGGTCCAGGTAGGCCGCCTGCAGGGGCCGGCGCCCGGGGCGCGCGGCCAGCAGGCCCAGCAGGGCTCGCGAGTCGGAGCCGCCCGAGAAGGCCACCAGGATGGGCGCCTCCTCCGGGATGCGGTGGCGGCGGAGGTACTCCTCCAGCCGGCGTTCAGGGCCGGCGGGGGCTCTGGTTGAGGGCATTCATCACCTTCTCCGGGTCTTCGTGCAGCAGGGCCAGCACTCCCTCGGCCGCCCTTTGTTCGCCCCGCTGGAGCGCCTCAGCTTCCTGTCCGGAGGGGCAGCCCAGCACGTAATCCACCACTTCCTCCGGCCGGGAGGGGCGACCGATGCCGACGTACAGGCGCAGGAAATCGGTCCGGCCCAGCGCGGCGATAATTGAAACCAGGCCCTTGTGCCCCGCTGAGGAGCCCCCCCGGCGCAGGCGGCATTGTCCGGGAGGAAGGTCCAGCGTATCGCAAACCACCAAGAGGCTCCCGTCCCCCTCCAGAGGCCGCAATGAGGACAGGGCCGCCCCGGAACGGTTCATGTAGGTCAGGGGTTGGACCAGGCAGAGGCGCCTGCCCTCCGGCGCGGCCTGGCCCAGGCGGTAACCCCTGAGCCACGGCCGGCGCAGCTTGATCCCCAACCCGCGGGCGGCGAGCTCGACGACCCGGAAGCCGACGTTGTGACGGCTATCCAGGTACCGGAGGCCGGGATTGCCCAGCCCCACGACCGTGAGCAGCCTATTCCTCCGCGGGAGTCTCGGCGCCCTCCTCGCCTTCCACCGCAGCGGCAGCCTCCTCGCCCTCCGCCGTGACGGCGGCCGCGACCGGGGCCTCAACCTCCACGCGCTTGTGCACGACCGCGCAGACGACCTGCTCCGGGGAGTTGAGGAACCTGACCCCCTCCACCGGCGGCAGCTCGCGCACGTGCAGGCTCTTCCCCAGGCGCAGCTCGTTCACGTCCAGGATGATCTTCTCCGGGAGGCTGGCCGGCAGGCACTCCACCTCCACCTCGTGGACGAAGTGCTCCAGCAGGCCGCCCTCCTTCACTCCCACGGGCGCGCCGGTGAGCTCCACGCGGACGTTGGTGCGCAGGAGCCGGTTCTTGTCCACCTCGTAGAAGTCGATGTGGGTGACCTGGCCGCCCACCGCGTCCTCCTGGAAGTCGCGGATCAGCACTTCCCGCTCCTGGCCGCCCACCGCGAGGCGGATGATCGTGCTCTCGGATATGTGGTGGAATTTGGTGTCGAACTCGTGCGCGTCGATGCTCACCGCCAGCGGCTCCTGGTGGCCATAGATCACCGCGGGGATCCTGCCCCGCCGCTTCAGCCTGCCGGATTCGCCCTTGCCGAGCCTGGCGCGGCTTTCGGCGTTCAAAGTCTTCTGCTCCATGTTTACTCCTTATAAGTGTATCTGGGACGGCAGGATTCGAACCTGCGTAATGCCGGTACCAAAGACCGGTGGCTTACCGCTTGCCTACGTCCCATCGTCCTCGTCGGAGGTGGCGGCCTGCTCCCCGCCCCCCAGCTCTCGTACCCGCTCGTACTCCGCGATGATCTTCGCCTGGATCGACTGCCGGAAATCGGAGTTGATCGGATGGGCGATATCCTTGTACTCTCCCGTCTTGGTCCTCCGGCTCGGCATGGCGATGAAGGTGCCCGCCTTACCCGAGATGATCTTCAGATTGTGCACCACGAAACAGTCGTCGAAGGTGACCGTCACGTATGCCTTCAGCTTGCCCTCCGTGCTCACCTGCTTGATGCGGATGTCCGTGATCTCCATGGAGTCCTCCTCATCGGGCGACCCATTTTAATCCCCGGCCGCCTCGTCGCGCAAGGGAGCGGGGTTAAAGGGGGCGAGAAAGCCGATGCCAAAGATCCGGGGCCAAGTGCTGCGCATAGTAGCGGAAAAAGCGGATTGTGTCAATTTTGGAGAAAAAAACAGTTGACAGAAATCGAAACATGACCATAGATTGAATTGGTTTTTCCCTGAATTATTCCTGGGAGCGAGGAGCATATGTCCAAGCACGGAGAGCTTTCCCACGAGGATTCCGGCGGGCGAAAGTACCTGCGGGCCGGAGGGGATGATTTCGAGGACCTTGGCGACGAGGAGCTCTACGAGAACGAGGACGACTTCGAGGACTACGAAGAAGAGGATTACGAGGAAGAGGACTTCGAAGAAGAAGAAGAAGAAGAAGAGGAAGAAGAGGAAGAAGAAGAAGAGGAAGAGGAGGGAGAGGACTTCGACGAGGACCTCGACGAGGATTACGAGGACGAGGCCTTCGAGGAAGAGGAAAGCGAGGAAGAAGAGGATCTCGCCGACGAGGACGAAGACTACGACGAGGACGAGGAACTGGACCTCGACGAGTTCGACGAGTAGAGCGCCTGGCTCCTGAACCAGAGTTTTTCCAGCTCGTAAAAGGCGCGGGCTTCCGGATCCATCAGGTGGATCACCATCCGCCCGCAATCAAGCAGTATCCAACCTTCCCCTTCTGGCTGCAGGCGGTGAGGGTTCAGACGGGGAATGTCCCGGGCCTCCAGGTAGGCGCCGACGGCACGCAGCACCCCCCGCCGGCGCACCGAGCTGGCCAAGGTGGCGATGACGAAGTAATCGGTCCAGCCGGCGGCCTCCCCGACGTCCAGGACCACCACGTCCTCGCCGCGATGCTCTTCCAGCAGTCGGGCCACGGCCAGCGCGTCAGTTCTTGCAGTATCTTCCATCAAAATCCTTCCCTAAAATGAGGGTCACGTCGATCGTCAGGTCCCCCCCCTCGCTCAACCGGGAATAGACCCGCTGGCAGCGGATCAGCTCCGCCGCCTTCTGGGCCACTTCCAGGCGGCCCTTGCGGTCCAGCACCACGGTGTTCAGGTAATCGGTGCTGTCGGCGTTGCCCAGGGCCACGATTTCGTAGCCGAAGCTCTGGTACACGCTGGCCGCCCTGCGGGCCAGGCCGGACACGGAGGTTCCATTCAGGATTTCCAGAGCCACGGTCAGCTCCTCCTCCAGACCGGGCTCCGCGCTGGCTATGGTCTCGCCGGTCTGCTTGACGATCTCCTTCAACAGCTGTCCCTCGAAATGCGGGAACAGCAGCTCCTTGCCGTCCACGGTGCGCTCGCTGCCCAGCACCCGCTGGAAGACCAGCTTCTCGCTCTCCAGGCGGGCCAGCTCCCGCAGCAAGGCGGCCAGGGAGCGGGAGCCCAGGTTCGTGGATACCAGGCGGCGCAGGGCGGCGAAGGGGCCCGGGTCCAGGATCAGGTCGCTTTCCCCCAGGGCCTTCAGCAGGGACTGCAGGAATTTCTGCTTGCGCCCCACCCAGTCGGTTTCCGGCTCCAGGGGATCCCGGTAGGCGATGAAATCGCGGATCTTGTCCCCGTCCAGCATCACGGAGCCGGAGGGCAGCAGCACCTTGCGCTCCCCCACCGCGGCCTCCACCGGATTGGGGATGAACAGCTCCAGGCCGCCCAGCAGGTCCACCACGGACACCACCTCCTGCTCCCGCAGCTCGAAGTAGAAGGGGATGGACAGGCCGGTGATCTGCTCCACCTTCGCCTTCAACGCGCCGATCGAGCCGTAGCGGTACAGCACGTCCATGCGGTCCACTTTCTTCAGGCTCTCGATGATCAGCCCCACGTTCCCCGGCAGAAAGAGCACGGCCCCGCGATGGGTGCGGGGATGGTACTGCAGCACCTCGAAGAAGCGGTAGTCCTGGTCGCCGCTGACGGCGAACAGGAAGCTGAGCGGGGCGTCCTTCTTCAAGGCCTCGGACAGCGGGTCGGTGCGGTATTGCAGGAGAAGGAGGACCGCCGAGGCCAGCACCACGGCGATGATCAGCCCCAACACCAGCAGGCTCTTATCCCACTTGCGCTTGCGTCGCAGCATGCCCCTTCAACTCCTCGCTCAAGGCCAGGGCGGGCGGCGCAATGGCCAGGCCCTCCCTGCGCAGATGCTCGAACACCCTGTCCGCCACCCAGGCGACCTGCTCATCCAGCGCCAGCCCCAGCACCCTCCGGCGCTCGGCGGGCTT
>MIBK01000043.1:12633-12996 GCA_001829505.1 Spirochaetes bacterium RBG_16_67_19 | reverse complement strand
AGCGGACATGCCCGGCCGGCCCGTCACGTGGTCCGCCACCGCCTCCCGGACCTCCTCGTCGAAGGCCGGGCCCAGCAGCACCGCAGCCGCCCTGCCGTGCAGGAGCACCGGACGCTCCGTTTCCCAGGACTGGAGCGGCGATCCGTCCTCGGCCGAGAGGCGCAGCAGCTCCGCCTCCGGCAGCTCGCGCGCCAGGTCGTGGGCCAGCCCGGCCAGGTACGCCCGGCCGCGGTCCAGGCCGAAGCGGCGGGCCAGCCGGGAGGCCAGCGCCGCGGTGCGACGGCAATGCCCGGCCCGCCGCCGGCCGAGGCGCTCCCGCACCAGGCGCGCGCAGTCCCGCGCCTCCTGCCGCCGGGCCCCCGC
>MIBK01000043.1:7494-12580 GCA_001829505.1 Spirochaetes bacterium RBG_16_67_19 | reverse complement strand
TACTCATACAGCCGGCGGCGCCGGATGTAGCGCAGCACCTTCTCCGGCACCAGGTGCCGGACCGGCCTGCCGGCGGCCAGCCGGCGGCGGATCTCCGAGGAGGAGACGGGCAGCAGCAGGTTCTCGATCCGGCGCAGGCTGGCCGGGAAGGGCCAGTCGGGCGCCGCGACCGGGGTGGCCGCGCGGCGGGCCACGATCAGCTCGGCCAGCTCCGCCAGCCGCGCGGCCTGCCTCCAGGCCGGGAAGCCCTCCACCAGGTCCTCACCGATGATCAGGCCCGGGCGGCCCTCCGGGCGATAGCGCCGCAGCACCTGCTCCAGCGTGTCGATGGAGTAGGAGTTGCCTCCCCGCTCCAGCTCGCAGGTCTCCACCTGGAAGTCCCTGCTGCCGGCCAGGGCCAGGCGCAGCATGGCCAGGCGGTGCCGGGCCCCCACCTCGACGGGCATGGACTTGTGCACCGGGATGTTGGCGGGCACGAAGAGGATGCGCTCGTAGCCCAGGAGGCTGCGCACCTCCTCGGCCAGGAACAGGTGCCCGACGTGCACGGGATTGAAGGTGCCCCCGAGGATGGCCAGCCTCATGCCCGGCCCAGCTCCACCAGCGCCCGGGCCAGCTCCTCCAGCCCCTGCCGGTTCCAGACCGAAATGGCCAGGACCCGCTCCCCCGCCGCCGCAGCCTCCAGCTCCCGCAGGCGCTCGCCGCTTTCCGGCAGGTCCAGCTTGGTCCCCACCACCAGCCGGGGACGGGACAGCAGCGCCGGGTCATAGGCGCCCAGCTCGCGGCGCAGCACCTCCAGCGCCGCGCCCGGCTCCGCGTCCCCCAGGTCGACCAGGAAGGCCAGGGCCCGGGTGCGGTTCACGTGCTTCAGGAAGCGCAGGCCCAATCCGGCCCCCGTGGAGGCCCCCTCGATGATGCCGGGGATGTCGGCGATGATCAGCTCGGCATCCCCGTTGCGCATCACCCCGATGTACGGGCTGCGGGTGGTGAAGGGATACGCGGCGATCTTGGGCCGGGCGTTGGTCAGCGCGGCCAGCAGGGTGGACTTGCCGGCGTTGGGCTGGCCCACCAGCCCCACGTCGGCGATCAGGTTCAGCTCCACGGCGAGGCGCCGGGTGGCCCCAGGCAGGCCCTTCTGCGCGTAGCGCGGCGCCTGGCGGGTGGGCGAGCGGAAGTGCCAGTTGCCCCTGCCTCCGCGCCCGCCCTGCAGGCACAGCCAGGAATCGCCGCTGGCCGACAGATCGGCCAGCAGGCGGCCGGACTCCGCGTCCTTGACCAGCGTTCCGGGCGGCAGCGCGATCTCCACGTCGCGACCGTCGCGGCCGTGCTTGCGGTTGCCGCCGCCGGGGCGGCCGCTCTCGGCCCGGAACACCCGCTGCATGGCCAGGTGCGAAAGGGCTTTCAGATTCAGGCGCACGAGGAACCGCACGCTCCCGCCATCGCCGCCGTCACCCCCGTCCGGACCGCCCTTGGGAATGAACTTCTCCCGCCGGAAGTGCACGGACCCTGGCCCCCCGTCGCCGGAGGAAACCTCGATCAGGGCTTCGTCGACGAACCTCTCCACGCTCAGGGCTGGACGCTGACCAGCTTCCTCCCGCGCTTCTGAAGAAAGAGGACTTTGCCGTCGACCTTGGCGTACAGGGTGTCGTCGCTGCCCTTGCCCACGTTCTGGCCGGGGTGGAAACGGGTGCCGCGCTGCCGGACCAGAATGGAGCCGGCGCTCACCTGTTCGCCGCCGAAACGCTTGACGCCCAGCCGCTGGGCATTGGAGTCGCGGTTGTTCTTCGCGCTCCCGCCGCCTTTTTTATGTGCCATTGCCTTCCTCTCCTACTTCCAGTTTCAGCCGGCCGGGGAACTCCCGGTCCAGGTCCGCCAGCCCGGCCACCAGGGTGGCCGTCACGCCGCGCACCCAATCCTTGCGCTTCTCGGGGGGGGGCTCCAGGAGCAGCCGCATTTCCCCCTCCGCCGGCGCCTCGCCGCTCACCTCGAGGTCGGGCTGGGCGGCCAGTAGACGGGCCGTGGTCCGCAGCAGCACCGTCACCGCGGCGCACAGCGGATCCCGGCCCCTGGGCCCGGTCCCGGCATGCCCGGAGGCCGAAAAGCCCCGCAGGCAACCGTCGGCCCGCAGCCGCAGGCTCAGGCGGATCACGGGAACCTACAGCCCGGCGATTTCCTGAACTTTGAGCAGAGTGAAGCTCTGCCGGTGACCCTGGGTGCGGCGGTAGTTCTTCCGCTTCTTGTACTTGAACACGCGGATCTTGGCGCCCCGGCCGTGCTCCTGGACCACGGCCTTGACCGTGACCCCGGGCAGGTACGGTTGTCCCACCTTCGTGCCCTGCTCCCCGCTCACCAGCATCACCGACGCGAACTCCAGGGTATCCCCGGCGTTGTTGTCGAAAAGATCCACCTTCAGCAAGGCCCCGGTTTCGGCCTTGTACTGCTTGCCTTTTATATCCACCAGAGCGTACATCCGGCGAAACTACCACGGCAGCGCGCCCCGGGTCAAGGGGAGGCGGCCGGGGGAGGCGGCCTGCCCAACCGGCGCGGCAGGGCGCCGTACGGCTTGACGCCGGATTGGAAATCTGTTACTGAATTCATGAATAGATTTGGAAATACTTTTCAAGAAAGGTGCAGCCGGGCATGCCCAGCGTGGAGCTGACCCTCAATTCCCTCTATAATCAGCTTTCCACGGTGGAGCGGAGGCTGGCGGATTTCATCCTGGCCTCCCCCGAGCGGATTCCAGGCCTTTCGGTGAAGCAGATCGCCTCCGGCGCATCGGCCAGCGTGGCCGCGGTCAGCCGGCTGGTCCGCAAGGCGGGCTTCGCGGGCTTGAGGGACTTCAAGCTGGAGCTGGCCCGCGAGCGGGCCGTGCCGCCCGCCTACTTCTACAAGGCCATCGAGGCGGAGGATTCCGACGCCGAGCTGGTCACCAAGGTGTTTCTGGGCAACCGCCAGAGCCTGGAGGACACCCTCAAGCTGCTGGATCCGGCGGCCCTGGCCCAGGCCGTCCGGCGGATGGTCCGGGCCCGCGCCCTGCTGTTCTTCGGGGTGGGCTCCTCCGGGATCCTGGCCCGGGACGCGGCCATGCGCTTCTCCCTGCTGGGGGTGCCCGCCCAGGCCCTCTCCGACCCCAGCGAGGTCTATTTTCGCGCGGCCACCGCCAGGCAGAGCGAGGTGGCCGTGGGCCTGTCCCACTCCGGTCGCTCGCTGGCCACCGTGCGCGCGCTGGAGCTGGCCCGCGAGGGCCAGGCGCTCACCATCGGCATTTCCAACTACCTGCGCTCCCCGCTGCACGCGGCTTCGGACTTCTTCTTCTGCACCTCCTTCCCGGAAACACGGGTCACGGTCACCGCCCTGAGCTCCCGCGTGGCCCAGCTTTGCCTGATCGACGCCATGTACCTGCTGGCCGCCCGGCTGCGCGGAGCCCCGCGCGACTACGAGCAGGTCAATCGCCGCATGGAGAAGCTCCTGCGGCTGCCCGAAAGGAGCTGAAACCTGGACGACGAGCGCCTCTCCGACCTCCCCCCCCCAATCCCCTCCCCGGCTACCGGATCGTGGACCTGAGCCACGCCCTGCTGCCCGGCCAGGAGGAATATCCGCTGGCGCTGGAAATCCACGACACAACGGAGTTGTACCCGCAATACCCCAAGGACAAGGACGTCTGGTACATATTATCCAACATCCAGGTGTCCTCGCACTGCGGCACGCACGTGGAGTTCCCCTACCACCACAACCGGCGCGGTCTGGACGCGGGCAGCTTCCCGCTCCGGCGCCTGGTAAGCCCCGCGGTGCTGCTGGACTTCCGGCACAAGCTCCCCGACCAACCCGTGACCCTCGCCGAGCTGTCCTCGCAGGAACAGGACATCCGCCCAGGGGACGCCGTGCTCCTGCAGTTCGGCTGCGACCGGCTGTACCGCACCGCCCGCGCGCACGAGCGGCCCTACCTGGGCCTGGAGGCGGCCCGCTGGCTGGTGCTGGAGAAGCGCGTCAACCTGGTCGGCTCCGACGCCTCCGGCCTGGAGATCAAGGGCGCGCCCAACCAGCCAATCCACCAACTGCTGATGGACCACCAGGTGCCGATCATCGAGTTCGCCGCTCACCTGGACGCCTTGCGCCGGCGGCGTTTCACGCTCTTCATCCTGGCCTTGCCCATCGCGGGGCTGGACTCCTGCCCCGTGCGCCTGGTCGCCCTGGAGGAAGCCTGATGGATCGCGAAATCGCCCTGGGCCTGTACCGCACCATGGTGCGCATCCGCAAGTTCGAGGAGGAGCTCTTCCGCCTGTTCTCCACGCGGGCCATGCCAGGGAGCATGCACCAATATGATGGAGAAGAGGCCGTGGCCGCCGGGGTGTGCGCGCACCTCGGCATCCAGGACTACGTATCCTCCACCCACCGCGGGCACGGCCACTGCATCGCCAAGGGCGCGGACCTCCGGGCGGTGATGGCCGAGATGTTCGCCAAGGACACAGGCTGCTGCCGCGGCCTGGGCGGCTCCATGCACATCGCCGACTTCCGGGTGGGCATGCTGGGGGCCAATGGCATCGTGGCCGGCGGCATCCCCCACGCGGTGGGAGCGGCCTGGAGCGCGCAGTACCTGGGCAGCGGCAGGGTGAGCGTGGCCTTTTTCGGCGACGGGGCTGCCAACGAAGGGGTGTTCCACGAGTCCCTGAACCTGGCCGCGGTGTGGGAGCTGCCGGTGGTGTTCGTCTGCGAGAACAACCTGTACGGCTTTTCCACCCACTACCGGCGCGTGACCGCGGTCCAGGACATCGCGGCGCGCGCGGCGGCCTACGCCATGCCGGGCCGCGTGGCGGACGGCATGGATCCCCAGGCGGTGTACGAGGCGGCCGGGGAGGCCCTGGCGCGCGCGCGCCGCGGCGAAGGGCCCAGCCTGCTGGAGTGCAAAACCTACCGCTTCCGCGGCCACTCCCGCTTCGAGCCGGCCGGCTACCGGACCAAAGAGGAGCTGGAGGCCTGGCGGGCGCGCGACCCGCTGCCGGCCTGGCGGGCGCGCCTCTCCGCCGAGTGGGGAGTGCCGGAGGCCGAGCTGGCCGCCGTGGAGGGGGAGGCGGACCGGGAGATCGCCGAT
>MIBK01000043.1:1201-7406 GCA_001829505.1 Spirochaetes bacterium RBG_16_67_19 | reverse complement strand
GACGAAAATCGTGGGCGCCTTGCGCCAGGCATTGATCGAGGAGATGGACCGGGACCCGGCGGTGGTGCTGTTGGGGCAGGACATCGAGGTGTTCGGCGGCGCCTACCGGGTGACTGAGGGCCTGGCCGCCCGCTACGGGAGCCGGAGGGTGCGCGACACCCCCATCTCCGAGGCGGCCATGATCGGGGCGGCGGTCGGGGCGGCCATGACCGGTCTGCGCCCCGTGGTGGAGATCCAGTTCAACGACTTCATCGCCTGCGGCATGGACCAGCTCTGCAACCAGGCGGCCAAGATCCGCTTCATGATGGGCGGGCAGGTGGCGGTGCCCATGGTCCTGCGCGCCCCCTGCGGGGCCACAGGCAGGGCGGCCCAGCATTCCCAGAGCCTGGAGGCCTGGTTCATGCACACCCCGGGGCTGAAGGTGCTCATGCCCTCCTCCCCCTATGACGCCAAGGGCCTGCTGAAGAGCGCCATCCGCGACGACAACCCGGTGGTGGTGCTCGAGCACAAGATGCTGTACGGCGGGGCCTCGCCGGGAGGCAAGGCCAAGACCGCGGTGGACTCCCTCGGGGCGGCCTACCGGCCCGCGCCCGACGAGGACTACCTGGTGCCCCTGGGCCGGGCCGAGATCAAGCGGCCGGGCAGGGACCTGACCGTGGTGGCCACGGGGCTGATGGTGCACAAGGCGCTGGCCGCGGCCGCCGAGCTGGAGAAGGAGGGCATCAGCCTGGAGGTGCTGGATCCACGCACCCTGGCCCCCCTGGACCGGGAGGCCATCCTGGATTCCGTAGCCCGCACCGGCAGGGCCGTGATCGCCAGCGAGGACGTGATCACCTGCGGCTTCGGCTCCGAGGTGGCGGCGTTGCTGGCCGACCGGGGGTTGTTCCACCTGCTGGCCCCCGTGCGGCGGGTGTGCGTTCCGGACACGCCCATCCCCTTCGCCCCCGCCTTGGAGCAGGAGGTGATCCCGCAGGTCCAGGACATCCTCCGGGCCGTCCGGGAAGTGCTGGAGGCCAGCGCGTGAACGCCGCCGGCTCCAAGCCCGCCCCCGAGGCCCCGGGCAGGGCCTATCTCTTCGATTTCGACGGCGTGCTGGTGGACACCATGCCGGCCCACTTCGCCAGCTACCGGGACGCGCTGGCGGAGGCCGGCGTTCCCCTGGACCGCGAGCGCTTCTACTACCAGGCCGGCATGACCGGCAGGGAGCAGATCCGCTGGTTCTGCGACCAGGCCGGCGTACAGGCGGACGTGGAACGGATCTACGCCCGCAAGAACGAGCTGGCCCCGCGCCACCGGCACCTGGTCACCCCCATTCCGGAAAACCTGGCGCTGCTGCGGGTCCTGCGGGCGGCGGGTCTCAAGACCGCGATCGCCAGCGGCAGCTCGCGCCCATCGATCCTGCCGGTGATGGAGCGCTTCGGCATCGAGGTGGACGCGGTGGTCAGCTCCGAGGACGTGACCCGCGGCAAGCCCCACCCGGATCTGTTCCTGCAGGCCGCCGCCAGGCTCGGCGCGGCCCCGCAGCTGTGCACGGTGGTTGAGGATTCAGAGGTCGGCATCCAGGCGGCGCAGGCGGCGGGCATGAGCGCTCTGCGCTTCTTCCTACGACCAGGCTTCAGCCCGACAGGTTGAGCTGATAGGCCTCCTGGGCGTTGTCGCGCAGGATCCGGCGCTTGGCCTCCGCGGGAATCTCCGCCAGCAGGATGCGGCTGAGGTTGGCCCGGGGGTCCAGCCAGGGGAAGTCGCTGCCGAACAGCAGCTTGTTGGGCGGCAGCTCGCCGCTCAGGCTTTCCACCAGCCGGTAGCAGAAGATGTCCCCGGCCAGGTCCAGGTACACGTTGCGGTGCTCCCGCGCCAGGCGTACCGCCTCGGCCCGCCCGTCTCCGCGCCCGCCCGCGTGGGCCAGCACCAGGCGCACGCCCGGGTGGCGCCGCACCCAGACCTCGAAGCGGCCCGGCAGGGAGAGGGCCTGCGCCGGATTGTGCTCCGAGGAGCTCCAGCTGTGGCTGAGCACGGTCAGGTCGTGCTCCTCGGCGAAGCGCCACAACGCTTCGTAACCAGGGGATTCCGCCGGAGTGCGGTGGAAGGTCGGGTGGATTTTGATGCCGGCCAGGCCCGGGCGGCGGCAGGCCTGGTCCAGCTCCCTCAAGGCCTCCCGCCCGCGCCGGGGATCGTACACCCCCAGGTACAGCAGCCGGCCGCCGGAGGCCTCGTGCTCCCGCCGCAGCCCCTCCAGCTCTTCCCCGCCTCCCCCCATCAAGTAGGTCCAGCTGCCGGCGTTCAGGCTGCACTGGATGTCCAGGCGGTCCATGCGGGCCAGCAGCTCTGCGGCGCCCGACTCCGGGCAGAAGAACATGCTCATGGCCCCGGTGTGGGCATGGGCGTCCACAATGAAGGGCCCGCTCACGCCCGCGCCTCCGGCAGAAGACGCCGCAGGTTGTCCCCGGCCACCAGGCGCTTCTCCTCCCAGGACAGGTCGGCCTCCAGGATCATGCCCAGGGCGACCCAGGGGTCGTTCACGGGCAGGAAGGAACCGAACAGCAGCCGGCGGGCCCCCAGCTCCCGGGCGGCCCAGCGCAGGAAATCCGCCCCCGCCAGGTTCGAGGTTTCCGCGTGCACGTTCGGGCAATCCTTCATCAGCGCGAACAGGGCCCGGTTCTGGTAGAGGATCTTCTGGGTCTGCGTCTCCACCACGATGGCCAGGCGGGGGAAGGCCACCGCCAGCGCGTGCAGGGAAGGCCAGTCGATCTCCACGTGCCAGAGGAACAGCGGAAGGCGATGCTCGGTCAGCCAGGAGCACAGCTCCCCGATCACCCAGTAAGCCAGGGGAAAGTTGTGCGAGCGCGGGAACAGGCGCACGGCGCCAGCCGCCAGGGGCAGGCTGCCGGCGCCGGGAAGGGGTCCCCCTTCCCGCGGAAACAGAGGGAGCCCGGTCCAGCAGGCTCGCAGGGCTTCCCCGGCCCCGCCCAGGGCCTGGGCCAGGGCGCTGTTGCCGGCCTGCGGGGCCACCCTCAGCCCCGCCCAATGCGACACCAGCGCCGCTTGGATGCCGCAGCCCCGCAGAGCCCGGAGCAGCTCGGGCGGCTGCATTTCCCGGGCCAGCGGGAAGCCGGCCGGCTCCCCGAGCCAGGCATTGGCGTCGAAAGGTCGCAGGCTTTCGGCCTGCTGCCTGCGCTCGAGGGCCAACGCCTCGATCCGCGCCTCAAGCCCCGGCGCCTCCCCGTCCACCCGCCGATCCATCGTTGACAATTGTAGCAGGTCGCTTAGAATTGTCAAAACAGGAGGAAGTCATGAAAATGCTCAGGATCGGCTTCGCCGCCGGATTCATGGACGGCTTTTCCAAGGCCGGCCTGGACACCTTCGCCCGCTACCAGGGGGAGCTGGACTCCCTCGGGCGGAAGCTGGGCTTCGAATGCGTGCATTACAAGAAACCCATGATGAGCGTCCAGGACGCCCGAGCCATCCGCGAGGACCTGGACGCCAAGGACGTGGATTTCCTGCTGCTGTTCCAGCCGGCCTACATCATCGGGGACAACGTGTACGAGCTCATGAAGACCCGCGCCCGCCTGGGGCTGTGGGCGGTGGAAGAGCCGCGCGACGAGGGCCCCATGCCCCTGGCCTCGTTCGTGAACCTCTGCCAGAACATGGGCATCGCCCGCCAGATGTTCAAGGGCAGTCCGAAGAAGGTGAAATGGTTCTTCGGCCCCCTGGAGGGCCCCCTGTTCCGGCCCCGCTTCGAGATCACGGTCAAGGCCCTGGCGGCCATCAAGAACCTGGCCAATGCCAAGGTGGCCCAGATCGGGAAGCTGGCCGACGGGCACATCAACCACACGGTGGACAACCGCGACCTGTTCCGCCACCTGGGCGTGGACGTGTCCAGGGATTACGAGATCGAGGACGTCATGGCCCTGGGCGAGAAGATCGCCGAGAGCGAGGTGCGCGCGGAGCTGGCCACCCTGGACAAGCTGTGCCGGCGCCAGCGCATCGGCGCCGACAAGGTGGAGTATGCGGTGCGCCTGTTCCTGGCGGTGAAGAAGCTCAAGCAGGAGCACGGCTGGTCCGGGGTCGCCTTCTCCTGCTGGCCCAAGCTCATGCCCCTGAAGGGCATGTCCGGCTGCCTGGTCAACGCCCTGCTCAACAACCTGAAGATCCCCGGGGGCTGCGAGGCCGACGTGGTGGGCACGGTGTCCATGCTGGTGCTCAAGCTGCTCACCGACCAGACCACGGTGCTCATGGACCTGCCCAAGTTCGATCAACAAGATAACACCCTGATGATCTGGCACTGCGGCACCGCCCCCTTCGACATGGCCAACGAGAAGGGGGTCCTCCTGGAGCGGCACTACTTCGCCGACTACTCCGACCAGGCGCACATGAAGGACTGCGGGCCCATCACCGACGTGGAGTTCCGGGCCAGCCCCATGACCGTCTTCCGCCTGGCCCGCGAATTGGACCACTTCCTGTACTTCACGGGGCGCTTCCTGGACTCCGGCAAGAAGGCCTTCTCCGGCAGCCGGGGGTGGGCGGGGGACCTGCACCTGTACAAGGAGCCCGTGAAGGTGCTCGACTTAATGAACACCATCATGGACAATTTTTACGCTCACCACTATCCCCTGGTGCTGGCCGACGTCTCCTCCTGCCTGGAGGAGCTGGCCTGGTGGCTGGACCTCCAACGCGTACCCAAGGCGGAGTACCGGGACTACATGTACGTGCAGTAGCCTGCGGGGCTAGCCTCAGCCCAGGAGCTGGAGGTAACGCGCGTAGGCCTCATCCCAGGCCGCGCGCGCCTGGGGCTCGGGGAGGTGCTCCCGCACCTGCGTGGAGCGGCGCACCAGCTCCCTGCCTTCCTCCAGAGTGCGGATCTCGCCGGTGCCCTTCAGCTGCATGAGCAGGTTCCCGGCCGCGGTGGTTTCCGTGGGGCCGGCCATGGCGGGCAGGCCCGTGCAATCCGCGGTCCACTGGCAGAGCGGCACGTTCTGGGTGCCACCCCCCACCAGGTGCAGCAACTCCAGGCGCTTCCCGGCGAAGCCGGCCGCCTGCTGGAGGCGGTAGCGGAACTTCAAGGCCAGGCTCTCATATACGCAGCGGGCGGTCTGGCCCAGCCCCTCCGGCGCCTTCTGCCCCTTTTCCCGGCACCACTCGGCGATCACCCGCGGCATGTCGGGCTGGGGGGCGGCGAAACAGGCCTGGTCCACGTCGATGAAAGCCTGCAGCGGCCGGGCCTTCAGGGCAGCCTGGACCACCTCGTCCCAGCCGATGTCCTTCCCTGAGTCCTTCGCCCACTTTTCGCGGCATTGCTGGATCACCCACAGCCCGTTGATGTTGTTGGCCAGGAAGGTGCCGCCCAGGGCATTGCCCTCGTTCCCCCAACCGGCGCGGAACACCTCCTCGGTGATCACCGGCTTCGCGGTCTCCATGCCGCCCACCACCCAGGTGCCCATGCTCAGGAAGGCCCAAGCCCTCCGGGCGTCCGCCACTGGCACCCCTGCCACCGCCGAGGCCGTATCGTGCGTGGCCACCGCGATCACCGGAATGGCCGGCACCTCCAGCTCGCTGCGGACCGACTCCTGGATTTCGCCGATGCGGGTGCCGGGCAGGATCACGTCGCTGAACAGGCTCCGCGGAAAACCGAGGGCATCCAGGATCTTCGGCTCCCAGCGCTTGGCAGTCTGGTTGTACAGCAGGGAGGTGGTGGCGTCGGCGTACTCGTTGGTGACCTCACCGGTGAGCAGGTAGTGGAACAGGTCCGGCATCATCAGGAAGCGGTGGGCATTCTGGAACTCTGAGGCCTCGTCGGCTTTGAGGGCGAACAGGTGGAACAGCCCCATGATCGACAGAGTGAAATTACCTGCCAGCTGGAACAGCTCGTACTCCGGGAGAACCTTATACACCTCGGGGGCCAGGGCACTGCGCCGGGCGTCCCGGTAGTGGATCGGGTTGGCTAGAAGCTTGCCGTTCTTGTCGATCAGGCCAAAATCCACCCCCCAGGTGTCCAGCCCGATGGATTCGATGCGGCCGTGCCTTTTAACCGACTTCTGCAGGCCGATCTTCAGCTCCGAGAACAGGCGCAGGATGTCCCAATAGAAGGTGCCCGTGGCGAGCACCGGCCGGTTCTCGAAGCGGTGCGTCTCGTCGAAGCTGAAGGTCTTGCCATTGAAAGCGGCGACCACGGCGCGGCCGCTGGAGGCCCCGAAGTCGAAGATCAGAT
>MIBK01000043.1:873-1178 GCA_001829505.1 Spirochaetes bacterium RBG_16_67_19 | reverse complement strand
CCTCCATTGGATCAGCAGTCCCAGGAAATCGGCGTCGGAGCCGAGCAGCTTCTCGAAGAGCCCCACGGCCGCGGATGGCGGCACCGTGTGCGTGACGAGCTCCTTCACCTTGACGGCGCCCTGGCCGATCAGTCGCAGGGTGCTCTGCAGGCGCTCCCGGTTGCGGGAGTTGGGGAAGTAGGCCGTGAGCTCCTTGGTGCGCAGCCAGTGCCAGTCCAGGAGGCTCTCGGAGGGCGGGTAGAAGCCGTTCAGGACCAGGTGGCCGCCGTAGGCCAGCAGGTCCACGGCCTGGCGGATGGTCCGGC
>MIBK01000043.1:362-590 GCA_001829505.1 Spirochaetes bacterium RBG_16_67_19 | reverse complement strand
AGCCCACCTGGGCCAGCAGCAGACCGGAGGCCTCCGGCAGCCCCACCCTTTCGGGCAGCCGGATTACGGCCGCCTCCTCGGCCACGTGCAGGGCCACGTGCCCGCCCCACCAGGAGCCCTTCCAGCCGGCGGGGGCCCGGCAGTTGCGGCTGAACACCCGGTCCCCCGGCTTCAGGCTTCTGACTGCCCGGCCGGCCTCCACCACCACGCCGGCGGCCTGGTAGCCGG
>MIBK01000043.1:0-355 GCA_001829505.1 Spirochaetes bacterium RBG_16_67_19 | reverse complement strand
GGGAAAGGCCGGCGTCGGACTTTCAGGGGTTTGCAGCCGGCCCGTCAGGCACCAGCGCTCCGTGCCCGGGCTGATAGAGGAGTAATGGATCTGGACCAGCACATCCTGCTCCCCCGGCTCCGGGACGGGCACCTCGTCCAGGACCGCGCGGTTGACCTCGGGAAACAGGATGGCGGCTGCTTTGTTCGGCATGCTCTTGGATAGAAGGCCGCCCGGATGGACCGGGCGGCCAGCCAAAGCCAGCTAGCGATTCATCTTCTTTTCGTAGTCCGCCTGGAAGGCGTCGATCGTATCGGGAGTCAGGAACGCCACATCGACCGGAACGACGGCGTCCTCGTATTTCTTGCCGGCGAAG
>MIBK01000042.1:25613-26491 GCA_001829505.1 Spirochaetes bacterium RBG_16_67_19 | reverse complement strand
GAGGACACGTACAGGTCGCCGCGGTGCCAGGCCACGCCCACGGGCATGTCCAGGCCGTCGGCGATCACCTGCCCCCGTCCGCCGCCGGAGGGCACCGCGTACACCTGGCCGCTGCGCGAGCCGACGAACAGGGTGCCGGAGTCGGCGAAGGCCAGGCCGCGGGCGTTCGGCAGGCCGGAGGCATAGACCTCGATTGTGAATCCCGGAGGCAGGCGCACCTCCCCCAGGGGCAGGGTCTGGGCCCAGGCGCCGCTCCCGGCCAGCAGGGTGGGCAGGACGAGCAGGGCGAGGGTGAGGCGCTTCATGGCCTGAAGATACTGATCCTTCAGGGTTTTCGGGTAGAGCGGGCGGGCAGGGCGCCGCGGACCACCAGGAGGTTGGCGGCGGTGAAGACGGCCAGCCCCAGCAGGGTGACGCGCAGGCCCAGCCGCTGCGGAGCGGACAGCCAGCCCACGGCCAGCTGGATCAGTGCCACGGCCAACCCTCCCGACGCCACCAGCGCGCCGATGGCCGTGCCGCTGCCCTCCCGGTAGCGCCGCCCGGCCACAGCAACCAGGGTGGGCCAGATCGCGCCCATGCCCACGCCGGTGAGGGCGATGCCGGCCAGGGCGGCCGCCGGCTGCCGGACGCTGAAGGCCAGTACCTGCCCCGCCAGGGTGAGGACCAGCGAGCCGTACAGCAGCGGAGCGTCGGGCACGCGCGCGGACAGGGAGGCGGCCAGGATGCGGCTGGCGCTCAAGCCGGCCCAGAAGACGCTGATGCAGATCGGGGCCAGCGCCGCGCCCAGGCCCAGCTCCACCTCGCCGTACTTGGCCAGCCAGCTGGCGGTGCCCATTTCCGCGGCCACGTACAGGAACACGGCTACGGCCAGCACGGCC
>MIBK01000042.1:21867-25555 GCA_001829505.1 Spirochaetes bacterium RBG_16_67_19 | reverse complement strand
GCTGTGCGGCCCTCGCCCGCGGGGTGGCAGGGGCAGTCCTGCCGCGCTCGATGGGCAGCGCGAAGCCCAGGGCCGGCGCGGCACAGAGCGCGGAGCAGGCCCATAGCACCGCGGCCAGGGTGGCTCCGGTATGCAGCGAGAACAGCAGGGCCAGCAGGAACGGCCCGCCGGCGGCCCCGGCGCTGAACATGAGCTGGCTCCAGTTCAGCATGGAGCGCTCCCGGGCGGGGCTCAGGTCGGAAAGCAGGGCCGTGGCCTGGCTTTCCACCGCGCCCTCGCCCAGGCCGAACAGCAGCACCGCCAGCGTGCGCACGCGGATGTCGGGAACCGCCGCGCTCAGGGCGAAGGTGGCCGCCAGGCAGGCCAGCCCCGCGCCCAATACGGCGCGCTTGCCCACCCGGTCGGCCGCGATCCCCGCGACCAGGGAGCTGGCCGGGTACAGCAGGAACATGGAGAACAGCAGCAGGCCCTGCTCCCCGGCCGAGCCGCCGATGCGGGTCAGGAAGGAGGGGAACACCTGGGCGCACAGGGCGATGGCCAGGATGGCGGCCAGGCAGAGCGCGGTGATCACGGGAGAAGGGAAGCGGGGCCTAGCGGCCCCGCTGATTGTACAGGTAGTCGAAGAACTCCGGCTCCGTGGTCAGGGTCTTGGAAAAGTTCGGCATGAGCCTCTGGTAGGACTCCAGGGCTTTCCAGAACTCGTAGAACTCCGGGCTGCGGTTGTAGGACGAAGCGTAGATGGCCGCGGCCCTCGCGTCCGCCTCGCCCTTGAGGGTCTCGGAGCGGCGGTAGGCCTCCGACTGGATGGTGCGCAGCTCGCGCTCCATTTCGCCGAAGCGGGTGGCCTTCTTGCCCTCGCCGTCGGAGCGGAAGGCCTGGGCGATCTGGTTGCGCTCCTTGATCATGCGGTTGTACACGCTCTCGGTCAGGTCGTCGGAGTACTTGATCTGCCGGATCAGCAGGTCGATCAGCTCGATGCCGTACTGGGGCATGATGCCCTTGGACTCCTCGAACATCTCGTTGGACAGCTCGACCCGTCCCTTCTCGATTTTCTCGTAGACGACATTCTTGAAAACGTCCAGGGCCAGTGCCTGCTCGCCCACGGGAGTGCTCTCGGTCAGGTACACGTTGCCGCGCTCGATCTGGTTGATCACGTTGGAGTTGCGCACCGCTTCGACCAGCGAGTTGCGGGAGATGACCTTGCGCACCGTGGAGTCGATCACGTCGTCCAGACGGGAAGCCGCCTGGGTCATGTTGCCCACCGATTGGTAGAACAGCGTGGGGTCCGTGATGCGCCAGCGCGCGGTTACATCCACCCAGATGAACTGGTTCTCCTTGGTGGGAATGAGCTGTGCCTCCCCGTCCCAGGCCAGCACCTTCTTGGAATAGCGCTCTATGCTGTCCACGAAGGGGACCTTGATCTTGAGGCCTGCCGCCTGATGCACTTCCACGATGCGCCCGAAGCGCACGACCAGCGCCTGCTGCCCTTCCTCCACGACGTAGAACGGCCCGGTGAGCAGGAACAGCAGCAGGATCACGAAGACGACGACGATGACGGTAACGGTTTTTTTCATTGCGCGCCTCCCAGCACGGAGCCCGGCGCGGTGGGTGCGGCGAGCGACTTGAAGGGGATGAAGTTTTTCAGGTTCTTGTCGATCAGCTCGACGCCCTTGGCGTCGCCGAAGACATTTTCGAACATTTCATAGTATAGCCGGGTGCGCGTCACTCCCGGATTCCGGTTGTACTCGTCCAGCACGCGGTTGAAGCGGGCCACGTCGCCCTGGGCTTCGTTCACGCGCTGCACGGCATAGCCCTGGGCCTCGGCGATAAGCTGCTCGGCCACGCCCTTGGCCTTGGGGATGGAGTTGTTGTAGGCCTCCTGTCCCTCGTTGATCAGGCGGCTCCTGTCCTGGATGGCCTTGTTCACGTCCTCGAAGGCGTCCTTGACCGGGCCGGCGGGGGGCACGATGTTCTGCAGCTTGACCGTGGTCACCCGGATGCCCAGGTCGTACTTGTCGTACAGCCGGTTCATGGCCTCCTGACCCTGGGCCTCGATGTTGGCCCGCTCGGAGCCGATCACGTCGAAGATGGCCCGGTCGCCGACCAGCTCGTTGATCACCGACTGGGAGATGTCCCGGATGGTCTTCTCCCGGTCCTGCACCCCGAACAGCCACTTGAAGGGGTCCCCGATCCTGAACTGGATGATCCACTCCACGTCCACGATGTTCAGGTCCCCGGTCAGCATGATCGACTCCTCCGGGTAGTCCTCCGTGGAGCGGATCGAGGTGACTCCCGGCCGGTCGGTGCGGAAGCCGAACTCGTCCTTGAGAACCACCTGGGTGGGCACGTTGTAGTTGCGTTGGATGCCGAAGGGCAGCTTGAAGTGCAGCCCCGGCTCGGCCAGGCGGGTGTAGCGGCCGAAGGTAAGCAAAACCCCCTGCTCCTTCGAGTCCACCACGAAGAACCCCGAAAAGACTGTGATCAGGGCCACAATCACCACGATCACGATGATCACCGCCCGAGGGGTGACCTTGCGTGGCGCCCTGCCGGGCGTAACGTCACGTTCTGACATGACTACTCCTTGGATTTTTTTCTTTCTCTCAAATACTATAGTAACGAAATGGAGGAGGGATGAACAGCCGGGAGAGGGTGCGCGCCGCCTTGGACCATCGCCAGCCGGACCGCGTGCCCATCGACCTGGGGGGCTCGATCGTGACCGGCATCAACGCCATGGGCTACGCTCGCCTCAAGCGCCACCTGGGGCTCCCCGGTCCGGTGCGGGTGTCCAGCGTAATCCTGCTGCTGGCCGAGGTGGAGCAGGAGCTGATCGAGCGTTGGGGCCTGGACGTGCTTCCCGTACCGCGCTACTACGCCGCGCCCGGCGTTCCCCTGGCCGGAGGCTGGCGCGAGCATCCCCTTCCGGATGGGACGCCGGGATTGTTCCCGCGGGGTTTCGCGCCGCGCCTGCGCGCCGACGGCGCCTGGGAGCTGTTGGAGGGTGGGGAGGCGGCCAGCGTCCTGTCCCCCGGCAGCGGCTCCTTCGTGCCAGCCCGCTTTCCCCTGGCCGGCGTCGGCCTGGAGGAGCTGGAGGACTGGCAGCCGCCGCGGATCGGAGCGGAGGAGCTGGAGTTTCTCCACCGCACCGCCCGGTACCTGTACGAACGGACGGACAAGGCCCTGTTCGGCTGGTTCAATGGCTCGATCTTCGAGCAGTCCCAGTTCCTGTGCGGCTGGGACGAGTTCATGGTGCGCCTGGCCGCGGACGCGCCGTTCGCCGACCGGCTGCTGGAAAAGCTCACCGAGGCCACGCTGGCCGACCTCGGCCTGTACCTGAAGGCCGTGGGGCCTTACCTGGAGGCCGTCGGCTTCGGGGACGACTTCGGCAGCCAGGGGGGACTGCAGATTTCCCCGGCCATGTTCCGGGAGCGGATCAAGCCTCATCTGGCGCGCATCTACGCCGCGGCCCATGCCGGGAGCAAGGCCAAGGTGTTCCTGCACTCCTGCGGCTCCGTGGTCGAGCTGATCGAGGACTTTATCGAGATCGGGGTGGACGTCCTGAACCCGGTGCAGACTTCGGCGGCGGGCATGGAGCCGGAGGGTCTGAAGCGGCGGTTCGGCGAGCGGATGGTGTTCTGGGGCGGCGGGGCGGACGTGCAGCGGATACTGCCCCTGGGGTCCCCGTCGGAGG
>MIBK01000042.1:21765-21859 GCA_001829505.1 Spirochaetes bacterium RBG_16_67_19 | reverse complement strand
GACGTGCGCCGCCGCCTGGAGGTCTTCGCTCCGGATGGGGGCTTCGTGTTCGCCCCGATCCACAACCTGCAGGCCGATGTGCCGCCGGAGAACG
>MIBK01000042.1:19954-21665 GCA_001829505.1 Spirochaetes bacterium RBG_16_67_19 | reverse complement strand
TCCAGGCCGTGAACAGGTAGCCGCCCGGCGCCGGGTTCTGCAGGCCTGACAACAGGCCATCTCCGATGGTGAGCAGGGCGCTGTCCGCGCCGAGCATGATGGTCAGGTAGCGGGTCAGGTCGATGGAAAGCTGCACGCCGGCCATCAGCGAGCTCAAGGTGTGCACTGGGTCGGGGCTGACCAAATCGTCGATGAATTTCTTCTGCAGGACCTGGTAAGCCAGGCTGAACAACAGGCGGTACGGGGCGTTCTTCTGGAAGATGTCCGCTTCGAAGGAGTAGCGCATCAGGCTGTCCACTACATCCAGCGTGTCAGAGCGCAGCTCGAAGAATTTGCTCGATTGCAGGCTCAGGGTGCAGATGGCGTTGGGCACGTAGAAGCCGACGGACAGCTCGTTGCGGTTCTGGCTGTAGTCGCCGGTCTCCATGAGCACGCCGCCCAGCGAAGTGTCGAAGAGCAGGCGGGCGAACATGACGCCGGGAAAGGTCAGCTGCACGCTGCTGGCCAGGCCCGGCTTCAGGACCGACCCGCCGGTGTTGTTGAAGCCCTGGATGGTCCCGATGCCCATGCTCAGGTAGTCCAGGTTGTAGTAGACCATGGCGTAGGCCAGGTTGCGCAGCACCGTTTCCCGGGAGAACCCCGCCCGGATGGCCATTTTCTCGGAGAAGCCGTGAGTCACCTCCACGGCTCCGCCCCAGTAGTAGTCCGCGCCCGAGTAGGTGGCGTCCGCGGAGGTCCGATCGGGATCGAACCCCAGGTTGCCGAGGTCGAACCTGGTGCTGAGCTCCAGCCCGGCGCTCTCGAAGGCCGGCAGCGCCAGGAGCAGCAGTGCAGCAGTGATGAGGCCGGCCCGGTTTCCGCGCGTGCGTTTCATACTTCGCTCCTTACATTAACGGTACGCCCCTGGTAACTCTTGAAACATTCTCAGAAACCGGCCCCGCGGGATCTCATGAACGGGGCCAGGACGATCCTTAAGGTCCGGGCGATGATCCACAGGTCCAGAACCAGTGACCAGGTTCTTCGGTATTTCAGGTCCAGGCCCACCCAATCCTTGAAGCCCAGGGTGTTGCGGCCGACGATCTGCGGCAGGCCGACGATTCCAGGAATGCACTCCAGGCGCAGGTAGTCCCCGTCGTGATAGGCCGCCACCTCCTCCGGCAGATGCGGCCTGGGACCCACCAGGCTCATGCTGCCCTGCAGCACGTTGAGCATCTGGGGGAACTCATCCAGGCTGTGCTTGCGCAGCAGCCGGCCCACCCCGGTGACCCGAGGGTCGTTTCTCATCTTGAACAGCGGACCGTCCTGGCGCTCGTTGAAGCGCAGCAGCTGCGCCTTCAGCCCGTCCGCGCCGACCACCATGGTCCGGAACTTGTAAAACCGCATTGGCCTGCCGTTCTTGCCGATCCGCCGGGTGATGTAGAACACCGGTCCTCCGTCCTCCAGCTTGATGGCCAGGGCGATCAGCAGGCCCAGGGGCAGGAACAGCAGCAGGGCTGGAATGGCGATGAACAGGTCCAGGAGCCTTTTGAGGGAGATATTGGTCAGGGAGTCCCGGTTTCCCGGGAAGCGCTCCAGTGCGGGGATCGGGGGGAATATCCGCTTCCAGCCCCGAAGCTTCGCCGCCTTGGCCAGATGCGGCATCAGGAAGTACCCGATCGACAGGGTTCGACAGAAGTCCACCAGGTCCAGCAGTTCCGCCGGCGGGAGGCGC
>MIBK01000042.1:2751-19933 GCA_001829505.1 Spirochaetes bacterium RBG_16_67_19 | reverse complement strand
TGATCTCCCCGACGTTCTTCTTCAGTATGATTTTTTTCACCTCCCGGAGGCTGCGGACCCGCCGCCGTTCCGCCGGCCGGCAGAGCCATTCCCACCCGGCGCCGTTGCGTTGGATGCGGCCCACGTAGCTCTTGGTGTTGCCGATATCCTGGAAGGAAGCCTCCGGAGCGAACCCATCGCTCGGGGAGCCGATGATCAAGCAGTTCTTCCGGAAATAGCCAATATGGCTGAGGTAGCGGATCCAGAGGAATTGGGAGCCATGCAGCAGAAGGAAGCTGGCCACGCCCACGGGCAGGTAGATCAGCAGGGAGGGCAGGAGCGCGGAGCGCGCGATGCCGGAAAGCACCGCCAGGACGCCCAGGACGAGCAAGAGCGCCAGGGCGATGTTCTTCAGCACGATCCGGTAGGTGTTTCTCAGGTAGTAGTGGTAATTTCGAGAATAGAGGTCCCGCCACATCAAGTAGAAGTAGACGGCGAAGAAAAAGCCCAGGATCAGGACCATTCTGGACGAAAGCTCGGCTCCGGCCAGGATCAAGCCCCCGTAGGCATTGCGCACCAGCAGGAAGGTGCCCGAGAACACGAGCGCCTCGTAGCAGAGGATGATAAGGAGCTTCGGCCTGCCTAAACCCATGGTCCTGAGCCTACCTTAATAGAATATACCCTGCTCCCCTCGATTCCAACACGAGTAGGGAGTGGATATTCCGCCCCTGGCGGGATATCTTGAATTGGTGTATTCTGGCTCCGCAGACAACCATGAATCAGGTTTTCTTGAAACCCTGCGCCCTGGCCTGCCTCCTGCTGCTGGCTGCCGCCGGCGCCTGGGCGCAGGGCGGGGGCGGTCGGGACGAGAGCATCCAGCGGATGCTTCAGATCGTGCTCGACAATAACCCTACCCTGGCTTCGCAGGCGGCGCTGCTTCGTGAAAGCGAGAAGCTCCCGGCGCCGCGCGGGGGGGTGGCCCTGACGGGCATCAGTTTCTCTATTGCCACCAGCTACTATGATCCTGACACCGGTTCCTTCTATATCCGTCCCGCAGCTACGCTGGGCGCAAGTCTATCGATAGCAGATCCCGCCAGGGCCTTGAACGCCTACAATCTCAAGAAGGCGCGCGAGGAAGCCCGACAGGAGTACCTGAGAATCAGGAATTCCCTTGTCGCCGACCTGTTTTCCACTATGAGAGAGCTGCTGGGGCTGGGAAACAAGGGGGCGAGCCTCGAGAGACTGAAAGCCTATCTGGAAGATTACAGCAATCTGGTCGAAAAGCAGGTCAGGGCGGGGACGGCCTCACCCGATGTGGACAAACTCTGGAACCTGAGGGAACGCATCATCGGTATCGAGGTGGAAATGCAGGATGCGCGCAACCGCCAGAGCACGCTGCAACAGGAGGCAGCCATGAGATTGGGAGGCGAGGCCTGGCAAGAACTCTTCGATCTTTTGGACCAGCTAGGGGAATAACCCGCTTGTTGGCGCAGATACAGGAGACAATAAACCGTGCAAGAGCATAGGGAGGACGAACATCCATTAGAGGATTACTGGCGGATCATTTGGCGCAGGAAGTGGATGATCGTTCTGCTGGTGGTTGCGACGACCTCGGTAGTTTTGGCCATAAGCTTCATGCTGACGCCGGTATACGAAGCTTCCACGATTCTGCGCATAAAGGAGCCTAAGCCTTCTCTTCTGGGGGGTGAATATCTCAGCTCCGCGGTTTCGGTTCTCAGCTCCAAAGAGGAGATAAACACCCAAATCGAGATCCTGAAAAGCAGGAGCGTTCTGGAGGAGGTCATTGCCGAACTGGATCTGGAGCAAGAGTACAGGATCGAAAGGGGAATGAGCTTTGAAGAAAGATCCCTGACAGCGCTGAACAGGCTTCGGAAGGATCTCTCGGTCAGCAACATAGCCAATACCCAGCTGATCAGGATAGCCGTTCGCTCTAGCAACCCGCTGATGGCCGGCAGGATTGCCAACTCGCTCTCCCACGTTTTTATCGGAAGAAATGTGGATTCGAAGCGGGAAGAGGCGAACGCGGTGCTGGCCTTTGTCTTGGGGCAGGTGGATCAGGTCAGCGAGAAACTAGAGGAGGCCGAGGAGGACCTGCTGCGGTACAAGCAGTCGGAGGGCATAGGCGTGCTGAGCGAGGAAGCCCGGCTGAAGGTGGATCGTTTGGCCGCAATTGAGGCCTCCTATCAGCAGGCCAGAGTCGAAAGAGAGATTCTGGATACCAGAATGAAAGCCCTGTTGGGGCAGATGAACCCGACGGCCGCCAGCGATGGTTCGCTGGCCAGGATACCCAGCACTCCGGCTATCCGGCAGCTGCAAGACAGTCTGGCCGGGCTCCAAATGCAGTTGTCCAGCCTGGGAAGGGAATCCCCGGCGGATGAGCAAAGGGTGGCGCAGATCAACGCCAGGATCGATTCTCTGAGAAAGGAGATTCGCAATGAAATCGAAAAGAGCCTGAGGTCGGCGCGAGCAAGCAGCATCGACTCGGCGCTGCAGATGCAGCTGGCCGAATACCAATCGCAGGATATTGTGTTGGAGGCCCAAGAGGACGCCTGGTTGAAGCTGATCAAGCTCCACGAAGAAGGCATCAATCAGCTTTCCGCCCGGGAGATAATCCTGATAAGGCTCGAAAGAGCCCGCTCGATATACGAAGAGCTATATGCCGCCTTGATGCGCGCGAAAAACGAGGCCGGCATCGAAGCGGCGAGTCAGATCGGAAACATCGATGTCGTGGATCCGGCCGTAACCCCGTTGAGGCCTGTCCAGCCCAGAAAAAAGGAGAACGCGATCATCGCCTTGGCTGGCAGCCTGTTCCTGGCGATCATCCTGTCCTTCCTGCTTGAGTACTTGGACAAAACACTAAAGACCGAGGATGAGATCAAGAGGCTCTTGAGCATTCCGGTCCTCGGAATAATCCCCCGTTTTGAGAACAACGGTCGGCGCAACGGGCAGAAAGGGGGCAAAGCCAGAACAGGCCGTCTGCAGCTGGTTGCCCGGGACGAGCCGGCCTCCCTTGCTTCGGAAGCCTTCCGGTTGCTGAGGGCCAATCTGCGCTTCGTGGAGGTGGATAAGCAACTCAAGATTATCATGGTGACCAGTCCGACCCCGGGCGATGGCAAGACCACGATCGCCGCCAATCTTTCCATCGAGCTGGCGGTCCAGGAGGAAAGGGTCCTCCTAGTGGATGCTGATTTCAAGATTCCAGCGGTTCACAAGATCTTCAACCTGCCCCAGTATCCGGGGATCAGTAACGTCCTTTCGGAGGGCACGAGCTACCGCTCCGTGCTCCAGCAGGTCGAGGGGGTGAAGAACCTGCAGGTCATCACCGTCGGACCGATCCCTCCCAATTCTTCTGAGCTGCTGGGTTCCTCCAGAATGAAAGCGCTGATCGAAGAGCTGAAGGCTGACTACAAGCGAATCATTTTCGACGTTCCCCCCGTGCTGGCGGCGACGGATGCTCTGGATCTGGCCTCGAATCTAGATGGAGCGCTGGTGGTCTTGAAGTCCGGAAAGACCGATAAGAGGGCGGTCCGCAGGATGAGAGACATTCTGGATCAGACACGAGTCAGAGTCCTCGGAGGTATTCTGAACGGGGTCGATGCCAAGGAGGGCAGATATCGCTACAGTCAATACTACTACCACTATCATGCCGGACAGTCATGAGGTGGAGCGGCGTTACGAAGCCTGGGCAAAGAAACAACTCGAGGATCCGTTTCGCGAAATCGTCCTGCAGTGGAAGGCGATCCACCTGGCGAATATCTTCAAGAGAAACCTGCCCGGGGAGCGGGTCGTCTCGATTTGCGAAATCGGCGGGGCAGAGGGGACTGTTCTGTTCGTTGCCGGCAGGCTTCTCGGTGCCAGATCTCTGATAAACTTCGAACCCTGCCGGCTATTCTGCGAGACCGGAAAACGGAAGTACCGCGACATTCGTTTTCGAAATACTCCGTTTGCCCGAAACGGCCAACGATACGATATCATCATCTTATCGGACGTTCTGGAGCACGTTGAGGACGAGGAGGGACTTCTGGCGACGGCAGGCGAAAGCTGCCGGTTTGCGCTCCTCAAGATGCCGATAGAGCGAAGCCTCTCCGTATCCGCACTAGGCTATTTCCTGCGAGGTCAGGCCAAGCCACCCGAAATGCTTTTCGGCCCAAACCATTACAACGGACATCTGCGCGGTTATTCCCTCAAAAGCGCCCTGGCAGCAGTTCACCGGAACCTGGAGGTGATGGGCTGGTATGCCCTTGACCACTCATTCTATTACCAAGGCTCCGCATTGTTTGTTTTTCTCCGGAAATGGCTGGGAATGCAGCCGCTGCTCCGGGTATTCGGCGGCTCACTTTTCATCCTGGCCCGCGGGAAATGCTGAGAACCCTAGCCTATCTTCCAGGATACTTCATTTCGACCGTGGCAACGGCCACGGCCAAGTTCTTCCTTGTCTCTCTGCTGATAAGGAACGTGGGAGCAGAGGAGTTCGGGCGCTGGTCCTTATTCGAGCCGGTGGTGATAGTCCTTTCGCAGTTGGCGCTTCTGGGCGCCAATTTCGGGCTGATCAAGCAGATAAGCCAGGATAAGCTTTCGCCCAGCGCCGCAGTCAAATCGCTATCCATAGCCGTACAGCCCGTATTGGCTGCTGCCATAATCCTGATTCTTGTGATCTCTGGGCGCCTTGGTCTGGAATGGCCGGGTCCCCTGTACCTCGCTCTTCTGCTGTCTGCGGAAACCATATACCTGCTTCTGTTCGCCTCCTATCGGGCAACGAGCAGCATCATGGGCTTCACAGTTAGTGCCGTTCTCAAGGTGCTGGCGATGCTTGTGGTTCTGGGGCTCGCCCTGAGGTACGGATGGCCTACGGTGCGAAAAGCGGAAGACGTGATTCTTTGGAGCTTTTGGCCCTCATTGGCCGGAGTCGGAGCCGGCCTCCTGGCGGTCCGGCTTGCGCCTTCCGGGGCTTTCTTCGCGCCCGGAAGGCTCAGCCCATCGGTCTGGCGTACCTACTTCGACGCAGTGAAGTACGGCTTGCCCTTGTTGATCACTGCCTTTCTGACAATGGTGATTGACTACGCGGGCAGATATATATTGAACCTGCACGTAGATCACGCAACCCTGGCGAACTATGTGGTGTACGCGAAGATTTCTTCAATGCTGGAACTGCTCGTCGTGACCCCCTTCGGAATTTGGTGGCCGACGGAAAGATTCCGCGAGCTGGAGGCGCGGGATGGCGGGCGGAGTTTCTTCAGGATCGTCAGCGCCGGTCTTTTGGCCCTGCTCCTTGCGGCCGGCGGCGGCCTCTGGATACTTTCAGAGCGAGTCATCCTGTGGTTCGCCCCTGGCGTTCCGTTCAATCGTAGCGTCATCCTGCTCTTGCTGATCGCCACGGCGGCGCGGGGAATGAGCTACCCGCTCAATATCGGGGCGCTGAAAGCGGGCAAGACCCACTGGAATATCTATAGTGTTCTAGCGGCGGCGGTGATCAACCTGCTGCTCAGCTTCATGCTGATTCCTTCTCATGGGCTTATCGGGGCAGCCTGCGCCACAATGCTCAGCTACTTCTGCTATACGGTTTTCTTGGCGCTGATATCGCAGCGGCTTCATCCAGTGCCCTTTCCGTATCTCACCATGCTGGTGCTCATCGTCATCTCTCTGCTACTGTTGATCGCGATCCAAAGGTTCTTGACCGGCCTGCCGGTATTTCCCAAGGCCATCGCCTATTCGACGTTGAGCCTGGCTCTGTGCGCGCCTCTGGTGTGGATGCTGGTGAGGGGAAAGCATGCCGCGTAGACGAAAATGGCAGCCAGTCGGGGATATGGCGCTCATCCTTGAGTACCTGCCGCGGGATTCCTCGGCGCAATCTCATGCCTTTGAAGAGGCTGTGCGCCGGCTGGCTGGAAGGATAGCCTCCAAAGCGCAGCCGCTCAAGCTGCTGGACCTGGGCTGCGGCCGTGCTGACAGCTATGAGCGATTCAAACAGGCCGGAATGCAACTCAGCTGGCTCGGCCTGGAGATTGGCGACTCGCCCGAAGCTCGCGGAGGGGTGGTTGGGGAGGCCACCTTTCAGGTATACGACGGCCGGAAAATACCTTACCCCGCCGAGACCTTCGATGCGGTCTATTCGCGTCAGGTGTTCGAGCATGTGTGGTATCCGCGCGAGTTGATCGGCGAGGTGTCGCGAGTGTTGAAGAAAGCAGGAATCTTTGTCGGTTCCTGTTCCGCGCTGGAACCGTTCCATTCGAGGAGTGTCTGCAACTTCACCCCATATGGATTCGCCACCTTATTGCGAGATGCCGGTTTGTCCGAGATATGTATTCGCCCGGGAGTAGATGGCCTTTTCTTGATCGCCAGAAGATTGGCTGGCTTGGCCGGAATCGCGCCGGGCTCATGGCTGTTCGTAGGAGAGTCCCCCCTGAACTTGTTCCTCGAGACGGTCAGCAGAATTATGGGCTTTGAGGCCCGAAGAAGAGCGGCGCTCAAGCTGCTTTTCTGCGGGCATTTCGTATTCAGCGCGGTGAAGGGGGCCTGAAAGAATGAAAGACCCCCTCCAGGCCATTACCTTGATGATCGTTTTTGGACTGACCTTGGACTACCGCTTCTTTTCCGGAATTCCGGGGCTGCCGAGTCTCACCGTGGTCGAGCTGCTGTCCTATGCGGCCTTGAGTCTGCTGATAGGGAAGTTCGCGCTGGAGCCGGAAGCGCTTGGCCGAAGGGCGGTTGTCCTCTATAGAGGGAATGAAGCGGCAATTTGGTACTTCATTTGGACGGGCCTGGCCTCGCTGACGAGCCTTACCCGGTCCGCCGATGCCTTGCGCTACTATAAGGACCTGGCGCCGAGTTTGATAGTCTATGTGCTGGTCAGCGTCTGCATCGTCAACAGGAATGCTATCAAAGGGCTGGTAGCGGCGATCCTGAGCGGGACTGCCCTCAATCTGGGGCTTGGGATATCCCAGGTGTTGCTGGGAGTCCCGCGGATCGTTGAATTAGCCGGCACTGGAGGCCATAAGCTCGATTTTTCGGGAAGGTTGGCCGGCCTGAACATTTCCACGGGATTCTTTCTGCACCCGAACGGCTACGCCATCTTCCTGCTGCCGATGGCGATTCTGCTGGTAGGTCTGCTTCTGCAGAGGAACGGCGCCAAACCTACTCTGAAGTCGCTATTCGCTCTGATGCTGCTTCTGACAGGGGCCAATTTAGCCGGGACTTACGCCAAGGGGGTCATTGCCTGGGTTTTGATAGGAATTGGCATTCTCATCATTGTCAAACGCCTGGGGCGGGCAAGAACGATTGTCGGACTCATCATTGTGTTTGTTGGCATACTAGGCATCACTTTGTATGGTATCGGGGCATTGGGAGGGGGACCGTATGGTACGATGGTTGCGAGATACCAGCTGTGGAAGACCGGCATCAGGGCAATAGTCACCGATCCATTCATACTGTTCCTTGGGAATGGTTTCGCGCAAATGATGGAGCTAAGTGCGCATTACTCGAACTTCCCGTATCCGAATGCCCACAATACCTACATCAACCAAGCTATTTATTTCGGTTTTCCGGCGCTGCTCCTGTATCTGAGCCTTGCCGGCAAGGCCCTGAAGAGCTTTTCGAAGCTCATGCGCGGTCCTGAGGGTTCTCAAGGAAACGCGGCGCGCATCCTGTTTGCTGTCGAAATAGCGCTTCTAGGCGTATACTTCTTCGAGCCGGCAAATGAAGGAGTCGTTCTTCAGGCTCAGTTCTTTACATTGCTGGCTTTGGCCAAAGCCCTTGGCCGGGTGGTGGAAGCAGAAGTTGAACGGCCCAGCGAGAATCGCCCGCAGGATCGGTATCTACCGAACGACTTACCCTCAGGCTTCTGAATCATTCATCGGCCGACAAGCCGGGGCTATGAGCCGATACAAGCCCTTGCTGCTGGTGCGCACGAAGCTAGGCCCGATAGAGCTCGACCACTTGGCGCTCACCGCCGAAAGTGCGGGTTCCCTGCGCTCTGTGCTATTCGCTCTCACGCATTGGCCCGGCTGCTTCGGCAGCGACCCCAGGTTGCGGGAGCTGCACCTGCTGCACGCGCATTTCGGCCCCGACGGGGTGTGCGCGCTGCCCCTGGCCCGCAGCCTCGGAATTCCCTTGATCGTGACTTTTCACGGCTTTGATTGCACGGTACGGCATCGTTCATTGCTGGGCACCGGGAAGCTCTCCGATCTGCAATTCCTGGCAGGCGAAGGGGCGTTGAAGAGGCAAGGCGCTCTTTTCTTGGCGGTTTCCGACTTCATCCGCCGGCGCTTGCTGGGCCTGGGCTACCCGGCGGCAAAAGTAGTCCGGCATTACCTGGGAGTAGACACGGACCTTTTCCAGCCCGGGAAAGGCAAGAGCGATGAGCCGTATATCCTTTGCGTCGGTCGTCACGTGGCAAAAAAGGGGATCAACGTGCTCTTGCGGGCTTTTGCCATTCTGGCTCGCAAGCATCAGACGCTTTCACTCCTTCAAGTGGGTGCGGGTCCTTTGACCGCAGAACTGCGCAGCCTGGCTGAAGCCTTGGGTATCGGCTCAAAAGTCAGGTTTCTGGGAGCCCTGGGGCAGATAAGAATCGTGGAATTGATGCAGGGCGCGAGGATCTTCGCCCTTCCCAGCCAGCAAGCCAAGAACGGGGACAGCGAGGCGCTCGGCCTAGCCTTCAACGAAGCCTCGGCCTGCGGCCTGCCGGTAGTGGCCACCAGACACGGGGGAATCCCGGAAGCGGTGCTTAACGGTGAGACAGGCTTCCTGGTTGAGGAAAGGGATGAGTTGGCTCTGTCGGAAAGGCTTGAGCAGCTGCTTTCGGATGTGCCGCTGGCGGAGCGAATGGGCAGGCGCGGACGAGAGTATGTGCGCGAAAAGTTTGATCTGCGCAGGCAGACAAGCGCATTGGAGCTGCTTTATGACGGGGTCCTTCAGCGATGAAGCAAGTGCTGATCATCCAGGAGTTCGTCCCGCACTACCGCGTACCCTTTCTTGAAGCGCTGTGTGAAGCCTTGCGCGAGGCAGATGTGGATCTGCGGGTGGCCTATGGAAAGCAGCCGGGTGCTATGGCCTATGGCTCTCTTGGGACCAATGGCAGTCTCCGCTGCGGCAAGAAGGCACGAAGCCTCCGTTTCTTCGGAGGGCGACTGCTGTTGCAGCCTGTACTCAGACGAGTGTTGACTGCGGACTTGGTGATCGTAGAACAGGCCAACAAGCATCTGATTAATTACTTGCTGCTCCTGCTTTCTCGCCTGCGGTTGAAGAAGGTCGCCTATTGGGGCCATGGTTGGCACCGTCAGCAGCGGAATCCGAATAGCCTCTCCGCGATGGCAAAAAAAAGGTTGATCAAACATCCGGATTGGTGGTTCGCCTATACCAGCAGTGCTGCGGAATACTTGAGGTCGCAAGGTGTTGAGGCAGGGATCATCACGGTAGCCCAGAACAGCCTGGACCTGGCTGCTTTTCAGGAAGCCCTTGCCTCGGTCGGCGACGAAGAATTGGAGCATCTGCGAACCGATTTGGGGATGGACGAGCAATGCCTCGTCGGACTATTCTGCGGCCGGCTCTATAGGGGGAAAAGAATTCCGTTTCTCCTGCAGGTGGCCGTGGAAATAAGGCGACTTCTACCCTGGTTCCACCTGGTCATCATCGGCGAAGGTCCGGAAAGAGAATTAGTCGAGGACCTCTCAAAGTGGGAGAAAGGGATCCACTTCGTGGGCGCCAAGGTGGGGAAGCAGAAGGCGGCCTTCTTCAGACTGGCGCAGGTATTCCTGAATCCCGGGGTCGTCGGGCTGGCTATCCTCGACGCTTTTGCTGGTGGCTTGCCCTTCATCACGACCGACATCCCCCACCACGGCCCCGAGATCGACTATCTGGAGAATGGGAAGAACGGGCTCAAGTGCGGCCCGAGCCTATCCGCCTTTGCCGGCACGGTGGTCGAGGTTCTCACCGACCGATCGCTGCATGCTCGATTGAGCGCGGGGGCAAAGGCCAGCGGCCAGGAGTATTCCCTAGCTGCGATGGTGCGGAACTTCAAGGGTGGAATTCTGCATTGTCTGAGCATAGGCCGCCCACGGGAGGGGCGGCGAGGGAGCGCGCTGCCATGAAAAACTTCTTGAAAAGATTCCTGCCTGTCGGCGTCCGGAGACTGCCGATCGTTCGCTTTCTTCCCAGAATCCTTTATGCCTCCAGCTACTATAACAGGAGGTATTGGGAAATACTGAAGTGGGGATTTCGCTCGCGAGAGGACAGCAATTTCACCTATGATCTGACGGATCTCAATATCCAATACTTGGCCTGGGCCCTATCCGTGGCCACCAGAAAGACATACTCCGAGATCCATGGCTACCTCCAGGAAGCCAGGAACGATTTCGAGCTTCAACGGCATGTCATTGAGATGGCCAGGAAGCCCGGGCAGGCCTACGCGGCGGACCCGCGCTGCGTTTTCGGAAGGAGATTGGGCTGGTATGCGGTGGTCCGGGCAATGAAGCCGCGGGCGGTTCTGGAAACCGGCGTCGACAAAGGTCTCGGAGCCGTCCTGCTGTGTTCGGCCTTGCTCAGAAACAGCGAGGAAGGGTACGATGGACGCTACTATGGCACGGATATCAACGGGGAGGCGGGATATCTGTTGTGTCGAAAATACCGGAGATTCGGGGAGATCCTGTACGGTGATTCAATCCAGAGCTTGAAACGGTTCCGCGGCACGATCGATCTATTCATCCATGACAGCGATCACTCGGCGGAATATGAATACCAGGAATACCAGACCATCAGCGGCAAGCTTGGCAGGAAGGCGATAATCCTTAGCGATAATTCTCATGTCACCGACAGGCTGGCAGTCTTCTCGTTGGAAAACGGACGGCGTTTCCTGTTTTTTCCGGAAGTCCCGAAGGACCACTGGTATCCTGGCGGAGGGATCGGAATCTCCTTCTGCGTCGACGGTTGAGCTATTTTCGCAGAATCAGGAACACTGACGTCGGCCGCAGGCGCTGGAGTGCATTACGAGGGTGATAGTTGACATTCCAGGAGAACGCCGCGGACAGCAGGGCATCAATCCTGGTGGCCAAGGCGCTGTTGTAAGCCGACCTTCCGGTGACTTTTGACAATAGCGCGGTCAGTGGGAACCCGCATAAGGCCTGCCTGATGATCTTTAGTCCGCTGGCCTCAACGATGCGTCCCATAATCGCGAACGGGATGCCTCGTTCTCTCTTGGTTAAGCCTCGTCGGGCGAGCCGCCAATCGCCCAGGGAAACGATGGGCTCGCGCAGCAAGAGGTAGGCGCCCGGTTTCAACACGCGCGCCAGCTCGCTGAAGACAAAGCTGACGTTGGGTATGTGATGGAGCACCCCGAAACAAGTGATCAAATCGAACGAATCGTCCTTAAGGAGGAGCTGGCCGGAGGGTGCAGGCCGAATATACTTCGCCGGGACTCCGTGCAAGGAGGTTTTGAAAAAGGCCAGGGACGGTTCGACGATGGTTACTGACTTGGCAAGGCGAATGATAGGCAGCAGTTCCTCACCATGCGCGCCGCCGAAACCGAGCACCTGATTGAGGGCCAGGCCGGATAGATGCCGGAAGCCATGGAAGGCATTCAAAGCTCGATACCCATATCGGTAGGCGGCTCGGTCCTTTGCCCCCAGTTCGGCATAGCCCTCCTGCTCATCGGCCGACCATTCGGCAATTCGCGTCGCATCAAACGCGTCACCGTAGAGCGCACGTCCGCTGAGATAGTGTTCGAAATCGTCCGGAGCAGCCTGGCCTGGCATTCTGTTCGTGACGGCAATCATAAAGTATACTCCTGACAGGGAAAAGTGGACGAGGGGCACCGGCCACGGCCAATCATGATGAGGATAGTCTTTATCAACAACGAGTATCAGCAACCCGGAGGCGAAGAGGAAGAGGCCAGGAACGAAATCGCCATGCTGGCAGCCCGCGGTCATGAAGTCCAGAGCATTCTGTATTCCAACAGGGAAATCAACAGCGGCTGGCGGAGACTGAGGACTGCCTGGCGGGCGAGGTATTCGCGGACAAGCAGGGCGAGAATAAGCCGGCTATTGGCCGCCCATCGGCCGAATCTGGTCCACGTCCACAACTTTTTCCCTCTGGTCACCCCTTCGGTATATGATGCCTGCCAAGAAATCGGTGTTCCAGTGGTCCAAACACTTCACAATTATCGGATCATATGTCCCGGCGCGTTGCTGAAGCGGGGGAAAGCCATCTGCGAAGAATGCGTTCAAGCTTCTGCCTACCGCGCCGTCTCGCACCGTTGCTACCGCGGCTCTTGGCTGGGCACGCTGGCCGTCGCCCGCATGGTGCAGCACCACCGCGTCCGGAGAACGTGGCGAGAGAAAGTGGGGTGCTTCATTGCCCTCACCGAGTTCGCCAAGGGAAAATTTGCGGAAGGGGGCGTACCGGAGGGAAAAATCGTTGTCAAACCCAATTTTACGAGTCCGGACCCTGGAGCGGGCAAGGGAGGAGGCGGCTTCAGCTTGTACGTGGGACGGTTGTCGCCCGAGAAAGGCCTGGATGTGCTTCTCCAGGCCTGGGAGAAAGCGCGACAAAGCGGGATACTGAAGATCGTGGGCAGCGGACCGCTGGCGGCTCGCCTTCAGAGCCAGCGTTTGCCCGGAGTGCAATACTTGGGATTCAAGCCGAAGGAAGCGGTCATTGCGCTCATGAAGGAGGCCGACTTTCTCATTCTGCCCTCCGTTTGGTACGAAGGGCTGCCCATGGCTCTCATCGAGGCGTATTCCACCGGCTTGCCGGTGGTGGGCAGCCGGATCGGGGCGCTGGTTTCCTTGATTCAGGATGGCCGAACCGGCCTGCTTTTCCGTCCGAATGATCCTGAAGACCTGGTGGCGAAGATCTACCGGCTGCGCTCTCGTCCGGCTGAGCTTGCTGCCATGCGCGAGGCGGCGCGGGACGAATACTTGGAAAAATACACTGAGCAGAGGAATTATGATTTGCTGATAGCGATTTATGAGCGGGTGATCGCGGACGGCGGCTCTCAGGAACGATCGTGAAGAACTCCGGGTCGGACAAAGTCGACATCCTGGGCTGCGAGGTTAGCCGCGTGGACCTGGCGATGGCGGCGGCTCGGGTGGAGGGGTTGCTGCGAGGGGGGAAGCACCAGGTGGCCGTCGTTCCGGTCAGCTCAGTGATGACCGCTCGCAGGGATGCAGCATTCCGGCTCATCCTGAACCAGGCAACTGTGGTGCTCCCGGATGGCATGCCTCTTGTTTGGGCTTCCCGGCTTCTGGGCCGCCCGATCCCGGGGCGTGTGGCTGGGGCGGATTTCTTGCTGAAGTTCTCGAAGCTGGCGGCGGCCAAGGGCTATTCCTTTTTTTTCATGGGCGGGCAGCCGGGCGTTCCGGAGGAGCTGGCGCGGGAGTTGAGGCGCCTGAACCCGAAGCTGAAGATCGTGGGCACCTGCTCGCCTCCCTTTGGCAGGGATTTTCCTCCAGAGGTGAACCAGGACATCGTCCGCCGGATCAACCTGTCCAGGCCGGATGTGCTATGGGTAGGCCTGGGAGCCTCCAAACAAGAAAAGTGGATCCATGACAACCTGGGGCGACTGGAGGTGAAGGTGGCCGTAGGCGTCGGCGCCGCCTTTGACCTATGCAGCGGCCGCGTCCAAAGAGCGCCGGCTTGGATGTGCAGGAGCGGGTTGGAATGGCTGCACCGTTTCCGCTTGGAGCCTAGAAGGCTTTTTCGAAGATATTTCATCGAAGGCCTGCCCTTCGCGCCATTGGTGTTGTGGCAGGCGATCATGGGCCGCGGCAGGTGCGGCAAGGCGGAGCATTGATTTCGCAGGCTATTGGGTGTAAGATTTAATGTTAAATAGAATTCTATATTGGTGTCGATAGGCCTATTGGGCGAAATATGGGTTGTTGGGGGCGAGGGTTGAAGCTCAGATTATCTGCTTTTCTCTTAGCCGTAGGTTTCGCGCTACCGGCAAGCCTTTTCTCCTGGGAAGGCGCCTTCTTCGATTTCTTCGAGGTCTCCCGTTCGACCCGGGCCGCCGCCCTGGGGGGGCTGCATTGTGCCCTGGCAGACGATGAAAGCACCCTCTTCAGCAATCCAGCCGGATTCCGGTCCGTGGAGCCCCTGTTCATGCTTACTCAGGCCTCCCTCAGCCTGTACGAATCGGCCGCCGAGATCGCGGGGGAGATGTTCAGCGGGGCAAGCCCCAGCATAACCGGCGTGCGCAGCGGCACGGCAGACTTGCTGGGTCCGATCTCATTGAGCTACATCGGAAAGGGATGGGGCTTCGGGCTTTTCGGCACCTCGAACCTCCGCTTCACCAGCCAAGAATTGCCCGTCCCCTCAGTCTCGCAGGTGATCGAGGAAACCCTGTTGCTGGTCGGGGGGCGCAGTTTTCGCATTCCTCTGGGCGCCGGGTCGCCCAGCACTCTTGATTTGGGACTTTCGCTGGTGCTTTTCGCGGCCGGGCGAACCCGCAGTTTCACCGATATCCGGGAGGTTTTCCAGGGGTCGACGGATTTGCTGAGCATGCTGAGCAACTCCGACTTCTACCAGAGCGCGCAGGGCGCCGGAATCGAGTTTGGCTTGCGCTACGCATACAAGGACTGGTTTGCCGCGGGCGTAGCCGGGCGCAATCTGTCCGTCGAACAGATTCGCGTCTTTGGATCCTTCCAGGACTACCTGGCGGGCTCCCCTTCCTCACCCTCCTACAATGTGCTGCCTCTGGATCTTTCTGCTGGGATCATGCTCCGTCCCCCTCTGAGCCGGCTGAACAGGATGATCAGCGACATGCTGTTTCTGGCCGATTATCACAACATCTTCGATTTCGTGACGTATCCCGCAGGGGCGACCAACCCCTGGCTGCACATCGGCCTGGGCCTGGAAATGAAGCTGCTGGAAATCATCAGCCTCCGGGCGGGCTTCTATCAGCTGTTGCCGAGCTTCGGCTTCGGGCTGGACCTCTCCTTCCTGACCCTGGACCTGGCCTACTACGGCCGGGAGCTGTCCCAGGAGCCGGGCGATTACTCGGTCTATTGCTTCGCCATTGGAGTCGATTTCAGGCTCTGATTTGCTCCAGCTGTTCTGAAGCCGGCTTTCGGCTACGGCCGGCCCACGCTGGATGACCAGCTCAACCCCAATCCCACCAGGTTCTTTATCACGGTTTTACCAGGGCTGTTGTCGTAGTTGGCCGCGTGCACGAAGCTATACTTCGCCCAGGCTTTCAGCGGCGCGCCCTTGAAGCGGTAACCCGCGCCAACGGTGAGCGCGTGGATCCATTCGTAGATGCCGTCGTGGAGGAAGTCCTTCTCCCGATACAGGCCTGCCTGCAGGTCCGCGGGGTAGATCGGGCTATCGATGTCTCCCTCGATTTGCGCCGGATGGTCTCCGTCCCCATGGCGGATGAGCTGGTACTGAGCGGTGAGCTCCAGGCCGTCCGCCGGATGGGTGAAGAGGCGCAGCAGCAGCTCGTCGGAGTTCGGCGGCAGGTGGTATCCCATGTTCTCTCCGTCGTGGGCGTAGTTGATGTTGACCGGCTGGGTGTACATGGGCACGGTCTGTTCGTAGTGGGTGTAGCAATACGGCTCGATCTTCGTGTATTGCAGGGTCAGCAAGGCGAACGGTAGCCAAGGGATGGGGATCTTGAGTCCAGCCTGCCAGGCGAACTGGTTTTCGGGTCGAGTGAACAGCCGGCTCAGGGGCACCAGCACGATCTCGTCCACGAACAGGGAGAAGTACAGGCGGAAGTAGGGACGGATGGTGACAGCCGCCTCCCCGCCGAAGGCGACGTTGTCCAGATCGCCGTTGATCTGCTGGCCCACGTAGTACGACCCGATCGGATTGAGGTAGGACAGCTCCAGGCGCTTGGCATAAACCACGCTCTCCCAGGGCGACAGGTACAGCCAATCCCTGGGAAACCACTCCAGGCGGTGGATGGAGAGCATCTTCTGCTCGTGCTGTGAATCGCTCCAATCGCCCAGCGTGCCGTCGAGAAAATGGAACCTCCAGCGCGGGGCGGGTTCCACGCTGCCGGCAAAGGCAATGATCGGCCGGGCGGTGCCCGATAGGCTCAGGCTCCCTTCCCCCAAGCCCCACTGGCGCCTGTAGCGGCTCAAGTGCAGGTTGATCCGGGAGTCCCACAAGTCCAGGGAAAGCGCCGGCAGGCTGCTGAAGCTGAAGCCGGGCGACGAGATTCCATCCGAGTAGTCCACCTCCCCGTCCTCCGCCCAGACGTGGAAGCCGTCCCATTCCTTGCTGAAGGCGTAGGGGACGAAGGCCTCCGGATCGACGGTGTCGAAAAACAGGCCCAGGTTCAGGTCGTAGGCCAACGCGCCGCCCAGGGAGCCGCGCAGGCTTCCCCTGACTTGGTTTACCCAATGCAGGGCGCCAGGCGCGCTCAGGTTGGCGCGGAAAGCGGATTCCATTTCGACTTGCGCCCTGGCCAGGCTGGCGGAAGCTGGCGGCAGGCGGTCCCGGAGCTGCCGCAGCAGGGACAACTCCCGGGGGGAAAGGCGCCCCGGGTTGTCGAGCGCCGCCTGCAGGAGCCGCCGCACCTCTCCAGCACGATATGGCTTCACCACCGAGAGCGGCGGGAGGGCGCCTTTCAGGGAGCAGATTTCCAGCAGGGTGTAGAGCAGCGGGTCGGATAGGTCCGCCGCAAGCTGCTCCTGGGCCGGCGCGCCGGGCGGCACCGTCAGGACGAGGAGCGACGCGAATGCAAACGCCTTGAGTCTCAAGCCTGGTCAGAGTAGCCGCGGGCCGGACCGATGTCAACGAATCGGCGGTACAGCCCCCGGAACTCCTCCAGCAGGCGGCGGTAGGTCTGATGATTGCCCGCATCCGGCCGCCAATGCCGGCCGGGCCGGATGCGCCCGACCAGGTCCTGAAGGGACAGGTCCGGCTCCAGCGCGGACTGGGCCAGCAGCGCCGCGCCCGCCGCCGAGGCGTCAGCCGCCTCCACGGCGGCAAGCGTAACGCCCAGTGCGTCGCTCAGGAGCTGGGCCCAGAACGGGGAGCGCAGGATGCCGCCGGCCAGGCGCGCCGGCTCCCCGTGGGGCTCGATGGCCAGCGCGTCCCAGACGTCGGCCAGGCGCAGGGCCACCGCCTCCAGCACGGCCCGGGCCAGGTGGGCCCGCCCGTGCTCCCAGCCCAGGCCCACGAAGGCGGCGCGGGCGTCCGCCCGGAACCAGGGGCTGCGCTCCCCGGCGAAAAAGGGCAGGCA